>JBKQSL010000086.1:0-45356 GCA_052143655.1 Streptosporangiaceae bacterium | reverse complement strand
CGCGTCGCGTTGGGTGGGTCGGCGGTTCTAGGTTCCGGTGGTCCAGTACTGCTGCATCCTGGCGATGGCCTGGTCCCTGGTCATCGCGGCTGCTTCGGCTTCGCTGAGGTGCGCGCGGGTGATGAGGAGGTGGAGCAGGTCCGCGGGCAGGCCTTCGGCTGGAGGCTCCGGCGCGCCCCGGTCTGGCCTGACGCCATCGCGGGCGCAGGCCCAGAAGGCCGCTTCGTCAACGTCGAGTTGGTCTTTGAGGATATGGTTCCAAATTCCGGGCCCGTAGCCGTCGCGGTTCACCGGGTGGGAGATACGGGTCCGCAGGATCCGCCCGTCATGCAGGTGCAACTCGTAGGTGACGTGGTGGGTTCCGGTCCGGGCGCGCGCGTCAGCGACCGGCTGCCAGCCTTCGGCCAGGCAGAACGCCTCGTGGTCCTTGCGCGTTGGCGCTGGCCAGGTCACCGTACCGGCCCCCGGAGCCACTCGCGGAGCTGGCCGTCGTCGCTGAGGCTGATCAGCTGAACCAGGCCCCAGTTATCGCGGTGGTTCGGGGCGCTGTGCAGGTGGTCCTGCCAGTCGCGGGCGTATTCGCGCAGGGCATCGGTCATGTCGGTGATCGCCTCGTCGAATGTCTCCCCGTCGGCAGCGATCGGGAGGCCGGGGATGAACACCGACCAGCCGCCGGCCTCACCGATGACCCGGGCGCGGGACGGCACAACTGAGGCGAGGAAATGCCTCAGCCGGGCGGCGTCGAGCACGGCGGTAGTGGCCGATTCCCGGCGGACCGTGGCCACCATGCCGCTCTCGGCGGCGTCGAGCAGGTGCTTGAGGTTGTTACGCGCTTCGGTGTAGCTGTCGTAGTGAACGGCGGTCATCAGGCATGCCCCCTGTGGTGGTTGCCTCAAGTCAACCCCACCAGCATGAGTACGTCAAGTACGTTACGTACTCGCAGGCGGGGAGCGGTCCGCTCCCCGCACAAGGACAGTCGCCGTCGGCATCGTGTCGCAGAACGTAAAAGGAGTCGCGGAACGTAAAGGAAAAGACGTACTGAGGTTTCGCACTTTTGATGGCGGCTGGCGGCTGAAGGGCGGCCGCCTGCGGTGACGGATAGGCGGATGTCCCGGCACACCCGCGCCGTTAGCCTGATCCTGGCCCGTGACGAGCACACGGCCAGCGGATATGACCTGGCCCGGGTCACCACCGATCCGGCGCTGACCCGGGCGGGCGCCCGTAAGCCGGCCGTCGGCCCCTGGGGGCGCCGGCGGCCGGCGGCGGTTCGGGTCGCGGCCGGCCTGCGGGCCGGGCCTGGCCGGTCAGGCCGGGCGGCCCGCGGTGACCGGGACACGGCCGGCGGGCGCGGGCTGCGCCGTCTGCACTGCCGCCGCGGCCGGTGCGGGCTGCGTGGCCGGTGCGGTGACGGCGCGGGTGGCGGTCTGTCCGGCCCTGGCCGGCAGGAAGATGACGGCGGCCAGCGAGCCGAGCAGGGCGGCGGCGATGGCGGCGAGCACGGCGGTGTCGGAACCGGTGATGAAGGCGTGCTGGGCGGCGTGGGCCAGGATCTGGCCGCCGGTGTTGTGTGACCGGCGGGCCGCGGTGAGCGCGGCGCCCAGGGAGCCGGTGGCGCGGGCGTAGCCCGCGGGCAGGTGGGCCAGGCTGGCGTGCAGGTGGCTGGAGAACACCGAGGAGGCGACCGATCCCATCACCGCGACGCCGACGGCCCCGCCGATTTCCCGGGTGGTGTCGTTGACCGCCGAGCCCACGCCGGCCTGGGCCGGGGGCAGGGAGCCCATGATCGACTCGGTGGCGGGCGCCATGGCCAGCCCCATGCCGATCGCGAGGATCACGCTGGCCAGGGCCAGGAACGGGTAGCCGGTGTGCACGGTGGAGGTGGTCATGAGGCCGAATCCGGCGGCCATGAACGCCAGCCCGGCGGCGACGGCCAGCTTGGTGCCGGCCCGCGCGGCCAGCTTGGCCGAGGCGGCGGAGGTCACTCCCATGGCCAGGGCGAAGGGCAGGGTGCGCACCCCGGCCTGCAGGGCGCTGTAGCCGAGCACGAACTGCATCTGCTGGGTGAACAGGAACAGCCAGCCGAACAGCGCGAAGAAGATCATGGTCACCGCGAAGCTTGCCGCGCTGAACCGGGCGTCGGCGAAGACGTGCAGGTCCACCATCGGGTGCGAGCTGCGCAGCTCGACCGCCACCCAGGCCGCGAGGATGGCCAGGCCGCCGGCCGCGATGCCCACGGTGGTGCCGCTCAGCCAGCCGTGCCGCGGGGCCTCGATGATCGCGTAGACCACGGCCAGCAGGCCGGCGATCGACAGCACGGCCCCGGCCGGGTCGAGGGGCTTGCGGTCCGGGCTGGCCGAGGGCGGGATCACGAGCCGGCCGGCCGCCAGTGCCACGGCCACGATGGGCAGGTTCACCGTGAAGATCGATCCCCAGGCGAAGTGCTCCAGCAGCCAGCCGCCCGTGCTGGGGCCGATGGCGACGCCGAGACCCGCCACCGCCGACCAGGCGCCGATCGCCTTGGCCCGCTCGGCTGGGTTGGTGAACACGCTGGTGAGGATCGACAGCGTGGCCGGCATGATGGCGGCCGCGCCGATGCCCATGAGCACCCGGAACGCGATGAGCTGGCCGGCCGAGCCGGACACGCCGGCCAGCGCCGATCCCAGGCCGAACACGGCCAGGCCGGCCGCGAGCAGGCGGTGCCGGCCGATCCGGTCGCCCAGGCTGCCCAGGGTGAGCAGCAGGCCGGCCACGGCCAGCGTGTACGCGTCGGTGATCCACTGCAGGGAGGTGGTTGACGCGCGCAGCGCGCGGGACAGGGTGGGCAGCGCCACGTTCACGATGGAGCTGTCCACCACCACGAGCAGCAAGGAAAGGCAGAGCACCGCGAGGGTGGCCCAGCGCCGGGCGTGGATCGTCTCAGGTGTCATCTTCTTCATGTCAGCTCCTACATGTTGACTTTGACATGTGTAGTTGAACACCTTAAGTTTTGACATGTCAAGTCGTACATGTAAAATTTTGGGTATGTCACTGCGTCATGCTCTGCTCAACCTGCTTGCCGGCGAGCCCAGGAGCGGCTATGACCTGGCCCGTCTGTTCAGCGTCTCGATGGGGAACGTCTGGCCGGCCCAGCACAGCCAGATCTATCCGGAGCTGGCCAAGCTCCTGGCCCACGGCTTCATCCGGC
This sequence comes from Streptosporangiaceae bacterium, assembly GCA_052143655.1. Lineage (GTDB taxonomy): Bacteria > Actinomycetota > Actinomycetes > Streptosporangiales > Streptosporangiaceae > CAVSUR01. Next base: position 42,172 of record JBKQSL010000086.1, on the reverse strand, counting down.
AGACCGGCGAGGGCCCGCGCGGCCGCCGCATCTACCAGACCACCCCCGAAGGACTGGCCGAGCTGCGGTCCTGGCTGCGCGACGCCGAGCCGGACTACTCCATCCGCCACCCGGCCCAGCTCCGTGTGTTCTGCCTGTGGGCCCTGCCCACCGAGGAGGCGCTGGCGCTGCTGGCCCGGGACCGCGCCGAGTACGTCCGGCACCTGGGCGAGATCGACCACGCCCTTGCCAGCGTCGACTGGTCGGCCAGCCAGCAGCAGCGCGCCAGCCGTCTCGTCATCGAGTTCGGGCGGCGCTTCTATGCCCTGCAGATCGAGTGGATCGACTGGGTCGCCGACCAGATAGCGGCCGGCGCCCTGCAGCCCGGCAACCTGCCCCCGGGCGTCCCGGCCACCGCCCTCCCCGGCTAGATGATGACTGGGCTCGGGTCGAGGTGCGCATCGCCGCCGATCGGCGCGGCGGTCTTTGCGGGCCTGGGCTGTCATGGTCGCGCCCTACAGGTTCACCGCCCCGGCGAGCAGCCGCGCGTACCGGAGCTTGCGGCGGGCGCCGCTGCCCAGGAACCGCTGTAGCTGCGCCGCGGCGGGCTGACCGCGCCACTGAGGCTGTCGCTGCAGGCTGCGGAACGAGCCGGGATCGCCCTGCGAGTCAATGAGCGCCTCGACCCGGCCAGCGCCGATCGCGCGGATCAGCTCGTCCTCCAGGTCCTCGACGCAGACGTAAAAGCCCAGCCGCTCCATGTCGTCGCGCGTCCGCGGCGAGCCGATGCCAGCCCGGGCCAGGCCGCGCAGGACTACGTTCTCCTCACCGAGATCGCACAGGCCCGCCAGCCTCAGCCCGGCTCCCGCCGGGCCAAACTGCATCAGGTAGCGCGTCACCCGGCCGGCCAGCTCGCGTCGCCTGGTGATGTCCATCGAAGCCATCCGCCCGTGCCGGTCAGCGATACCGGGCGGGTCGCTAGCGCGACCCGCCCAAGGCCCACGATACGAGGCTGATCCAGCCCAATCCCGCCAGGCAATCCGCCCGGCACGCACCCAGGCGGCTCGTTCGGTGCCTGAACTACGCGCCGATCGGCCGTCTCGAATGGGCGTCAGAGCCGCCGATCTGGACGCGGTCGTCAGTTTGCCTCTGACCGGGAGCCAGGTGCAGAACTGGGTGGTGTTTCCGGGACGTTCGCCTCTGGCGTCTGTGGATGACCTGCTGATGCACTCCCCGCTGCGGGTGACCCGGAACTCTGCCGGGAGGCAATAGCCGGCCGGGTAACCGGATACCGGGCTAGCCGCGGCGCGGCTGTGACGGTTCGTCCCGTCTTCCGCCCCTGGTCCGCGAGGAGGCTGAGATGACACAGCAAGGCAGCCTTGAACTGCTCAATGATCCGGTCGCCGGGATGCTCCTGAACTCGGCCAACCCGGCGAGGCTGGCCTACACCTGGACCGATGGCAGCCCGCGAGTTGTGCCGATCTGGTTTCACTGGACCGGCGATCAATTCGTCCTCGGGTCACCGTCGAAAGCCCCGAAGCTCAAGGCGCTGGCCGCAGATCCGCGGGTGGCGCTCACGATCGACGACAATGCCTGGCCGCACAAAGTGCTGCTCGTACGGGGGCGCGCGAGCGTCGAGCTGCTGGATGACGTGAGCCCCGAGTACGCGTTGGCGGCAACCCGGTATTTCGGGCCCGACCAGGGCCCAGCCTGGGTGAGCACGCTCAGGGGTAAGCCCATGGCCCGCATCGCGATCACCCCGCACTGGGCGGGGATACTGGACTTCCAGACCCGCTTCCCCAGTGCCCTCACGCTTTAGGCCAGGCCAGCATCGCGCGTTCCCGCGCGAACTGTCAGCCGCGCCACAGATGCTAACTCACTGTGATGGCGGCCAGCGAACAGCGCGCCCAACCGCTGCGCGCCCTCGGCACCGGTGGTGCTGCTGGCCGGCGGCTAGGCCACTTCACCGGCAGCCTGGCCGGTGGTGGATCATCGGCGAACCTGATGGGCCTGAAGCGCAGGTCGAGGCCGGTGGCCTCGGCTATTATGCGGACCTTGCCGGGCTGGGTGAGCGACTGCGGCCCGGTGAGGACGTAACTGCTGCCGTGGTGTCCGGCGCCGGTGAGCGCCCGCGCGGCGACTTCGGCGATGTCGCGGTGGTGGATCGGCGAGGTGGCCGCGCTGGGGTACGCGCCGTACACCACGCGGCCCTGGTGTATCTGTGGCGCCCAGGCCAGCGCGTTGGCGTCGAAGTCGGCGCAGCGCAGTACGGTGGTGGCCAGCCCGGAAGCTGCGGCGGCGTCTTCGGCCGCCCTGAACTCAGCCGCGAACTTTGGCAGCCCGGCCGGGTACTGGACGGTCGCCGCCGACACCACGACAGCGCGCCGTGCGCCGTGGCCGGCAGCCAGCGACAGCAGCTCGGCGGTGGCGCCGCCGACAGCCCGCGGGATGACCAGCACGGCATCGACCTCCTCCAGCGCCGACGCGAGCGTCTGCGGCTGTGAGGGGTCACCGGCTATCACTTCGGCGCCATCGGGTAGCCGTGCTCCGGCCGGATGGCGGGTGACCGCCCTGACGCGAGCACCCTCGGCGAGGAGCAGTTGCACGGTTTCGCGCCCGACGGAGCCAGTTGCTCCTGTTACCAAGATCATGACATTCCTTTCGGCTAGCCTGGGCGGTCATCCCGCCACGTGCTGAATCGCCCGGGTCCGGTCCCGGCCCTATGAGTGCGCGCCGCCCGGCTGGATTACGTTGATCAGCATCTTCGAGGCGCGAGCGGGCGGCGAAGGCGAGTTCGCTGCCGGGGGGGGAAGACCCGCGATTGCTACGGGGATGGCTGTCTGGTGCTGGCGAGGACATCGCCCTCCCTTTCGCCATGTCCCGCGGGGCATGGCGGCGTGGCGGGTCACGGTGTGCTGCCCCCTGGTCCGGGCGTCAGTTGGCGACGCACAGGTGCCGGTGGCTGGCCGTGGTGTCATTGAGGACGCTGAGCATGCAGGCGGCGAGGTCCGCGCGGGTGATGCTGAAGCAGCGGGGCAGGTTGCGGTCGGCCGCGACGCGGCAGGTTCCCCTGGCGGGCTTGCCGGTCAGCGAGGGCGGCCGGAAGATCGTCCAGTCCAGGCCGCTGGCCTGGATCTCGGCCTCGGCAGCGAGGAAGTCGGCGGTGACGTCGCGCAGGAACGTGCGCCGCACGACGGGCTTGATCAGGTAGCGCAGGTAGGGGCTGTCGCCGCGGTCGGTGACGATGGAGCCGCTGACGAACAGGAGCCGGCGTGCGCCGGTCTTGTGCATCGCCTGCACGATGCTGCGGGTGCTGCCCTGGCGGAGCGTGCTGCGGCCGGTGCCGTGCGGGGCGACCGCGGTGATCACCGCGTCGGCGTCCGCCACGGCCGGGGTGGCCGAGGCCGGGTCCGTGACGTCGGCCGTGGTGACCTGCAGCCCCGGCTGGGCGGGAACCGTCAGGCGAGCCGGGTCGCGGACGACCGCCACGACCTGGTGGCCAGCGTCGAGCGCTTGCCTGACCAGGCATGTCCCGGTCGCGCCGGATGCGCCGAAGATAGTGACCTTCATGACATGTGCCTTTCTATGGGGGCCTGCTGGTGGTGTTCCGGCTCGGGCGCGGGCATATGCAGCAGGTCACGCCCTCCGTCGGGCGGTCAGGGACCGCTGGCCGGACGCGCCCGCCGGTCGTGCCTTGTAATCGCCTGCTCCCGGGCCGCGGCAAGCGGCCCCTCCGGCCGGGTTCCGGTACGCTGATGTCGTACTCATAGGATACGGAAATCATATCACATGGAAACGATACTATCAGGAGACGGGGAGCAGGCTGGCCGCCGAGGCAGGCTCAACCGGGCGATCAGGGAGGCGCTGCGGGACATGAGCGCCGAGTTGTTCCTGCTCAACCAGCGCATCAGCGGGCACCTCGACCTCAAGGGCAGCGACTTGCAATGCCTTGATCTCATCGACAGGCACGGCCGGCTCAGCCCGAGCGCGCTGGCCCGGCTGGCCGACCTGCACCCCGCCACCATGACCGGGGTCATCGACCGGCTGGAGCGGGGCGGCTGGATCACGCGCGAGCGCGACCCTTCCGACCGCCGCGGCGTCGTCCTGCAGCCGGTACCCGGCCGCCGCGCAGAGGTGCTGCGCCTCGCGTCGGGGATGAACGCCGAAATGGCAAGGATCTGCGCCGGCTACTCCAGCGACGACCTGGAGATCATCGCCGGGTTCCTGCGCCGCACCGCCGACGCCGGCCGCACCGCCGGCGCCCAGCTCGACACACCTTGAGCCGGAATACCGGACGGCGGCCGGCGGTGCGGGCCGGGCTCGGGCTGACACTGTGGCGATGGCCGGGACCTCGGACGCGGGCCTCGCCGCAGAACGTCCGGCAGAAGCCAGGTCTTCACCGGCGAAGAGGCTTGAGACATCGCTGGGACCGCCGCCCGGATGAAATCAGGTGCTGCCGCCACTCGCCGGGAGATGCCTTGCCCGCGGGCATCGAGAGGTGCGCTTGAGCCCTACCGTCCGCGAGCGCGATCCGGTCGCGGACATAGTCGCGCCGACGGTTCTGTTCCGCAAGGCACGCTACGTGAGCTGCGGCGCCACCTCGGCAGCGGCGAGCTCCAGCTGGTCGAGATCGGCGAGATCAAGCAGCTGCAGGTAGACGCGGGTGACGCCGGCCTGTTCCTGCCAGCGGCCGAGCTGGTCGACGATTTGCGCGGGTGTGCCTGCGAGCGGGTTCGCGCGCAGCTCGTCCGCGGTCAGGCCGAGCGAGCCGCCGCGGCGGGCGACTTCGGCGTCGGTGGCGCCGATCGCGAGCGTGTGTGCGCAGGAGCGGACGATCTGCGCGGGATCGCGGCCGGTGTCGGCGCAGGCCTGCGCGACCCGCTCGAACTGCGTGATGGCTTCGCCGATCGGCGAGAACGGCACGTTGAACTCGCTAGCGAACCGGGCGGCGAGGGCCGGGGTCCGCCGCGGGCCCTTGCCGCCGACGATCACTGGGATCGGCCGGGCGGGCTTGGGCAGCGCAGGCGAGTCGACCAGCGTGTAGTACTCGCCGGAGAACGAGTAGGTCTCCCCTGCAGGGGTCGCCCACAGCCCGGTGATGATCTCGAGCTGTTCGCCAAGGCGCGCGAAGCGCTCGCCCAGCTCCGGGAACGGGATGCCGTAGCCGGTGTGCTCGGCCTCGAACCAGCCCGCGCCGAGAGCCGTCCACACCTCCGGCCTCCCGCACTACCGGCCGGGCTGGGCCGGCCGGGCCGGCGGCCGGTCCCTGGCCACGGCGACCGACACCGCGCCCATGACCAGCGCGACAACGGCGGTGGCGGTGAAGATCGCGCGCAGGCTCAGCCCGGCGTCTTGGAGCGGGCCGACCCCGAACGCGGCGACTCCGTAGCCGAACTGGTAACACGCGATCAGGCCGCCCGCCACGACGGCCGAGATCGCGGGCATGTTCTCCTCGCCGAAGCTGATCGTCAGCGGCAGCAGCGCTGAGCAGCCGAGGCCGGCCAGGCCGAACACCGCGACCCCGGCCAGCGCGGCGCCATGCGGCAGTACGCCGGTGAGGACGAAGGCGCCCGCCACCACCAGCGGCAGCAGGCGATAGGCCACCCGCCCGGGCAGCCAGCGTTCGATCGCTGCGAACAGCAGCCGCCCGGCGGTCACCATGCCCCAGAACGCGGCCAGCGCCAGCGATGCCTGCGCGGCGGTGGCGCCCAGCTCGCGGCTCATCTCAAGCTGCGACCAGTTGCCGTTCATGGTCTCGCAGATGCCATACAGCGCGGCGAACGCGGCATAGAGCCAGAAGCGGCCCGGCAGCCGGGGGCTGGTGGCGCGCGCGGGCTTGCCCGGCGGGCCGGCCGGGCTGGTCCCGCCCGCGGTCTCGGCGCTGGTCCCGGCCCGCAGCGGCAGCCGCGCGCTGACGCCGATGATTACGATCAGCAGCACGGCGGAGACGATGGGCAGCCCCCACCAGAAGCCCAGGCCCACGAAGATCGCCACGAAGACCGGCGCCAGCACGGTGCCCAGGCCCAGCAGCGCATTGAGGATCAGCACTGCAGTGTCCTGCGCGTCAGGGTGGAACGCGGCGGCGTAGGTATTCAGGGCCGGCACGGTGAGCCCGAAGCCGGCGCCGAGGAATGCGGTGGCCACCAGCAGCAGCGGGTAGGCAGCGCCCTGGTCGGACTTCACCAGCACCACGCTGCCGAGCAGCAGCGCCATCGAGACGAGACTGCCGGCCAAGCCGATGAGGTAGACCCGCTTGATGGTGATCCGGCGGGCGGCGCCGGCGCCGAGCAGCGAGGCGGCGATGGCCATGATCACTTGCGGGCCGAACATGTACCCGTACTGCGCGCTGGACAGGCCGTAGCCGGACTTGCTGGTCAGAATGGTGCTGGCCGCCGGGAACGTCACCAAGACGATGCCCTGAACAAGACCCGCGGCGTTGATCACGCGGCTCTCGGCTCGTCCTGCCATGCGTGCTCCTTACTGGCGGGCGTCAGCCGCCTGCGGCCGGGCGTCGGCCGCGATAGCCGCGATGACCGCAGAGGGCAGGTGCCGGGGCCAGGCCATCAGCGCCCGCGCCACCTGGCGGATCTCCGGCCGCCGCGGGGTCAGCATGGCCTCGGTCCAGCGCCAGGCGCTGACTTCGGTCTGGCCTGGCACGCTGGCCACCGCGCTGCGGAACTGGCGTGCGTCCCCGCCGTCGCTGCGCCAGCTGGTCAGCCAGGCGCGCAGTTCGTCGTCGCGGTCCAGCGTCGTCCAGTCCGCCAGCCGCTCCGCGACCTGCCCGGCCGCCGCCACGACGAAGGCCAGGTCGCCGCTGCCCTGGATATTGTGCACCCGCCCGCCGGAATCCCGGCCGTGCCGCACCGAGGCGGAGCTGAACCGGGCGCCGACCGCCAGGGCCGCCACCGCGTGCCCCGCCTCGTGCCAGGCGGTCCGCACCACCGCCGTGCGCGCCGGGGCGTAGGTGGCGAAGCCGCCGCTGTCGTAGCGCTGCCGGATCCAGGTGTCGTGCACCACCGACTCGTCGTCGTACCGGGCCAGCCGGCTCAGCTCGGCCGTGACCTGGCCGAGCAGGCGCTGCTCGGACGGCTGCATCCGCGTCTGGCCCGCGCCGCCGGTTACGAGTGGCCGTGCGTGACGATCTTGCCGATGCTGGCGGTCATCGCCTCTTCGCGGCCTGCAGGACCTCGGGGTGCTGGCGCCGGTAGTGCTCGGTCAGCACGGCGCTGGCATCCCCGTCGCGGCAGGCGACGGTGCGCTGGCAGACCTGGCAGCGCACGACGGGCAGCCGGGAGACGGTCACAGGGAAGCGGTAAGAACTGGATTTGCTCATCGCTGCCTATGATGCCAGAGACGATCAGCTGCGCGGGCCGCGCAGGCCGGGGATCGGCACCCAGGGAGTTGCGATGGCCGCCAGGCAGCGGATCAGCTACGTACCGGTTTCAGACATGGATCCAGACATGCAGGCCGAGATGGAACGCTGCCGCCGCGAGGGCACCCCCCGGCCGGAAAGCTCGGCGGTGCGGGCGCACGTGCCCGCGGCGTTCTGGGCCTTCGCCCGATCCTGGGACGCTATCTTCCGTAACGGCGTATGCGAGCACTCCATCAAGGAGCTATGCCGGGTCTACGTCTCGCGCACCGTCAAGTGCGAGTACTGCGGCAACCAGCGGTCCGAGCAGGCACGGGCGCAAGGCCTGGCCGAGGCGCAGTACGACGACCTGCTCAACTTCGAGAAATCAGGCCGGCTCAGCGAACGGGAGAAGGCCGCGCTGTCGTACGCCGAGGCCATCACCTGGCGGCTGGCGACCGACGACGCGTTCTGGGACCGGCTGCGTGCGCACTTCTCCGAGCCGGAACTGGTCGAGATGGGCTGCTTCATCGCCCTGACAATGGGCCAGCAGAGCTGGCTGCGGCTGCTGAACATCGAGCACCACCAGGTCCTGCCGGGCACCGGCGCTTCGCTCGCGCCAGGCTTTGGCACGCCGCAGGAGCTGGCCGAGTCCAAGGCGGCTGACGACTACTGGGCGCGCAAGCCCGGCGGCTGAGCCGCCGCCGGCGCTGGAGTCAGCGGGCGGCCTCGCGGCGGGCGCGGGCGCGGCGCTTGCCCTCGTGCATCGCCTGCACCCGGGCGACCGGGATGGCCCGGCCCTCCTCGACCAGGCCAGGGTCCAGCGACTGCGGCTCGGGCAACAGGCCGTTCCACGGGCCGTCCCCGCTAATCAGCGCGGGTGCTGTCGCGATCGTGAAGTCAGCCGGGCTGACCTGCTCCAGGTCCGCCCAGGCCACCGGGAACGACACGGGCAGGCCCGGCCGGGCCCGCGGGCTGTAGGCCGCTGCCACGCTCGCCCCGCCGGCCCGGGTGGAGTCGACGAAGACCTTGCCCGCCCGGTCCTCGCGGATGAACGCGGTGGTGGCGAGCGACGGGTCGAGCCGCTCCGCGCGGACGGCCAGTGCCCGGGTGGCGGCGGCGGCTTCCTCCGCCGTGACGCCCGTCACGGGCACGAACACGTGCACGCCCTTGGCCCCGCTGGTCTTGACCGCCCCGGCCAGCCCGGCGTCCGCCAGCGCCTGGCGAACCAGCAGCGCGGCCGCGACCGCCTGGCCGAACCCGTCCGCCGACGGGGGATCCAGGTCGAGGACCAGGTGCGTCGGCTGGTCAAAGGCACTGACCCGGAACAGCGTCGGGTGGTACTCCACGGCCCGCTGGTTGGCGAACCACAGCAGGGTCCGGCGGTCGTTACACAGCGCGTACGACACCTGCCGCCGCGAGCTTTCCGCCCACACCGTGACTGTCGCCAGCCACGGCGGTGCGTATCCCGGGACATTTTTCTGCATGAAAGGCGCCTGGCCGGGGCGCACCCGCAACACCGACAGCGGCCGGCCAGCCAGCTCGGCGACGATGCTGGCCGACACCGCGTCCAGGTAGTCGACCAGGTCGCGCTTGGTCGCGTCCGCCCCGTCGAACAGCGGCTGATCCAGATGGGTGAGCGTGACCCCGTCGCGCTGCTCGCCGCCCGCCATCGGCCCCGCTACCGGCCGTCGGCGTGGTCGTGCGGCGGCGGGGGAATGGCGCCTCCGGTCAGCCGGGATTCCAGCTCGGCCCAGGTGCGGGCCCAGGCGGCCAGCGGCTCGAGGATCTGCTCCAGCACCGCGAGCTGCTCGTCGAACGCGGTCAGCTGGGTCTTCAGCGCGTCGATGCTGCGCCGCTGCGCGGTGATGCCGGCGGCGATGGACTTCAGCTGGGCCGCCGACAGTGCGCCTGGGGCCGGCCAGCCGGGCAGGCCGGGGAAGGACGGCAGGCCGGCCCGGGCCGCGCCGCTGAGGCCGGTGATCTCCTCCATCTGCTGCGCGATCCGGCGGAACTGGGCCATGAACTCCTGCACCAGGCCGGAGTTCTCCTCGCCAAGTGGCTGCCGTTCGTCGGCCATCATGCTCCTCACGTCGCGGGCACGTCCTCACAGTCTGCGCCGCGGCCCGTGGCCGCGGCAATGCGCCCCCGCGCGGCCCCGGCGTGACCTGCGATTCCGGCACCGGCCCCGCGCTGCTAGCTTTACATGCCATGGCTGCAACCCAGCACGTCCTGGTTACCGGCGGGGCCGGCTTCGTCGGCGCCACCCTGGTCCGGCGCCTGGTCGCCGACGGGCACCGGGTCCGCGTGCTCGACAACTACACCACCGGCGACGCCGCGCACCTCGCGGGCGTGCACGCCGAGCAGGTGGAAGGCGACATCCGCGACGCCGCCGCGCTCGACGCGGCGCTGGCCGGCATCGACTCGATCGTGCACCTGGCGGCGGCCGGGTCGGTGGTCATGTCGGTCGCGGACCCGGCGACGAACTTCGACGTCAACGTGGTCGGCACGTTCCGGGTGCTGGACGCCGCCCGGCGGGCCGGGCTGGAGCGGGTGGTGCTGGCCTCCACCGGCGGTGCGCTGATCGGTGACGCCACTCCGCCGGTCAGCGAGAACTCGCTGCCCAAGCCGATCTCCCCGTACGGCGCGAGCAAGCTGGCGGGCGAGGGGTACGCGCACGCGTTCGCCCGGGCCTTCGGCCTGCGCACGGTGGCGCTGCGGTTCGCGAACGTGTACGGGCCGTGGAGCGAGCGCAAGAAGGGCGCGATGACGCTGTTCTTCCGGGCGCTGCACGACGGCGAGCCGATCGTGATCTACGGGGACGGCACGTCCTCCCGCGACTACACGCACGTGGACGACATCTCTACTGCCCTGCAGCTGGGCCTGGAAGGCGACGTGCCCGGCGGCACCGTGCTGCACATCGCCTCCGGCGTGGAGACCACGGTGACCGAGCTGGCCGGCCTGTGCCGGGCGGCCGCGGGCAAGCCCGGGCACCCGGTCGAGCACCGGCCGCGGCGCCCGGGCGAGGTGGAGCGCAACTTCGCCGCCTACGACCTGGCCAGCCAGGTCCTCGGCTACAAGCCCAGCATCAGCCGGGAGGAAGGGATCCCGGCCACCTGGCGCTGGTTCGCCGAGTCGGTCTTCTAACCGGAACAGATCCCCGGCGTCCTGCGCCGCCTGCCCGCAGGCTGATCCGCGGTACCAGCGGCGCCACGGTGCGGGCGGCAAGGGCGCCCCGCCACAGGCCCGTTCCGTAGGCGAGGTCATCCAGCCGCCGGATCGCGACGAACACGACCGGGTTCAGGTTCGCGCTGCTGCGCCGCCAGTCGGCCAGCCCGTCGGCGACCGCGACCGCGAGCAGTAGCCCGCGGGCCCGCCGGTCCGCCGCGGCTGCCAGCGCGGCCGCCGGCCAGTAGTGCCGGGTGGCGCACTGCGCGAGCTGTTCCGCGGTGCCGCGCAGGCCGGCCAGCGTGAGCAGCGCGGCTGCCCGCACCGGGGTATCGGCGTCGGGCATCTTGCGGGTTAGCCGGACCGCGGCGGCGGCGGTCAGTGCCGCCGCCGCGGCAGCCGGCCGGGGCCGGCCGCGCAGCACCAGCGCACAGGCCGCCACCGACCACGTGGCGGCGTTCAGCGGCGGTACCTTGCCGGGATGGCGTACCGCCAGGGCGGCTGCGCTGGACCCGTAGCTGGCCCGCTGCGCGAGCCAGCTGCGCAGGCTGGTCCGGTGGCTGTGACCGACCCGGGCCGCGGGCAGGTAGCGCAGCCGCCAGCCCGCCTCGTGCAGCCGCAGGCACAGGTCGACGTCCTCGCCGACCCGCAGCTGCGGGTCGAAGCCCGGGCTGACTGCGGCGCGGCGCACGACCAGGGCGGCGCTGGGCAGATAGGCCAGCGCCGACATCGGCACGACCGGGCCCTCCCGGGCGCCCATGTCCAGCGGGGAGCGGACCTGCTCGTACCGGTCCAGCCAGCCCGACCCGCCGTCCGGTGCGGCGATCACCCGCGGCGCCGCGAGCGCCAGCGCCGGGTCGGTGAACTGCGCCAGCAGCGGGCCCAGCCAGCCCGGCTCGGGCTGGACATCGGAGTCGCAGAACGCGACGAACGCGGTCTGCGCCCGGTTCAGCCCGGTGTTGCGCGCCGCCGCCGGGCCGCGGTTGGCGGGGTGCGCCAGCACGACGGCGCCATGCCGCCGGGCCGCATCCGCGACGGCGGCCCGGTCCGCCGAGCCGTCGTCGACGACCAGCACCGGCAGCGCCGCGGTCTGGCCGTCCGCGCGCAGCGCGGTGAGCAGCCGGTCCAGCATCCCGGCCCGGTCCCGGACCGGGATCACGATCGTGACGTCGCGGACCTCGGCTGCCGCCGGGCGCGGGTGCGCGGCCCCGACGTCGACCAGCCGGCGGGCCAGCGCCGCGGTCGCCGGGCCGGTCACCGTGAACCGGCCCGGCGCCAGCAGCCGGGCGGCCGCGGCTGACAGCCGCAGCAGCCGCGGCGGCGACCCGCCGAGCAGCAGCCGCCCGTCCCGCGACCGGTGCACCCCGCCGGCCAGCTCGATCACGAGCCCGTCGGGCAGCCGGTCCTGCGGCGGCGGCGTCAGCCGGCCTGCCGCCGGGGGCCCGCCGGGCCGGGCCGGCTCGCCAGGCCGGGCGCGCTCGCGGGTCCCTGGCCGGCTCATCCGGTGAAGCCGCCGTCGGCGTGCAGCACGGACCCGGTTACCGCGCTGGCCTCGGCGGAGCAGGCGAACGCCACCACCGCGGCGATCTCGTCCGGGTCGAGCACCCGGTGCACGAGCTGGTGCTCGCCCAGCTCGGCCGGGTCGTCCAGGCCGTACAGGTCAGCGGTGGCGCGCAGGATGGGCGTCTGGGTGGATCCCGGCGACACCGTGACCGCGCCGACCCCGGTGCCCTGCAGGTCGGTGGCGAGCGCGCGGACCAGGCCGAGCACGGCGTGCTTGGCCGCGCAGTAGCCGCCGAGCTGCCACAGCCCCCGGTGCGCCGCCGCGGACGCGATCGCCACGAACCGGCCGCGCCGCGGCGGCGGGCTGGCCAGCAAGGCGGGCACGGCGACGCGGACCAGGTTCAGCACCCCGGTGACGTCCACGTCGAGGAGCGTCTGCCAGTCGGAATCCGGCAGCTCCCAGACCGGGCTGCCGCCGAGCACCACCCCGGCCGCGGCCACGGCGGCATCCAGCCGGCCGTGCTGGCTGACGGCCTGCCGGACCGCGGCGCGCAGCGCACCGCAGTCGCGCACGTCCGCCTGCACCGGCTGGACGGACGGGAACCGCGCCCCGAGCGCGTCCAGTTCGGCCCGGCTGGCCAGCGGGTACGGCACGCCCGGATCGTCGGCGCAGCGGTCGACGGCCAGCACCGCCCAGCCGCCCGCCGCCAGCCGCCGGACCACGGCCGCGCCGATGCCGCGCGCCGCCCCGGTGACGATCGCGACCGGGGGTCTCTCCGGCCTGGTCACGCCGTTCCTTTTCCATGATCGTGGAGACTTTCCTGCGGATTTCCGCGGCTAGCACTCCACGATCCGGGATCACCACTGCCCAGGCGACCGCCGGCGCCGACTTGCCAGCGCCCGATGTCGGCGGTCAGCCGGGCGGCCATCGCCGCGAGCAGCCGCTCGCCGTGGCCGGCGCTCGCCCCGGCCGGGTCGCCGAGCACGCCGGGCTCGCTCACGCCGCGCACCGACTGCGCCCGCACCCGGGCCAGCAGCTCGCCGGGCGGGCCGGCCGGCCCGGCCACGGCCCGCTCGGCCCGTACCGCCGGGCTGCGCAGCGCCAGCATCATCGACGTCTCGGCGTGCCCGGCGTGCAGGTCACCAGGCGCGGTCCCGGGCGGCCGGCACGGCCACCAGGCCGCTGCACGGCCCTCGCGGCGCAGCCGGATGATGGCGGCGGGCATGCTCGGCAGGTTACCGCCGTGCCCGTTCACCACCACCAGGCGCCCGGCCCACCGCAGCAGCGACCGGCCGAGTTCCGTCAGCAGCAGTTCCAGGGCCTCGTGCCCGATCGACACGGTGCCGGGAAATCCCTCGTGCTCCCCGCTGGCCCCGTATGGCTGGGCGGGGGCGGCCAGCACCCTGGCGGCCGGCCCGGCGGCCGCGGCCTGGCCGGCCGCCAGCGCGGCGGCGCGCCGGGACACCTCCAGCGCGACCGCGCAGTCGGTGTCCAGCGGCAGGTGCGGCCCGTGCTGCTCGACCGACCCGAGCGGCAGCAGCACCAGCGGGCGGCTGCCCTCCAGGTCCGGCCAGCTCTGGTCGGCCAGCCGGTCAGTCAACAGCCGCGTCCGGGCTGAGGTAGCCGTGCCGCCGCAGGTAGGCCAGCAGCGCGTCGGCTGCCTGCGCTGGTTCCAGCGGGCCGAGCACGGTCGGCGGAGTGCGCTGCACCAGCGCCCCGGTCAGCTCCAGCGTCCGGCGCAGCGCGGTGCCGGACGGCCCGGGCAGCTCGCGGGGCCGGGGCCGGTACGGATGGGTGCCGAGCACCCGGAGCCGCCGTTCTGCCGCGGCCACCGGCGTGCCCGCCACCGTGATCGCCGCGGCCTGGCTGGCCAGCGTGGCGGGCAGCCCGGCCCGCCGCAGCCTGACCCCGGCCGCCTCGATCGATACCACGGCAGGCGGCCGTACCAGCAGCACCTCGCGGCGCCCGCCGTCGAGGCGGCGGTGCACCCGCAGCGCGCCGTCGGCCGCGGGCTCCAGCCGCACGCAGCCGAGCGCCTGCTCGGCGTTCAGCGCCGCGGCGAGGAACGCCGGGAACGAGCCGGTGGCCCGGTCGGCCGCGCGGTCGCCGCACAGCACCAGGTCCGGTATCCCGTAGTGCTCGCGCAGGGCCGCGCCGAGTGCGACGGCCGATTCCTGCTCGCCGCCGACCAGCAGGGCCGGGCGCGGGCCCGCCGTCCAGGTGGCGGGCTCCACTCGCAGCGCGTGGGTCGCGCCGGCCGCGATCGCGTCCCGCAGCATCGCGTCGGCCTGCGCCGAGGCGACCGTGGCCGCGACCACCGCAGCGTCCCACAGCTCCGCCAGCCGCAGCGCCTGCTCCAGCGCCGCCAGCTCGCTGCCGCCCGGCCCGCGGTCCCGGTGGTTGGCGGTGACCGCCCCGGTCAGCGGGTCGACCTCGGTCTCGCGCCAGGACCAGCCGAGCGCCGCGACGATGACCGTCATGGTTGCTCATCCTCTCCGGAACACGACGCCGTCGCCGCCGGACGGGTAGCTCCACGAGATGGCTCCCTCGCGGTTGCATACCTGGTAGCAGGTGCCGCATTCGAAGCACTGCTCATAGTTGAACAGGATGCCGCCGTCGGTGGTGGGCACGAACAGGCTGGCCGGGCAGGCGTGCACGCATTCCCGGGTCGTGCAGGACCGGCAGACGTCGGAGTCGACCGTGATGTGCGCCCGTTCCGCGACCCGGAACTCCACGCTCGCCATCCGCTGGTCGAACGACACGTCGGCGTAGCTCATCGTCTCGGCTCCTCACCGGAATGCCCGCATGGCCTGCCAGCCGTCCTTCGCCAGGTGCCGCCACGCGACCTTGTTGCTGCTGACTGCCCGGAAGAACTCCCTGGCCATGCCCAGCTTGGGATGCGGGTTGGTGACGGTGAAGACCTGCTCGGCGAAGTCGCAGGCCAGGCCGGGATAGGACCGCTGCATCCGGTCGGCGAGCACGATGTCGGCGGCGTTGCGCAGCCGCTTGTGATCGGCCAGCACGAAGCACGACTCCAGCCGCTGCCGGTATCCGGCCAGCCCGCGGGCTGAGGTGTCGCCGGCCGTGATCGCCTCGGCGGCGGTCCGGCCGGCGGCCAGCCCGGCGCCGATCGCGAAGTTGACGCCCTCCAGCCACAGCCCGGCCGCCAGGCACATCGAGGCGGCGTCGCCGGCCACCATCATGCCGTCGATGGCCAGCCGCGGCATGGACCGGTAACCGCCCTCGGGGACCAGGTGGGCCGAGTACTCCTTCAGTTCCGCGCCCCGCAGGTACGGGGCGATGGCCGGGTGCGACTTCACCCCGGCGACCAGTTCCTCGGGCCGCGTCCGGGCCGCGGCCAGCCCTTCCAGCCCGACCACGACGCCGACGCTGACCGTGTCCAGGTTGGTGTACAGGAAGCCGCCGCCGGGGATCCCGCTGGTGCAGCCGACCATCTCGATGTCGAGGCCCTGGTCGCCGATCAGGCCGAACCGCTCGTCGATGACCTCGCGGGGGAGCGCCAGGATCTCCTTGACCCCCAGGGTGGTGTGCGCCGGGCTGGTGCGCGGCAGCAGCCCAGCCTCCTTGGCCAGGAACGAGTTCACCCCGTCGCAGGCGATCACTACCCGGGCCCGGATGTCGCCATTCGCCCGGTCGGTGCGCACTCCGGCAATCCGGCCGGCCGGATCGCGCAGCAGGCCGGTGGCGACGGTGGAGGTCACCAGCCGGGCCCCGGCCGCCACCGCCTTGCCGGCCAGCCAGGAGTCGAACTCGGCGCGGTAGGTGGTCATCCCGTTGTAGGGCGCGCGGTTCCAGGCGCTGGTGCGGTAATCGATGGTCAGCGCCTGGGTCGGCGTCATCAGCATGGTGGAGCGCCGGGTCACCCAGCGCTGCACTGGCACCTCCGTCCACCACTGCGGCAGGACCTCGTCGAGGATCCGGCCGTACACCACGCCGCCGAAGACGTTCTTCGCTCCCGGGAACGGCCCGCGCTCCACCAGGATCACGCTGCGGCCCGCCCGGGCCAGCTCCAGGGCCGCCGCCGCCCCGGCGGGGCCGGCGCCGACGACCACCGCGTCGACGGTCAGCACGTCATCCGGCATGAGCTGCCTCCTCGGTCCGGGCCGCCGGGCCGCGCACGCCCAGCCGCCTGGCCAGCTCGGCCAGGACCGCCGGCGCATCGGCGACGATGCCCAGGTCGGCCATCGCCGTCATCGGGCAGGACGCGTCGGTGTTGACGCTCACCACGTGCTCGGGCGTGCCGAGCCCGCCGACATGCTGCGCGGCGCCCGAGATGCCGAACGCCACGTACAGCTCCGGGCTGACAGCAACCCCGGTCGTGCCGATCTGCCGGTCGTAGCTCATCCAGCCGGCGTCGGTCACCACCCTGGTGGCGCCCGCGCTCGCCTCCAGGGCCGCGCCGACGTCAGCCAGCAGCGCCATCACGGCTGCGCCGTCGGCTCCGGCCGGCACCAGTCCCGCGCCGCCGCCGACGATCCGGCGGGCCTCGGCCAGGTCCGCGGCGGCGGGCTCGGGCTGCAGCACCTCGATGCACCCGGCGTCCCGCCCGGTCCCGTCGGCTGTCGCTGACAGTCCGCTGACCTGTGCTGATGCTGCCGGGCCCGGCGTGCCGCGGCTGCCGGGCCGCAGTGTCACCACCACCGGCACGTCCACCCCGACCCGGACCGAGAGCCGGTCATCGAGCCTGGTCACCTCGACTTCCTCCGGCGTGCACCGGACGGCGCCTGCCAGCAGCGCCCGGCCCGTCGCCAGCGCCAGCCGCGGCGCCAGGTCGCGCCCGTCGGGGGAGGCGGGCAGCAGCACGATGTCCACGTCCGACAGCACCTGCGCCAGTGCGCCGGCCAGCGCGGCCGGGGCGACGACAGGCTGCTCCAGCAGCCAGACCCGGCTGGCACAGGCCAGCTGGCCGGCCGCCGCGCGGGTTCCCGACCCGGCCAGCAGCACCGCGCCGTCCGCCTCGGCGGTCACCTCCTCGGCGCCTGCCGGCAGCTCGCCGTCCCGCACCACGACCACGGCCAGGATCTCGATCTGCGCTGGGATCGTCATAGCGCCACCGCCACCCGGTGCCCCTCGATCACGGCGGCGTGCGCCCGGCGGGGCGTGACGCAGTCACCGACCCGGTGCACCTCGAACGACGCGGCCTTCAGCTCCTGCCACAGCTCGTCCTCGGGTGCCTGGTGAACCGCGCACACCACCCAGTCGCAGTCCCGCTCCGCAGGCTGGCCGGTGGGGTGGTGCAGCAGCGACAGCGTGACGCCATCCTGGCCGCCGCCGTCGCCCTCCTCGCGCCCGGCCGCGCCGATCACGACCAGGTCGGTGGCCTGCCGGATGCCCTTGGCGTGCGCGCGCACGTTGAACGTCTCCATATCCAGGGTGATGCCGAGATCCTGGCCCACGACCATGCCGGCGGTAATGATCTCCACCGAGCAGCCGCGGTCGGCGAGCAGCTCGGCGACGCTGGTCGCCTGGTGGAAGCCGAGATCATCGACCACGATCACCTCCCCGGACGGCTCGGCGCGGCCTTCGAGCACGTCGCGGACGTCGATCACCCGCGGGTGCCCGCCCGCCCAGTACGGCGGCTGCGGCCGGGCCCCGGTAGCCAGCACGACGGCGTCCGGTTCCTGCTCGCGCAGCGACTGCGCGGTAGCCGGCGTGCCGGTCTTGATCTGCACTCCGCAGCGCTGGCATTCGGCGGCCAGGTTCCGCACCACGTCCAGGAACTCGGCCCGGGACGGCACCGACGCGGCCACGGCCACCTGGCCGCCGGTGCGCGGCTGGCGTTCGAGCAGCGTGACCTGATGGCCGCGCTGCGCCGCAGTGGCGGCCGCCTGCAGCCCGGCAGGCCCGCCGCCGACCACGATCACGCGCCTGCCGCGGCGCCGCGGCGGCGCGACCGGCACCGCCTCCCGGCCGGTGCGCGGGTTCTCGATGCAGCCCAGCCACCGGTTCAGGCCCATCCGGCCGACGCATTCCTGGTTGCAGGACAGGCAGGTGCGGATCTGGGTGGCGTTTCCCGACCGGGCCTTGGCGGCGAAGTCGGGATCGGCGATCTGCCCGCGGACCACGCCGACGAGGTCGCAGTGCCCGTCGGCGAGCGCGCGCTCGGCCTGGACCGGGTCCTTGATCCGGCCGACCCCGATCACCGGCAGCCGGACCTCCTTGCGGATCGCGTTGGCGATGAACAGCGCGTAGCCGGGCGGGATGCTCATCGACGCCTCGATCATGAACAGCGTCGCGGTGGCCACGCCGATCGAGGTGTTGATGTAGTCCACCTGGCCGGTGGCCTCCACGATCTTGGCCACCTCGACTGCCTCGGCGAGCGTGGACCCGCCCTCGATCAGCTCGTCACCGCAGATCCGCACCCCGAGCGCGCGGTCGGGGCCGATCGCCTCCCGGACCACGTCGATGATCTCCAGCAGGATCCGCGCGCGCCGCTCCAGTGAGCCGCCGTAGCCGTCGGTGCGCTTGTTCGTCGCCGGCGACAGGAACCCGCGCACGATGGAGGAGTGCGAGCACTGCAGTTCGACGCCGTCGAACCCGCCCTCCGCGCAGTGCCCGGCGACGGTGCCGTAGCCGGCCACGATCTGAGCGATCTCGTGCTGCTCGACCGCCTTGGGCACCTCGCGGAACATCGGGTCGGGCACCGGGCTGGGCGCCCACACCGGAAGCCGGGAGTACATCGACGACGCCTGGCCGCCGTTGTGGTTCAGCTGGGCGAAGATCGGCACGTCGTGCGCGTGTGCTGCTGCTGTCATCTTCCGGTAGCCGGGGATGACCGCCCGGTAGAAGCCGTGGATCAGCTTCTCGTAGGGCCAGTCGGTCGGATGCGTCGAGTGCTCCTCGGTAATGATCAGCCCGACCCCGCCCGCGGCCCGGGCCGCGTAGTAATCGGCGTGCTGCTGACTGGGCATGCCGTCCTGCGCGTAATTGGTCAGGTGCGCGGAGAACACGATCCGGTTGCGTACCACCAGCGGGCCCACTCGCAGCGGCGAGAACAGGTACCGGTACCGCCCGGCCCCGCTCACCGGGCCGCTCCGCTCCCGGTCAGTGCCGCGGGCGCGGCGGGCCCGTGCACGAGCTCGTCGGCCGCGCTGATCGCCAGCGCGGCCCGCCGGGCCTCCAGCACGGCCTCGAGCACCGTCCGCGGTGCCACGCAGTCTCCGGCCCGCAGCATGCCCGGCCGGTGCTCGTGCAGTGCCTGCCGGGGCAGCCGGTGCCCGCAGTGCACGACGAACCCGCAGCCCAGCGTGCGCTGCTCGCCAGTCCACCGGTCTTCGAGCAGCACCTGGTCCGCGGTCACCGCGCGCAGCAGGCTGCGCAGCTCCCGGCTCACCCCCGCGCGCTGCAGCCGGGAGTTGGCCTCGGCGAGGTCCCCGGTCAGGGCCAGCTGGGTGCCGGCTATCTGATCCTGGGTCACGATCGAGACTGGCCGGCCGTGCGCGGCGAGCAGCTCGGCGATCCCGACTCCGGCCGGCCCGCCGACCGGATCGAAGACCACCGCCCGGCCGTCCGGCAGCTCGCCGAGGCGCCCGGCCCGGACCAGCGCGAGCAGGTCCGCGGCCTCCACGACCTGCGCGCCCGGCTCGGTGCGGTAATCGCGCGGGCCGGGAACCGAGCCGGTGGCCAGCACCGCCCGCCCGCCGTCGGCCAGCGCGGCGTCCAGTTCGGCGGCGCTGACCTCATGCTCGAGCTGCACCGTCACGCCGAGCCGGGAAAGTTCCCGTCGCCACCAGTCCACCGCGTCGGCCAGCCGGCCGCGGCCGTGCACGTCGGCCGCCGTCGCCAGCATGCCGCCGAGCGCAGGCCCGCGCTCGGCCAGCCGGACCGGATACCCGGCCGCGGCCAGCAGCCGCGCGGTTTCCATCCCGGCCGGGCCGCCGCCTACCACCAGCACGGGCGCCGGCCGGGGCTGGCTGGCGGCGGGCAGCGGCAGCGCGCTGAGTTCGTGGCCGCTGTCCGGCTCGACGATGCAGCTGATCACCGGGTTCCTGTTGTCGCGGACCATGCAGGCCTGATTGCACAGCACGCAGGGCCGGATCCGGTCCTGCTGGCCGGCCCGGATCAGCGCGACCAGGTCCGGCTCGGCGATCTGCGCCCTGGTCATCTCGGCCAGGTCGGCGGCCTGCCCGGCCAGCGCCTGCTGCGCCTGCGCCGGGTCCACGATGCTGCCGGCCGCGGCCACCGCGGCGGCTCCTGCGACCGCCGCCCGCACGTCCCGGCTCAGCCCGATCGTGTGGCCAGGCTCGGTGTGCAGGTCGGGACGGGTGGCGGGCACCGAGTAGATCGAGCCGCGCACCACGGCGATGTAGTCGGCCCGCCCGGCCAGCCGGGCGGCCTGCTCTGCGGCCATCTCCGGTGTCACCCCGGCCCAGGGAGCCAGTTCGTCGCAGCACAGCCGCAGCCCGAGCACGCTGCCGGGCGGCAGCCGGTCCCGGACGGCGCGCAGCACCCGCTCGGTGAGCCGCAGCCGGTCCTCGCCGTAGGCGTCACCGCGCTGGTTTGTCAGCCCGGAGTGGAACTGCCGCAGCAGCGAGTGCTGCCCGGCGTTGATCTCGACGCCGTCCAGGCCGGCCGCCGCGGCCAGGCCGGCGGCTGCGGCGAACCCGGCGACCAGCGCCTCGATCTCGGCGTCCTCCATCTCCATCGGCAGCTCGCGGCTGCCCGCGTCCGGCACCCGGGATGGCGCCCACAGCGCGGCCTGGCTGTAGGCCGACGAGCCCTGCATCCCGGCGTGCCCGAGGCCGGCCAGCACCAGGGCGCCGTGCGGCCGGCACGCCGCGGCGACCGCGGCCCAGCCGGCGCCGCAGCCGGCCGCCAGCGGTGCGCGCTCATAGGGCCAGTCCGATTCGTGCACGCTCGCGGTCTCGGTGACGACGATGCCGCAGCCGCCCGCCGCCCGGCGGCCGTAGTAGGCCGCGTGCCGGTCCCCGATAGCCCGGCCGCGGCCGAGGTTGGTCTCGTGCGGCCCGAACATCACCCGGCTGGGCGCGCGGCGCCCGCCGAGCTGGACCGGGTCGGTCAGGGCCGGCGGCCTGGCGGCGGTCACGGCGCACCCGCCAGCGGGCTGGAGTCGCACAGCCGGTCCGGGACCCGCGATGCCGGCGAGCCGTGCCTGCGGGCCGGCATGCCCAGCGCCACCGGCCGCCGGCCGGCCGGCCGGGTCCGGTGCGAATGGTCATTGCCCGCTCGCGGCGCGCCGCCAGGGCTGCCCGGCGTCTGAAGGGCTGCCAGCGCATCCGCGCCATGCCCCAGCACGCATTCCGGGTCGGGGCCGTCCAGCGGCAGGCCGGTGAAGAACTTCGCTGCCATGCAGCCGCCCTGGCAGGCGCTGTACTGCGAGCACGACTGGCACGCCCCGGCCGAGCCCTCGGTGCGCAGCTCGGCGAACAGCGGCGCCGTCCGCCAGACCGCCGCGAAGCCGCCGGGGGCGCGCACCGAGCCGGCCCGGAACGCATCGTGGATCGCGAACGGGCAAGCGTAGACGTCCCCGACGGGGTCGATCAGGCAGACCACCCGGCCGGCGCCGCAGAGGTTCAGGCCGGGCAGCGGCGTGCCGCCGAGCGCGTTGAGGTGGAAGAACGAGTCACCGGTGAGCACCCGGTCGCTGTGCGCGGTCAGCCACGCGTAGATCTCGTGCTGCTGCGCCGCGGTGGGGTGCAGTTCCGGCCACACGTCGGCGCCGCGGCCGGACGGCCGCAGCCGGGTGATCCGCAGCTGGGCGCCGAACCGCTCGGCGATGGCCGCGAACTCATCTAGCTGGGGCACGTTATGCCGGGTCATGACCACGGAGATCTTGAACTCGCCGAAGCCCGCGTCGGCCAGGTTCGACATCGCGCGCAGCGCCAGGTCGTAGGAACCCCGGCCGCGGACCGCGTCGTTGACCTCGCGGGTGGCGCCGTCCAGCGAGATCTGCACGTCCACGTAGTCGGTCGCCGCGAGCCGCCGGGCGCGCGGCGCGGTCAGCAGCACCCCGTTGGTGGAGAACTTCACGCCGACCTGGCTGTCTACCGCGTAATCGACCAGTTCCCAGAAATCCGGCCGGACCGTTGGCTCGCCGCCGCCGACGTTGACGTAGAACACCTGCATGTCGTGCAGCTCGTCGATCACGCTGCGCATCTGCGCGGTGCTCAGCTCGGCCGGGTCACGGCGGCCCGACGACGACAGGCAGTGCGCGCAGGACAGGTTGCAGGCGTAAGTCCACTCCCAGGTGAGGCAGATCGGCGCGGCCAGGCCGCCCTTGAACTGTTCCGTCAGGGCTGGCACCGGCTCGGCGCGGGACGGCTCGCAGCTGATGGTTGTCACGGCAGTTGCAGCTCCGGTCACTCGTCGGCGGTCGTGGCGGATTGCCCGGGCGGCGGTCAGCCGGGGGCGGCCAGCCCTGGGCTGGTCAGCAGGGGCGGCGGGTTAGCGGTCCGGGACGGGTCAGGCCGGGACTTGCCAGCCCGGGACTGGCCAGCCCGGGTGGGGTCAGCAGGACGCATCGGGCTGCGGCCCGGTCATATCTGGCGCGGCGGCCTTGGGCACGATCATGTCGGCTGCGGCGAGCGTGGCCAGCGCCCGCAGGTAGGCCGCGTGCCGCCGGTCGTCCACCCCGGCCAGCGCGTCCAGGACACTGCGGTGCGCGCCGAGACCGCGTACCAGCTCGACCAGGCCGGGCGCCTTCAGGAAGGAGAGCTTCCTGGTGCCGAAGTGGTAAGCCAGCGCTCCGAACGGCTCGGGCCGCAGCGCGACGCTCGGATTGAGCCGGTAGCCGCCGCTCGGCTCGAACGCCGCCGCCGGCCTGTCCGCCGGGTCAGGGCTGCTCGCCGGGTCAGGGCTGCTCGCTGGCATCTTGCTCACCCGGCCCGTCAGTAGACGCCGCACATGCCGTCGATGGAGACCTCCTCGACGAGCAGTTCGCCGGTGATGCCCGGGTGCTCGCCCAGGTCGCGCAGGTCCTCGCTAATGTCGACCTCGGCCGCGGCCGGCTGCGCGAGAGCCTGCGGCACGTCGGCGCGGGTGTCCTGCTGCATAAGGTCCTCCTGTCACGGGGCGGCGCGGCCAGCGCGGTGGTGCCCGGCGTGGCCCTGTGCTGTGACGCTATGGGGGCATTCCGGCGCTGTCACTAGCCTTTCCGGCCGTCCTCGCCCCCTCCGGATGGGCAGGTGCGCGGCCGGGGCGCCATCCGCGCCACCGCGTCACCCGATGAACGGGCCATTCACCGGCACAGGTGCCGTTCAGCGGTCCGTTCAGCGGGCTGGCGCCGCGCTTGAGACGCCGCGCGCGGGCCCGGCGGCCTGAACCTGACCGATCGGTCAGGTTCAGGCCTGCCCGTCCGGGCGCAATGCGGTAGCGGGCGGGCGGGATCGCGGCGGCGGGGGTTCCCCGGCGTGACGGCGGCTGCTTAGCCTCCCGGCAACGGTGCTCCCGCTCATGCCTGGCCGGCCGGCGCAGGCGGCCTGCGGCCCCGCACGCGGGCGCACGACACCAGCGGAGAGGAGCTAGCGCGCCATGCAGGTTGATGAACTGCTCAAGCCGTTCCCGATCAAGGAGTTCCACCCGTTCCCGCGGGCACTGATGGGGCCCGGCGCGCACGAGATGATCGGGCCGGAGGCCAAGAAGCTGGGCTTCAACAAGATCCTGGTCATGACCTCTGGCCTGCGCGGCAGCGACACCGTGCACAAGATCGTCGAGTCGCTGAAGTACCACGGGCTGGACCCGGTGCTCTACGACAAGGTGGAGTCCAACCCCAAGGACTACAACGTCATGGACGCAGTCGCGATGTACCAGGAGAACAAGTGCGACTCGTTCGTCTCGATCGGCGGCGGCTCCTCGCATGACGCGTGCAAGGGCGCCCGGATCTCGGTCGCGCACGACGGCCGCAGCGTGAACGAGTTCGAGGGCTTCAACAAGTCGGAGAACCCGAAGAACCCGCCGCACATCGCAGTATCCACCACGGCCGGCACCGGCTCGGAGACCTCCTGGGCCTACGTGATCACCGACACCACCACCGACCCGGCCAGCCCGCACAAGTACGTGGCATTCGACGACGCCAGCGTGACCAGCCTGGCCATCGACGACCCGGTGCTGTACTACGACTGCCCGCTGGACTACACCGCCCAGTGCGGCTTCGACGTGCTCGCGCACGCCTCCGAGCCGTACGTGTCCCGGCTCAACTTCCAGCCCTCGCTCGGCAACGCGCTGCACGCGATCCGGCTGACCGCGGCGAACCTGCGCGAGGCGGTCTGGAATGGCCAGGACCTGCCCGGCCGGGAAGGCATGATGTACGCCCAGTACATCGCCGCGCAGGCGTTCAACTCCGGCGGCCTGGGCATCATCCACTCGATCTCGCACGCGGTCAGCGCCTTCTATGACACCCACCACGGGCTCAACAACGCGATCGCGCTGCCGCGGGTATGGGCCTTCAACATGCCGGCGGTCTATGGCCGGTTCGCGGACATCGCCGAGGTGATGGGCGTGGACACGCACGGCATGACCAAGGTCCAGGCGGCCGAGGCGGCCCTGGCCGCCTCGATCCGGCTGCTGCGCGACGTCGGCATCCCGGAGAAGTTCACCGATGTGACGCAGGACAGCTACTCCAAGAACCGGCTGGGCATGGGCCCGACGAAGTTCTACGAGGACGCCAAGACCATCACCGGTAACGCCGCCGACGTGGACCGGATCACCCGGCACGTGCTCGGCGACGCCTGCACTCCGGGCAACGCCAAGGAGTGCACGTTCGAGACCGTCCGCCCGGTCGTCGACCACTGCATGAACGGTGACCTGGACGACCTGCTCAGCTGACGGCACCCCGCTGGCCATGCTGAGCGTGGCCACGCTGAGCTAGCCGGACAGAGCTGACGGCACCGGCCGCCCGCGCTCCGCGGGCGGCCGGGCCGCCCCCGCCGCCGCGACGAACCGGAGGACACGTTGCCCGAGCCGGCCGCAGACCAGGCCCCTTTTGCCTCGATCGACGACGTCGTCAGCCGGTTCGCCGCGGCCGGGTACATCGCCGACCGGCGGCTGGCCACCACCGTCTACCTGGTCACCCGGCTGAACAAGCCGGTCCTGCTGGAAGGGCCGGCCGGCGTCGGCAAGACCGAGCTGGCCAAGACGCTGGCTGCGGTCACCGGGCGGCGGCTGCTGCGGCTGCAGTGCTACGAGGGCCAGGACGAGACCCGGGCCCTGTACGAGTGGGACTACGGCAAGCAGCTGCTGTACACCCAGCTGCTGCGGGAGAAGATCAACGAGATCATCGCCGGCGCGCCGGACATCTCGGCCGCGGTGGCGCGGATCGAGGGCCACGACGCGGTGTTCTTCTCCGACCATTTCCTGGTGGCCAGGCCGCTGCTGGACGCGATCCGCGGCGAGCAGCCGTCGGTGCTGCTGATCGACGAGGTGGACCGGGCCGATGAGGCGCTGGAAGCAGTGTTCCTGGAGTGCCTCGGCGAGTACCAGGTCTCGGTTCCCGAGGTCGGCACCTACACCGCGCGCACGCCTCCGTTCGTCGTCCTCACCTCCAACAACACCCGCGACCTGTCGGCCGCGCTGAAGCGCCGGTGCCTGCACCTGTTCCTCGACTACCCGGATGCGCAGCGCGAGCTGGAGATCGTGCGGTCCAAGCAGACCGGCCTGGCCGACGCCGCGGCCCGCCAGCTGGTGCAGGTAGTGCGCGGGCTGCGGGAACTGCCGCTGCGCAAGAGCCCGAGCATCTCCGAGACCATCGACTGGGCCCGGACGCTCACCGTGCTCGGCGTCGACGAGCTTGACCCGCAGGTCCTCGCCGACACGGCCAACATCGTGCTCAAGTACGAGCGGGACATGCAGCGCGCGGTGCCGGTGCTGCCGCAGCTGCTGGACTCGAACCGGGAGCTGCCGGACGCCGCCGGCCACGAGGGCCACGGGCACGAGGGCCACGGGCACGAGCACGGGCCTGGCGGGCACAGCCACAGTCATGACCCCGAGCCCGAGCCCGAGCCCGATCCTGCCCGCGGGCAGCGCAACGGGCAGGCCGTGCGGGCCGCCAAGGACCAGCCAGGCCGGCACGACGAGAACTACTACGGCGCTCCCGGTCCCGGCCCGAACCGGCGTACCACGCCCGGCCAGGGCCAGGGCAGCCGGTCGTTCGCGGCCATCACCCGGCGGCGCCCGCCGCCGCGCGGCGGCTGAGCCGGCCAGGCGTCAGGCGGCCGGCGGCGGGAGCATCCGGCCCAGGCCGGGGAAGAGGGAGCGGAAGATGGAGAGCAGCCTGCACCGGTTCGTCCGGCTGCTGCGGCTGTTCGGCATCCGGGTCTCGGCGGCGGAGGCCACCGACGCCATGCTGGCCGCCGCCCAGCCGGGCGTGCTCGCCGACGCCGGCACGCTGCGCGCCGCGCTGCGGGTGACACTGATCAAGGACCGGCGCGACGACGAGATGTTCGACGAGCTGTTTACCGCCTTCTTCTCGCTGCGCAAGGTCGCCGGGCCGGGCGGCGAGCATGAGCACAGCCATGCCCACGACGACCTGTCCGACACCGGGGAGCTGGAGTCGTTCACGATCTCCGAGCAGCCTTCGGACACCCCGCAGCAGGGGCACAGCCACGGCAAGCCCGATGACATCCGGGACTTCTTCCGGCCCGAGGACCTCGCCCAGCAGTACAACCTGCACCAGGAGGCGAACAAGATCGACCTGGCCTCGGTCACCGACGAGATCGTGCTGTCGAAGGACGCGGCCGACCCCGCACGCGGGGCGGGCGCGAGCGTGCAGCTAGAGACCAGCCGACTGCACAACCCGGGCCTGCCCGGCCAGCTGGCCCCGCCCACCGGGCAGCGGATCGACACCGCGCTGACGGTCGCCCAGCAGGAGACCCTGCTCGGCTGGCTGGACCGGCCCGACGACAACCTGGACGAGGCCGAGCTCGGGGCACTGCGGCGGCAGCTCGCCGGGGTCATCGCAGACCTGCCCGAGCTGCTGCGCCGCTACCTGGACCGGCTGGCGGACGCGGTGCTGGAGGGCCGGGTCGCCGCCCGGGCCCGGACCGAGTCGGTGGATGAGCGGGAACGGGCCGACCTGGAGGAAGCGCTGCGCCGGCTCGCCCGCCAGCTGCACGGCGCCCCGGCCAGCAGGCAGCGCGAGCATGCCCGCGGCCGGGTCAACCCGGCCCGCACCATGCGCGCGAACATGCGCTACGACGGCGTCCCGTTCCGGCCGGTCACCACGCTGCGGGCCGCCGACAAGCCGCGGCTGCTGCTGCTCACCGACGTCTCGCTGTCGGTGCGGGCGACAGCCCGGTTCACCCTGCACCTGGTCTACGGCATGCAGTCGCTGTTCACCCAGGCCCGCTCGTTCGCGTTCGTCGACTCCCCGGTCGAGATCACCGAGCTGTTCGCCGAGCATCCGCTCGAGCGGGCGCTCGGGCTGGTGTTCGACGGCCTGCCCGCCGGCGGCCTGCTCGACGTGGACGCCAGCTCTGACTACGGCGCGACGTTCAGCGCGCTGCTGGCCGAGCACTCGCCGGCGCTGACCCGGCGGACGACTCTCGTCGTGCTCGGCGACGGGCGCGGTAACGGCACCGACCCGCAGCTGGAAACGTTCGCCGAGATCACCCGGCGGGTCCGGGAGAGCATCTGGCTGACGCCCGAGCCCCGTTACTCCTGGCGGCTCGGCGGCTGCGACCTGCCGCAGTACGCGGAGTTCTGCGACCGGGTGCAGGTGGTCGGCGACCTCGCCGGGCTGCAGCGCGCCGCCTGGCAGATCTCGGCCGAGGCGGCCGGGCGGTGAGCGAGTCCGGGCTGGCGCCGATCGCCGCGCTGCCGGTGCCCATCGACCCGCTGGCGCCGGGGAAGCCAGGCCGGTACGACGACCACCTGGTCACCGTGCTGCGGACCGGGCCGGGCGGCGATCCCGGCCGCTGGCCAGCGCAGCCGCCGCCCGCCGGCCCGCCGTCCGGGCCCGGCCCGGCGGTGATCTGCACCGAGCACTTCCGCGTCACCGAGCGGAACCGGCGGATCGAGGTCGCGCACTGGCTGGCGCCGGACGAGATCGACAACGACGTTGCCGGGCTGCTGGCCGATGAGCTGTTCGCGCCCGGCTGGCTGTCCGGGACGGAGATCTTCGAGCGGGTCTTCACCGGCATCGTGCGGTCCGCCCTGCCCGAACCGCTGCAGGCGTGGAACTCGTTCTACGGCAACACGCTGGCCCGGATCCGCCGCTGCTGGCGCGACCCGGCCCCGGCGGACGGCAGCGACCTGGCGACGATCGCCGGGTTCGCGCCCGTGTACGCGCACGCGCTGCGGCTCATGCCGCCCGGCCCGGTGCTCGACCTGGGCTCGTGCTTCGGCTTCCTGCCGCTGCTGCTGGCTGAGCGGCCCGGCAACACGGTGACTGCCTGCGACCTGTCCGAGGGCAGCATGCGGCTGCTGCAGGCCGTCGCCGCCGCGCGGGGCGTGCAGCTGGCCACGCTGGTGTGCGATGCGGCGCGCATCCCGGTGCCCGACCGCTGCGCGGACACCGTCAGCATCATCCACCTGCTGGAGCACCTGCCGTCCCGGCACGGCGCGGCCGTGCTGCGGGAGGCGCTGCGGGTCGCGCGCCGCAAGGTGGTGGCGGCCGTGCCGCTGGAAGCGGTCCCCGACCCGGTGTACGGGCATGTCCGCGCCTTCGACCTGCCCGCGCTGCGGGCGCTCGGCGCCGCCAGCGGTGCCCGCTGGACGGTGCACGAGCATCACGGCGGCTGGCTGATCCTCACCCGCTGACGGGTAGAGCCCCCGGGCGGCGGCGCCGGCGGTGCTGGCCCGCGGGGCCCGGGCCCACGGCGGCAGAGCCCGGCGTCGCCGCTTACGCTCAGTGCCGTGGGAGCGCTCGCCGGGGTTCGGGGGGATCCGGGGGCTCGGCCCCCGGGCTAGCAGAGGACGTTCGACTCTCGCATCCCAGGCCGCGCCGGGCACTCTGGAGGGCAGGAGGCTCCCCGATGGCCCGAGGCAGCGAGGGGAGCCGCGGTTATGCACGCGAGCGGCACGGGAGCTGGCTGACATGAGTTCACCGGTTGAGACCGACCTGACGGCTGACAACGCGGAACTGGACCGCCTGGTCAGCGGCCTGCATCATGATCCTCATTCGGTGCTGGGGGCGCACCCGCAGCGGACCGGCGACGGCCGCGACGGCGTGCTCATCCGCGCCTGGCGGCCCGACGCGGCCGCGATGGCCGTCCTGGTCGGCGAGCAGCGGACGCCGCTGGACCGGGTGCACGCGGCCGGGGTGTTCGCCGCGGTGCTGGACGGCCCGGAAACCCCGCACTACCGGCTGGAGACGGCCTACGCCGACGGCACCGTAGTGACGGCTGACGATCCGTACCGGTACTGGCCGACGCTCGGCGAGCTGGACCTGCACCTGCTGGCCGAGGGGCGGCACGAGGGGCTATGGCGGCATCTGGGTGCCCAGGTGCGCGTGCACGAGGGCACGGCGGGCACCTCGTTCGCGGTATGGGCGCCGGGCGCGCGGGCAGTGCGGGTCGTCGGCGACTTCAACGGCTGGGACGGCCGGCTGAACCCGATGCGGACGCTGGGCAGCTCGGGCGTGTGGGAGATCTTCCTGCCCGGTGTCGGGGCCGGCGCCCATTACAAGTTTGAGGTGGTGAGCCAGCACGGGTACATGAGCCTGCGGGCCGACCCGTTCGCCTTCGCCACCGAGGTGCCGCCGGCCACGGCGAGCATCGTCACCACGAGCAGCTACCAGTGGCAGGACGCGGACTGGTTCGCCAGCCGGGACACCACCGACCTGCTGCACGCCCCGGTCACGATCTACGAGTGCCACCTGGGCTCGTGGCGGAACACCCAGCAGCCGGACGGCAGCTGGCGGCCGCTGACCTACCGGGAGGCGGCCGAGGTGCTGCCGGGGTACCTCAGTGACCTGGGCTTCACCCACGTAGAGTTCCTGCCGCTGGCCGAGCATCCGTTCACCGGCTCCTGGGGGTACCAGGTGACCGGATTCTACGCCCCGACGGCCCGGTACGGCGGGCCGGACGATTTTCGCTACCTGGTGGACCGGCTGCACCAGGCGGGCATCGGCATCCTGGTCGACTGGGTCCCCGGGCATTTCCCCAAGGACGACTGGGCGCTGGCCAGCTTCGACGGCACGGCCCTGTACGAGCATGCCGATCCCCGCCTGGGCGAGCACCCGGACTGGGGCACGCTGGTGTTCAACTACGGGCGGCATGAGGTCCGCAACTTCCTGCTCGCCAACGCACTGTACTGGATCGGGGAATTCCACGTCGACGGGCTGCGGGTGGACGCCGTCGCCTCGATGCTGTACCTGGACTACTCCCGCCGCGAGGGCGAGTGGGTGACGAACCGGTTCGGCGGCCGGGAGAACCTGGAGGCGATCGATTTCATCAAGGAGGCCAACGAGGTCATTTACCGGCATCATCCCTCGGCCATGATGGTCGCCGAGGAGTCCACGTCCTGGACCGGCGTCTCCCGGCCCACCTTCCTCGGCGGCCTGGGTTTCGGCTTCAAGTGGAACATGGGCTGGATGAACGACACGCTGGTGTACTTCAGCAAGGAGCCGGTGCACCGGCGCTACCACCACCACGAGCTCACCTTCGCGCTGCTCTACGCGTTCAGCGAGAACTTCATCCTGCCGCTGAGCCACGACGAGGTCTCGCACGGGAAGGGCTCGCTGCTGGGCAAGATGCCGGGCGACCGCTGGCAGCAGTTCGCCAACCTGCGCGCCCTGCTGACCTGGATGTGGGCGCACCCCGGCCGGCCGCTGCTGTTCATGGGCGGCGAGATCGGCCAGAACGACGAGTGGCAGCACGACGGCAGCGTTGACTGGCACCTGCTGGAGTACCCCGAGCACGCAGGCGTGCAGAAACTGGTCCGGGCGCTGAACGCCGTGTACCGGCGCGAGCCCGCGCTGTGGGAGCAGGACTTCGACTGGGGCGGCTTCCGCTGGATCGACCCGAACGACGCCGACCACAGCGTGCTGTCGTTCCTGCGGTTCCCGGCCGAAGGCGGCCGCGCGGTGGCCTGCGTCGCCAACCTCACCCCGGTGCCCCGCCATGACTACCGCATCGGGCTGCCGCAGGCCGGGCGCTGGGTGGAGATCTTCAACTCCGACAGCGCGGAGTTCGGCGGCAGCGACATGCGGGCTGGCACGGTCACCACCGAGGCCGTCGGCTGGCACGACCTGCCCTGCTCGGCCACGCTCACCGTGCCGCCGCTGGCCGTGGTGTGGCTGGCCTGGGAGCCGCAGCCCGAATAGGACCGGGACCGCCGTGGTACTGGGCAAGGGGCCCCGCAGGCTGGGGGTCCCGCATGCTGGGCGCGGTCAGCCGGAGGTCAGGTCCAGGCCGCTCCTGGTGGCCTTGTACACCGCCTCGGCCCGGCTGGTCGCCTCCAGCTTGCGCATGATGTTGCGGACGTGGAACTTCACCGTGGTCTCCGACAGGTGCAGCCGCGCGCCGATGCCGCGGTTGGACAGGCCTCCGGCCACCAGCCGCAGCACGCTCAGCTCGCGGTCGGTCAGCGGGGACCGGGCCTGCGGCGCGTGGATCGAGCGGACCATGGCGGCTGCCGACCGGGAGTCGAACGCGCTGCCGTTGCGCGCGACCAGCCGGATCGCCCGGACCAGCTCGGCGGTGTCGACGTCCTTGATCACGTAGCCGCACGCCCCGTGCTGGATGGCGCTGACCACCAGGGCGTCGTCCACGAACGTGGACAGCACCAGCACGCTCAGGCCGGGGTAGCCGCGGGTCAGCCGGGCGCACAGCGCCAGGCCCTCGCTGTCCGACTCCGGCGA
The DNA here is from genome assembly GCA_052143655.1 of Streptosporangiaceae bacterium. Taxonomy (GTDB): domain Bacteria; phylum Actinomycetota; class Actinomycetes; order Streptosporangiales; family Streptosporangiaceae; genus CAVSUR01. The sequence continues at coordinate 10,396 of JBKQSL010000086.1, read as the reverse complement.
CAGCTTCATGTCCAGCAGCACGATCGCCGGCCGGCTCCGCTCGACCACCGCCATGGCCTCGGCGGCCGAGCTAGCCTCGCCGACGACCTCCAGGTCCGGCTCGCGCTCCAGCAGCGCGCGCAGGCCCTGCCGCAGGATCGCGTGATCGTCGACCAGCACGATCTGGACCAGGGCGCCGGGCGGCGGGCTGGCCGGCGGTGGCCCAGCGCTGGCCGGGCCTGGGGCGGACCGGGCCGCTGCGGTGCGCGGGCCGGCCGCTGGGGCAGTGGCCGGGGGAGCGGTGGCCGCGCGAGCGTTACCGGACGCCATCGCGGCCTCCTGTCCCTGGCCAGCCGGCCAGCGTGCTTCCCGGCGGTGCCGGGCCGGCGTTGTCCTGGCCGCCCAGCGGCAGCGGGATGTGCACCCGGATGATGACCCCGCCCGAGCGGGACTTGCGGATGGTCAGCGTGCCGCCGAGCTCCTCGGCCATCGCCTGCATGTTGGCCAGGCCCCGGTGCCGCCCGGACAGGTCAGCCGCGGACGACATCCGCAGCGCGCGGCGCAGCTGAGCGGGGTCGCCGATGCCGTTGTCGGACACGCTGAGCGTGACGCCGCCGGGCAGGTAGCGCAGCCGGACGATCGCCCGGGTCGCCCTGCCGTGCGACGCGGCGTTGAACAGCGCCTCCCCGGTCCATCGCAGCAGCGACTGCTCGACGGCCGGCGGCAGCGCGGCCGTCGGACCCGTCACCTGCACCTTCACCAGCAGGCTCATCGGCTGGTGCGCGCCGGCCAGCCGCTGCAGCATAACCGGCAGCGGCCCGGGCGACTCGTCGGCCGGGCGGTGCAGCGCGTAGATCGAGGCCCGCAGCTGCTCAGCCGCCTGCCGGGTCAGGTCCCTGGCAGGCGCCAGGCGGCCCGCGACCTTCGCCGCCGGGCCGCCGAGGGCCTCCAGCTCGGCCCGGCATACCTCGACCAGCATCCCGGCCGACAGCACCGACTGGGTCACGCTGTCGTGCAGCTCGCGGGCGATCCGGTGCCGCTCGTCGTCAAGCGCCTGCTGCTGCAGCACGGCGACCAGCTGCCGCTGGGTCTCGGCCAGCTCGGCGCTGCGCGCGGCCAGGTCCCTGGCGTGCTGGGTGGTGGCGTCGAACAGCTGCTCGCTGCGGCCGCGCAGCTGGGTGGTGGCGTGGAACAGGAACGAGTTGTGCAGCGCGACCGCCGCCTGGTTGGCCAGCACCCGCAGGATGGCACGGTCGGTGGCGGCTACCTCCAGCCCGGCGCTCGGCCGCACCGCGATGCCGCCGACCGGCTCGTTGTCCAGCGTCATCGACACGCCGATCCAGCCGGGAGAGGCCCAGGCCAGCTCGGCCTCCCAGGGCCGCCCGCGCATCACGGCCAGCCGCTCGCGCAGTTCGGCGGGCAGCGCGTTCTCGTCGTCGACCAGCCTGCCGCCGGCCACGGCCAGGAACCGCGGCCGGGCAGCCGGGAGCACCCCGTCGGCGACCACGAACAGCAGCAGTTCCGCGCTCAGGTGCGCGGCGGCGGTCCGGACTACCCACTCCACCAGCGCCCGCGGCCCGGCGGTGCTGCGCACCAGGGCGCGGGAGATGCCATCCAGTGCCCGGACCGCGTGCTCCAGCCGCTCCGCCGAGCGGACGTACTCCGGGTAGAACGAGTGCTTGCCCGACCGGATGCCGGTCAGCGCTTCCAGGGCCCGGCCCGCGCTGCCGCCGTCGCCCGGGCCCGGCGGGGCCGCCGATTCGCTCACCACGGTGGCCAGGCTGTTTTCCGGGCCATGAACGCAGCGCCCCGCGCAGTCACGCCGCTGGGCACGGTCACAGGGCCGCCCGGAACAGCGCCTCGATGTCGGGCGCGTCCGCCGCCCGGGGGTTGGTGGCCAGGCAGGCGTCCTTGAGCGTGGTGCGGGCTAGCTGGGGCACGACGGCCTCGGTGACGCCGAGCGCGGCCAGGCCGCGCGGCACGCCCACCTCGTCGGCGAGCTCGCGGACCCGGTCGGCCAGCATCAGCGCGACCTCGCTGGCTGGCACGCCCCTGGCGGCCAGGCCCGCGGCCGCCGCGAGCGGCACGAACCGCTCCGGTGCCGTCTGCGCGTTGAACCGGATGACGTGCGGCAGCAGCACGCCGTTGACCACGCCGTGCGGTGCGTCCAGCAGGCCGCCCACCTGGTGGCTCATGGCGTGCGTGGCACCGAGTATGGCGTTAGTGAACGCCATCCCGGCCTCCAGCGACCCCTGGGCCATGGCCAGCCGCGGCTCGTTCGCGCCCGGCTGCAGCTGGGTGTGCAGCAGGTGCCCGGTGATCAGCGTGACGGCGTGCAGCGCGTGGCTGTCGGTGAGCGGGTTGTGCGCCCGGGAGACGTAGGACTCGATCGCATGGGTCAGGGCGTCGAGGCCAGTGGCGGCGTTGAGCCATTCCGGCATCGTCATGAGCAACCCGGGATCGATCACCGAGATGTCCGGGACCAGCGTCCGGCTGATGATGGTGATCTTCGTCAGGTTCGCGGTGTCGGTGACGATCGCGAACTGGGACACATCCGCGCCGGTCCCGGACGTGGAGGGCGCCATCACCGTCGGCGGGATCGGGTGCACCACCTTGTCCACGCCCTCGAAGCCCAGGATCCGGCCGCCGTTGCCGGACAGGATCGCCACGCCCTTGGCCGCGTCGATGCACGAGCCGCCGCCGAGGGCGATGATCACGTCGTTGCCGTCCTCGGCGTACCGCTCGAACGCCGCCTCGATCTCGTGATCCTTCGGGTTCGGGGTCACGTCGTGCCAGACGGTCGGTACCAGGCCGGCCTGCCGGAGATAGCCGGTGGCCGCCGCCGCCCAGCCGGCCTCGATCAGGCCAGGATCGGTGACCATGAACGGGCGCCGGGCACCTAGGCGCGCGGCGCAGTGGCCGATCTCGGCGAGCGCGCCAGGGCCGAAGACGATCTCCGGGGCATGGAATTTCGCCAGCCGGACGGGCTGGTCCGGCGGCGCCGGAGCGGCCGGAATCCCGGTCGCCGGTACGCCCGGGCGCGGCTCGGTGAACTGGCCGGATCTGGGCTCGCGCGCGCGGCCGGCCGGGGGCCGCCCGCGCTCGCCCATCGCCGAGTTCTCCAGAAGAACGGGCATTACCAGCACCTGCCTGCTATCAGCGGCGTCTGTCTCAGATTACGCTGTCGTCAAGAATGTGTTACGTCCCAGTTTCTGGCAAGGGGCGGGCCAGCCAGGTCCGCGGGCCACGAGCCGGCCGCCGGGGCACCGGGGTTTGTCCGGCCGGAACGCTGCCGCCGCCGGCGGCAGTGCGGGCAACGAGCGCGAGCTGCGCGGGATGGTGGCATCCCGCCTGGCCCAGGTCGGGTGAGGAGCATGGCCCTGATGGCCGCCACCCGCCGGCAGCGGGAGGTACTGGAGCGCGAATGGGCGCGCCACGTGCCGCTGCTGCGCGGAGCCGACCGCCAGCCTGCCGCCGGGCCGCCAGCCGCTGGCCAGTCTCCGGCGGATCAGTCTCCGGCGGATCAGTCCCCCGCGGGCCGGTCTGCCGCGGGCAAGTCCGCGGCTGGCCGGTATCCCGCCGGCCGGGCCCGCCGCGAGCCCGGCCGGGTCGGCTCCGGGCCCGGCGCCGGCCGGCGACAGTCAGCCGGCTGGGCCGAGGACGGCCAGCTCGCTGGCGTGCGGCCGGAGGTCGCCGAGTCGTGGCAGCGCTCGCTGCGGTCGGTGGAGCCGGACGCGGCCGCCGCGCCCGCCTCGGGTGCCGGGATGGTCGCCAGCCGCTGGGCGGACTCGCCGCTGCGGGTGCCCGTGACCGAGCTGGCCGACGACCTGGACGGCATCGCTGACGCCGGGTACATCGCGGCGGTCACTGACGAGACCGGCACGATCTTGTGGACCCGGGCCGGCCGGGTCATGCAGCGCCGCGCCGAGAAGGTGAACTTCGCCCCCGGCGGCTGCTGGGACGAGGCGGCGATCGGCACCAACGCGCTGGCCCTGGCCCTGCATAACGGCCGTCCCAGCGTGGTGTTCTCGGCCGAGCACCTGGTCGCGGTGCTGCACGGCTGGGTGTGCTATTGCGCCCCGATCCGGGACCCGGCCGGCCGCATCCTCGGCGTGCTGGACCTGTCGACCACCTGGGACCGGTCCGAGCCGCTCGGCCTGCCGACGGCGCGCGCCCTGGCCTCGGCTGTGGAGTTGCGGCTGCGGGACCTGCTGGGCGGCTGCGCGCCCGCCGCCAGCGGGATCGAGCTGACCTGCCTGGGCAACCCGGACGTCCGCCGGGACGGGGTGCCGCTCACGCTGTCCCCCCGCCAGCTGGAGATCCTGGCCCTGCTTGCGCTGCACCCGCACGGGTTCTCGCCGGGCGGCCTCAGCCTGGAGCTCTACGGCGACCGGCCGGTCTCGGCCACCACGCTGAAGTCGGAAGTGTCGCATCTGCGCCGGGCTGTCGGCGGCATCGTGTCCGAGCGCCGGTACGCGCTGACCGCGCCGATCAGCTGCGATGCGGCCGACGTGTGGCACGCGCTGGAGCGCGGCGACGTCACCTCGGCAGTGCGCCGCTATCGCGGCGCGCTGCTGCCTGACTCGCAAGCCCCCGGCGTGGATGCCTGGCGCAGCCGGCTGGAGGTCGCGCTGCGCGAGGCCGTGCTGGCCAGCGGCGATCCCGCGCACGCGATGGCGCTGTCCGAGCTGAGCCCGTTCGACGTGCAGGTCCACGAGCACGCGATGGCGCTGCTGCGCGCCGATGACGCCCGGCGCGGCCTGCTCGCCGCCCGGCTGCACGCCGCCCTGCGGGACTGAGCCGGGCGCTCCAACCTTTCGCCAACCTGCGGCTGTCATGGTGAGCGGAATCGTCGCAGGAATGTCCGCGCGGGCCGTCATCGGGCGCGGGCAACGGCAGGCCTTCAGGCAGGAGCAGTACTATGACGTACGCAAAACCCGGGACCGACGGCAGCATCACCAGCTTCGCTGCCCGCTACGACAACTTCATCGGCGGCGACTGGGTCGGGCCGGCTGAGGGACGTTACTTCGACAATCCGTCGCCGGTGGACGGGCAGACGTTCTGCGACGTAGCCCGCTCGTCCGCAGCGGACATCGAGCTGGCGCTGGACGCGGCGCACGCCGCGGCCGGCAAGTGGGGTCGCACCTCGGTGACCGAGCGCGCGAACATACTCAACAAGATCGCCGACCGGATCGAGGCGAACCTGGAGAAGCTGGCCGTCGCCGAGACCTGGGAAAACGGCAAGCCGGTGCGCGAGACCCTCGCCGCTGACCTGCCGCTCGCCGTAGACCACTGGCGCTACTTCGCCGGCGCGCTGCGGGCCCAGGAGGGCTCGCTCTCCGAGATCAATGGCGACACCATCGCCTACCATTTCCACGAGCCGCTGGGCGTGGTCGGCCAGATCATCCCGTGGAACTTCCCGATCCTGATGGCCACCTGGAAGCTGGCGCCCGCGATCGCGGCAGGCAACTGCGTGGTGCTCAAGCCCGCCGAGCAGACTCCAGTGAGCATCCTGCTGGTCGCCGAGCTGATCGCCGACCTGCTGCCGCCCGGCGTGCTCAATATCGTCAACGGGTTCGGCGTCGAAGCCGGCAAGCCGCTCGCGTCCAGCCCGCGGGTAGCTAAGGTGGCGTTCACGGGCGAGACGACGACCGGCCGGCTGATCATGCAGTACGCCAGCGAGAACATCATCCCGGTTACCCTGGAACTGGGCGGCAAGAGCCCGAACATCTTCTTCGCCGACGTGATGGCCGCCGACGACGACTTCCTGGACAAGGCCGTCGAGGGCTTCGTGATGTTCGCCCTGAACCAGGGCGAGGTGTGCACCTGCCCGTCCCGCGCGCTGATCGCCTCGTCCATCTACGACGAGTTCATCGCCCGCTGCCTCGAGCGGACCAAGGCCATCAAGAGCGGCAACCCGCTGGACCCGGCAACCATGATCGGCGCTCAGGCCAGCATCGACCAGTACGAGAAGATCATGTCCTACATCGACATCGGCAAGAAGGAAGGCGCCGAGATCCTCGTCGGCGGTAACCCTCGCATGGTCGCTGGCCTCGAGGGCGGCTACTACATCGAGCCGACCGTCTTCCGTGGTACCAACGACATGCGGATCTTCCAGGAGGAGATCTTCGGCCCGGTGGTGTCGGTGACCACGTTCGACTCCGAGGGCGAGGCGCTGAAGCTCGCAAACGACACGCTGTACGGGCTGGGTGCCGGCCTGTGGACCCGGGACGGCAACACCGCCTACCGGATGGGCCGGGAGATCAAGGCCGGCCGGGTCTGGACGAACTGCTACCACGATTACGCCGCGCACGCGGCGTTCGGCGGGTACAAGAAGTCCGGGATCGGCCGCGAGACCCACAAGATGATGCTCGACCACTACCAGCAGACCAAGAACCTGCTGGTCAGCTACTCGGCGCAGAAGCTCGGCTTCTTCTAGAGATGACTCTCCAGCGGGTAGCCATGACGCCGGCTGCGGAAGATCTGGTCGGGCAGTTGCAGCGCCAGCACGGGCCGGTGATGTTCCACCAGTCCGGCGGCTGCTGCGACGGCAGCTCGCCGATGTGCTACCCGCGCGGCGAGTTCCGGGTCGGCGGATCGGATGTGCTGCTCGGCTACCTGGCCGGTGACGTCTCGTTCTGGATGAGCGCCGACCAGTACGCCTACTGGCAGCACACGCACCTGACGGTCGACGTGGTCCCCGGGCGGGGCGGCGGGTTCTCGCTCGAGGCGCCGGAGGGCGTGCGGTTCCTGATCCGGTCCCGCCTGCTCACCGACGAGGAAATGACCGAGATGGCATCCGAGGGCGCCCTGCCCACCGGGAACACGGTCACCGGGTAACAGGGGCCAGCAGCAAAGCCGCCGGCCCGGGCGCGATAGCAGTCGCGCCCGGGCCGGCATCCAGCCCGGCGGCAGGTCTGCCGACAGGCACTTTCCGGCTGGCGCGATGGCCAACAGTCAGCGGAGAGTTTATTTCCGGCCGGTCACCTCGAACGCGTACGGCAGCACGTCCGGCTGCCCCGTCGGAGGTGACTACCTGGATGTCGGCCGGGCCGCGGACCAGAGCATACGGCACCGTGACGGTGATCTGCATGCCAGTCCAGCCAAGCGGGATGATCGTGGTCCCGCCCCACGGCAGCCACGCTGGCGCGCCTGGCGGCGCCCGGGCCGCTCAGCCGGAGGCTGCCGGAACTGACGCTGGAGGTTGCCCGGAACTAATTAGGCAAGCGAACGAATGAGATTCTTGCCACAGTCCGGGCCCGCGAGCGGAGCCGCCGGAGGCCGCGAATTTCCGCTGGCATAGGCTCTGAACAGGGACGGAAGCCGCTGTCGGCGGCCTGCGGATGCTGCCCTGGGCCGCCGCCGCGGGGACCTTAGCCCCTTGCTTGTCTGCGCGGAAGTCGGACAGCATCAGAAGGTACTGCGGTAACCGTGTTCACCAGGCAGGTCAGCAGACTGCACTGGCGCGGATCGTCCTGCCGCAGATTTGAGTTCACGGCAAGGAGACGGCGATGTACAGCGCGGAACTCGTCGAAGGCCGGTCACCGACAAGCTTCAAGGAGCTGTCCGGCTGGGTAGCGGAGGTCGCTGCCCTGACCAAGCCAGACGACATCATATGGTGTGACGGCTCGGAGAGCGAGTGGGATCGGCTGACCAGCCTGCTGGTCGACAGCGGGACGTTCACCCGGCTCAACCCGCAGTTGCGCCCCAACAGCTTCTACTGCGCTTCAGACCCGAGCGACGTGGCCCGGGTTGAGGACCGCACGTTCATCTGCTCGGAGAAGGAAGCAGACGCCGGCCCGACCAACAACTGGATCGCGCCCGCCGAGATGCGCAAGACCTTCGCCGAGGTCTTCGACGGCTGCATGCGCGGCCGCACGATGTACGTGATCCCGTTCTGCATGGGCCCGCTGGGCAGCAAGATCTCCCAGCTCGGCGTGGAGATCACCGACTCGGCCTACGTGGTCGTCTCGATGCGGATCATGACCAGGATGGGCGCCGCGGCGCTGCGCGAGATCGAGAAGAGCGAGTCGTTCGTCAAGGCCGTGCACTCGGTCGGCGCCCCGCTCGAGCCCGGCCAGGCCGACGTGCCGTGGCCGTGCAGCTCCACCAAGTACATCTCGCACTTCCCCGAGACCAGGGAGATCTGGTCCTACGGCTCGGGCTACGGCGGGAACGCGCTGCTGGGCAAGAAGTGCTACGCGCTGCGGATCGCGTCAGTCATGGCGCGGGACGAGGGCTGGCTGGCCGAGCACATGCTGATCCTCAAGCTCACCCCGCCTGGCGGCGAGGTGAAGTACATCGCGGCGGCGTTCCCGTCCGCCTGCGGCAAGACCAACCTGGCCATGCTCCAGCCCACCATCCCGGGCTGGAAGGTGGAGGCCATCGGCGACGACATCGCCTGGATGCGGTTCGGCCCGGACGGCAGGCTGTACGCGATCAACCCGGAGGCCGGGTTCTTCGGCGTCGCGCCCGGCACCGGCATGAAGACGAATGCCAACGCGATCAAGACCATGTGGGGCAACTCCATCTTCACCAACGTGGCCCGCACTGACGACGGGGACGTCTGGTGGGAGGGGCTCACCGACTCCCCGCCCGCGCACCTGATCGACTGGAAGGGCCGCGACTGGACGCCAGACTCGGCCGAGCCCGCCGCCCACCCGAACGCCCGGTTCACCACGCCAGCCAGTCAGTGCCCGATCATCGCGCCGGAATGGGACGACCCGGTCGGCGTGCCAATCTCGGCGATCCTGTTCGGCGGCCGCCGGGCCAGCACGGTGCCGCTGGTCATTGAGTCTTTCGACTGGAACCACGGGGTCTTCCTCGGGGCCAACATCGCCTCGGAGAAGACCGCCGCCGCCGAGGGCAAGGTCGGCGAGCTGCGCCACGACCCGTTCGCCATGCTGCCGTTCTGCGGCTACAACATGGGTGACTACTTCGGCTACTGGATCAAGCTCGGCAAGCAGGCCGACGCAGCCAAGCTGCCCAGGCTGTTCTACGTGAACTGGTTCCGCAAGAACGCGGCCGGCAAGTTCGTGTGGCCCGGCTTCGGCGAGAACAGCCGCGTGCTGAAGTGGATCATCGAGCGGCTGGACGGCGAGGCCAAGGCGACCAAGGCGCCGATCGGCTACCTCCCCTCCCCAGGCTCGCTGGACCTGGATGGCCTGGACATCAGCTGGGCTGACCTGGACGTGCTGCTCACCGTGGACAGCCAGGCCTGGAAGCTAGAGGCCGAGCTCATCCCCGAGCACTTCCAGACCTTCGGCCGCCACCTGCCCGCCGAGCTGTGGGACGAGTACAACAAGCTGCTGGACCGGCTCGGCTGACGCCCGCCGCTGCCTGACCCGGCTGCCTTCCCGGAAGGCTCAGCTCACCCGGCGCGACTGCGGTGAGCTGAGTCCGTCCGGGTTCGCGTCGGGTACAGCCGGCCCGCAGCGGGGCGCCATTGCCGGGAATGGCGGCCCGCTGCGGGCCGCGGTCCCTTGCCGGGCTCAGCCCGCGCGGCCAGACTGACGATGGCGGATGCTCGCGTCCAGCGCAAGGGGGGAGACGCCATGAGCAACCAGCCCGGACCTGAGGTCGCCTCGGCAGCCGGTGCTCATCCTGGACTGCCCGGCACGGCCGGCCCCGAACGTGCTCCCGGCTCGGGCTCTGACCCCGGTCACCGGCCCGCGCAGGCCGCCGATCCCGGCCCCGGTCATGAGCCCGGGACCGACCCGGACCCGGGGTGCGGCCTGGCGGCCGGGGCCGGCGCGGCGACGGGGGCCGGCCTGGCCACCGGGACTGAGGCCACCGGGCAGGATTCTGCCCGCCTGCGCGGGCGGCTGGGAAAGGCACTGGGAAGGGCGGCAGAACGCTCGCCGCGGACGTCGGGCATCGCGCAGCGCGCACAGCAGACGGCGCGCGAGAAGCTCGCGACGGCGCGCCAGGTCCCGGCCGTCGACCGGGCCCTGGAGGCGGGACGCGCGGCGCGCGACGCGACGGCGCCACGCCTGTCGCACGCTCGCGAGAACCTGCAGCAGCGGGTAGCCGACGATCCCGAGGTGCTCCAGAAGGTCATGAAAGTGCTGGCAGCCGCGGTGGTGCACGCTGCCGCGGCCAAGGCTGACGATCCCGGGGCCGTCAGGAAGGCGGCTCCGCTGGTCAGCGAGCAGGCGGCCAGGTCAGTGACGTGGCTGCTCAGCAAGGGCCGCCCGGCTGCGGCGGGCACGGCTGGCCCGGGGGGACAGGCTCCCGCGCCGGGTGCGGCTCCGGCGCCCGGCGCCGGCATGGCAGCTGAGCCCGCTGCCGCGGCCGCTGTCTCAGCTGCCGCACCGGCCGGGGTCGGCGCGGAAACTGCGGCCGGCCAGCCCGGCCCGCCCGACCTGGCCGGGCTGGCCCGCTCGCAGGGCGTCCGGCCGCCCCCCCGACCGGCGGC
>JBKQSL010000085.1:0-7834 GCA_052143655.1 Streptosporangiaceae bacterium | reverse complement strand
CACGAACTGATGGAGATCGAGACTGCTGTCGTGCGCTACCTCGGGATCGACACCTGGGCCGGACTGAACAGTTGACTCTCGTACCCCTGCCGCCACTGTCATCAGCGGGCGGGACAGCACCTCGCCCTCCGCATCACCGCGAACCTCTGGAATGTCGAGAACTCCTCAGTCGCCCAGATCGGCGGGCAGGTGTACGCGGGGCGCTGTCTGTCACCCTTTTGACGGGTTCGGCTGGCCTGGGTCGGGCCGTGCGGCCCAGTTCGTGCTCGGATCAATCCCAAGCGGGTTCACTGACGTACGAACACATGTGAGTGCGCCGACGGTCCATCGTGCAAGCGATAACCACACAGCTTTTTGCAACTGGCTCCCTGGCTGGAAGCAGCCTGATCACCTGTCAGCGCGGGTGACTGCCTACGCGCGGTTGGCGGCAGCTCCGCGTATGCGTTATTGACATATACTCCATTCATGGCTATGACAACGATACGAGTGGAAGCCGAGGTGCGGGACCAGCTTGCCGTCCGGGCTGAAGCGCACGGCCGGAGCCTTGGCGCGGAACTACGGGCGATGCTGGACGAGATGATGTGGCAGGGCATCGAGGCCGGGTACCAGAGGCTCGCGACGCGTCGGGAGGAGATGACGGCATATCAGGCTGAGGCCGCCGAATGGACATCGGCTGGCCTCGGTGACCTGGCTGCCGCTGCCGCTGCGGAGTATCCGGAGTACAACTCTTGACCAGCGGGGACGTGCTGCTCTGTGACCTCAATCCGGTAGCCGGCCGGGAGCAGGGTGGCATACGGCCAGTCATCGTGGTGTCGCCCCACCGCTACTCAGTGATACCTGGGTTGTTCCTCGCTGTGCCGCTTACCACCCGCAATCGCGACCTCGACCATCACATTGAGGTTCCTGCGGACGATGACACCGGGCTGAAGCAGGTTTCGTATGCCATGACGGAGCAAGTCCGTGCCATGTCCCATCAGCGAGCCGGGCGCCAGCTGGGCAGTGTCAGCAGCGAAACGCTGACGGCGATCAGCCGTTATCTGCACCTCTTCATCAACTGAGCCACCCTCGCCTGGCTTGCGGGAAGGCTGGTCAAGCTGGGGAAGGACGGCCAGTCAGTCGCACGCCCATCGTCGGCTCCGCAGGCAGGTGTCGCCACGGCGCGGCCAACCGCACCAGCTCATTGGCCGTTAACCCGGCGCCTGCACTCAGGGTCTCGTCCGGGCGGAAAGTGGACGGTCGTCCCGCTCGTGCCGTCACCAACGATCGCTGCCAGGCCAGTAACAGGGACGCCATGTTCGTAACGCTGAATCCAGGCTCCGTTCCGACGGCGGTTGGTTGGATGGGCCACGCGCTCATTGTCGCGACGACGGATATGCCCCGGCGCGACGCCGACAAGCGGCGGCTAGCGCGAATGGCGCCATGGCCGCCGTGCAAGTCGTAACAACACAGGTTGCCCGCACGGCTCCTCAGCGAAGGAGCGAGCATCATGCAGGAAGATCTCAACGAAGGCGGGCTTCCCTGATGAGCATTCTCCGCTCGGCCAGCAGCAAGAACCTTGGCGCGACCGGCGGCCGTCAGCCGTCGGCGTCCCAGGGGTTGATGAGGCCGATCCCGGTATCCGTGAAATCGCCGATGTTACGGGTCGCCAGCGTTGCGCTGTACACCCGGCAGATGGCGGCGATCTGAGCATCCGCCGTGCTAATGGGTCGCCCCTTTTTCTCTCTGCCGACGACGACGGCAGCGTACTGCTCAGCGGCCAGGCCGTCGAACGGCTCCAGGCGGCCGCGGAAATCCTCGTTGATCAGCACATCGATAGTTTCCGCGAGTGCGGCCCTCCGTCGCCCGTCCGGCAGGCGGGCGACGCCGTAAAGCAATTCCGCGGCCGTGATCGCAGTGGTGGCGACGTCGGCGGCGGGCAGCGAGTCAAGCCAGGTCACCACGCCCGGCTCGGGATCGATGCGGGCAAGTTCGGAGATGACGTTCGTGTCGAGGATGATCACGCGTCGAACACCGCCGCGCGCGGCAGCTCGTTGCGCGCAGGAAGGTCAAGGTCTGCGCCGCCCAGGCCGGCGAACCGCGCGTGAATATGGCTCCCGAGGCCGAAGTTCGGCGTCGGGGAGGCCAGGCGTTCGGCGAGGATGGCCCGCACTTCGGCTTCCATCGATCGTCCGTGCTGTGCGGCAAGGACACGGAGCCGGGCGTGTGTCTCCTCATCAAGACCGCGGATCGTCAACGTCGCCATCGTCAACCCTCCTTACGCAGGCAATGCTTACAATGCTATCACTGCATCACCAGGTCCGAGGCGCCCACATCCAAGACCGGGCCGACGCGTGTGCGGGTGACCTCGTGCTGTTCCACCCGGGACCGCGTCGGCGGCCGACGACCACAGCGCATTTGCCGACCAGGTCGCGGCTGGCGCGTGGCGGTCGCGCTAATGTTGCCTACGGCGTGGCTCACGCCGAACCTCTGCTGGCCGTCCCCAGCACGGCCTGATGAAGAGGCAAAGGGACTCATGTCTCGGGTCGCTGTCCTGGTCCGTTCGTCTCGGGCGTGGTTGTCGCTGGGGGGCCGACGTTCGAGACGGTGGAAGGCCAGATGACAGCGAATAGGAACCTGAAGCGCCGGGTGCGCGCCCGCGCGGCCAAGACTGGCGAGTCCTACACCACTGCCCTCCGGCACTTCCGTGTTACTTCAGATGGAGACCCGATGCCGGAGACCAGGCACGTGCGGCTGTCTGTCGCGCAGACCGTCACTCCCCACGATCCCCGCGACGGCGCCCAACTGCGATCCGCCGGCCGCGGGATACGGCAGCTGATGCGTGAAGCCCGCGAGCAGGACGCGAGGCTGATCCACTTCTCCGAGGGAGCGACCTGCTCACCCCACAAGCGGATCATGTCCGGCGACCCGGGCAAGGCCGGCCAAGCTGACTGGGACCGCTTCGACTGGGACGTGGTCCGCCAGGAGCTGGCCGAAACGGCGGAGCTTGCCCGGACCCTGCGGATCTGGGCCGTACTCGGTTCCGTCCATCCGCTGACCCGCCGCATCGCCCGCATAACAGCCTGTACGTGATCTCCGACCGCGGCGAGGTAATGACCCGCTACGACGAGCGGATGCTGTCGAACACGAAGATCACGTACATGTACTCTCCCGGCTCAGCGCCGATTACGTTCGAGGTTGACGGCATGCGATTCGGGTGCGCCCTATCTCCGCGAATACGTGAGGCGCGGGTGGCCCGTAAGCTGCTAGCCGCGCGGAGCGGCACACTGCATGCACCTCTCCGCAGGCGAGAAGCCACGCCCGCCGTCATCACGGATCACCTGTCCCATCGCAGAGCCCGGTCCCGTAAGCAGAAGCCGAGCCCGTTGTCCGGGCGGGCGGGTACCGCCAGTTAGATCCGCGCCGTGAATGCTGTGGGATCGTGCGCTACCGAGCGGCACGTTGAGTACGTCGCCATAGTCCAACGTGCGTGACATAACAACACATTGTGCTGATCTGTGCCGGTGCGATGGTCGCTACGCGGGCCGGGCGTTCCGGCGCAGAAGCATGCAAGCGATAACCACGCAGTGAGTTCCTAAGAAGGCGCTTGCCGCCCGTCCAGATTGCGCCGGGCGGCGCCGAGGATGCGATAACGACGCAGGTGAACTATCTTCTGGGCTCGGCGGTGCAGCCACCGGGCCCGCTGCAAGCTGGGCGCGGTTCCTGGTCGTCGCGATGGTTAGCTCGTTCCGTCTTGCCAGATGCCGATGACGTTGCCCGCGGGGTCGCGGACGGTGGCGATGGTTAGATTGCCTTCCTGGTAGGGGAGGGTGACCACTTCCGCGCCACGCTCGGCTGCCTTGCGCAGCACGTCATCAAGCTGGATGACGTAGATGTAGGGCCGGATTCCGGCTTCCCCGGTGGCGGGCAGGTCGGTGCGCCAGTGCCCGATGACGTGGCCGGTGCCGTCGCTGAAGCTCGGCTGGTCCCGTGTGCCGCGTATCTGCCAGCCGAAGACCGCGCGGTAGAAGTCCGCGGACTGCGCCACATCTTGTGCGGGCATCCCGAGATAGGAGACACCGCCGGGCCGGGCCACCGTGGCCTCGACGCCCGGGTTGGCAGGTGCGCTGTCATCGGTCATCGCTTGCCTTTCCCAATTCGGCTATGGCAGTACCATAGCCGAATATGAGTGCCACGGGCACAGGCGGGACAGCGGCCCGCGGCTACCGCTCGCCGGGCCGCGAAATGCAGGCACGCCGAACTCGTGCCCGCATCATCGCGGCAGCCGCCCAGCGGTTCCTGGCGCACGGCTACGCAGGCACCACGATGCGCGCGGTCGCCCTGGACGCCGACGTCGCGCTGCCCACCGTCGAGCTTGCCTTCCGGACCAAGGCACGGCTGCTGAAGGCAGTAATCGACGTCGCGATCGCGGGCGACGACGACCAGGCAACGATGCTGGACCTCCAGTGGGCCAAGCAAGCTGAGCCCATCGCCGGGCCGCCGGATTTCGTCGCGGCATTCGCCCGGGTGCTCGCCGGCTCAGCCGAGCGGGCCGCGGGGCTGGCGGCGACCGCCTTGGAAGCCGCCCGAGCCGACGAGGACATCGCCGCAGTAGCCGCGCAGCTCATGTCCCAGCGAGAAGTCATGGCCTCGTGGCTGGTCGACGACATCATGCACCGGTCCGCCCTCCGCGAGGGAACCGACCGCGCCGCCGCCGTCGACACGGTCTGGGCGCTGATGGACCCGGTGGTGTTCTGCCGTCTCACCGGTGACCGGCACTGGACGACCGCACGCTTCGAGCGCTGGTTCACCGACAGCGTCACGCGCCTCGTGCTACCCGCCGATAACACCCGCTGACGCCAACCGTGAGGCGTTCTCCCAGCTCAATGGCGTATATACGAGCATCGTCATAATCCAGCATGCGAGTGATAACGACACACCTGATGCCCGGGCCGGAGGCCGGCACAGGCGGGGGCGATGGTGATGTGGGTCCAGGTGATAGCTGGTGCGGGGTAGGTGAGGCGCAGTTCGAGGGTTTCGCCGCCGTGAGCACGGGCGTTGAGGTGCCAAGGGTAGGTGAAGGTGGCGCTGGTGGGGTCGTAGCGCAGGCAGGCGTGGGCGAGGTGCTGGGCGCCGGTGGCGGTTGAGGCTGTCGATGTTGACGGGGGTGGACCAGGCGCCGTCGCTGTAGGTGACCTCATCGCCTGAGGTGTCCACAGCGAGGCAGAACGTGGTGGTGGGGCACGACACCGAGAACGGGTTTCGGCCGCTGTCGATGGCGGTGGGGGGTGGACCAGGTGCTCGATGCCTGGGCGGTGCCGGCGAGGCACTGGCCGGCGCCAGCGGCGGCAACGGCGACAACGACCGCCGCGGCCAGTACCCGCCGGGGCAAGGCCCGCCTGAGCATGGTTCTCCGCACTGTCATCCCCGGGATGCCGGTAGCCACACGTCCGTGACCGTCCGTAACCTAGCAGGTTCAGCCGGTGCGGCCAGGCAGCTCGCCATGTGACGGGCAAGGGAGACCGTCCCGGTCAAGCCAGAATCTGTGAGTGAACTGACAGTCCAACATGCAAGCGATAACGACACAGCCGGCCGCAGATCAAGACGCCCCGCCGGGGCGTCTTCCCACGGGCGCTGAGGTATGCTACTACGTGTTACAGGTATTACGTGTCAGGAGAGTACGGATGAAGCTGAATAGCAAGGGGCAGGTGACAATCCCCGCGGCGCTGCGCGAGCGGCACAGCCTCCACGAAGGCGACGAAGTGGACGTCATCGAGGACGGCGGCGCGCTGCGCATAGTACGTGCCGAAATGAGCCAGACTCGCGGGCAGCGGCTCGTCCGCAGGATGCGCGGTCGCGCGACGACCACGATGAGCACGGATCAGCTCATGGAGTTGCTGCGTGGCGAATGAACCGCACATCCGGCCGATCCCCCCGGCCGCGGGGTCAGCCACGCTCGTCGACTCCATGGTCCTGCTCGACATCTTGACCGGCGACCCTGCCTGGGCTCCGTGGTCCGAGGACGCCCTCGCCCAGGCCCGAGACGACGGGCCGCTCATCATCAGCCCAATCGTGTACGCCGAAGTCTCAATCGGTTTCGACCGGATCGAAGACCTCGATGACGCGGTCCCCGCATCCGAATTCGAGCGTGAGCCGCTCCCATATGAGGCAGGTTTCGTGGCGGGCAAGGCATTCCTCGCCTACCGCAAGCGTGGCGGCCAGCGCCGGTCCCCACTCCCGGACTTCTACATAGGCGCTCATGCTGCCGTCTGCCGCTACCGGCTGCTAACACGCGACGCCACACGCTACCGCACCTATTTCCCGTCACTCGAACTGGTCGCTCCTTGAAATGCGACTGACGCCATAGTCCAGCAAGCAAGCGATAACTACACAGGTTCTAGACCTGGCGTAACCCCGCTCCTGGTCACCGTGCAACGTCAGCTGACCCGGCCCCGTTCCCAATTGATCTGAGTGGTTCATCCACAGACCGTGGGAGAGATCTGCCCTGCTCGCTGGTAGGCGGGAGAATAGCTTCATGGCGAGGACGCGCGACCCCGACGACGAGGTGGACCGTTTCCTCGCCCTGGCAGGTGAGTCGCTGAACCTCTGGGAGCGGACCCAGCGCGCGCTGGAGTCCTCTGACCTCGAACTTCGCAAGGCTGCGTCGCTGGATGCGTTTGTGCGCGTCGCGGTTGAGTGGGAAGGATTCCGATCTCGGTGGCACATCGCGGCGATCAACCGGGATTCCTCTGCCTACCGCACTCACGTGGAGCGGAGGTTCCGTGCCTCGGTCAGGGATGGCCGCTTCGGCGAACTCGAACCTTACGTGCAGGTCACTCTCCCCGCTCAGTTGAGCATCGCGACGGTGCAACGACTGCTCGATCCGCTGGGGCGGAACATCTCGTTCGGTGACAAGTGGACCGACCGAGCGGCAGCGGAACTCGCGACGCGTTACGCGGCCAAGGTCCGGTCACTGTCTCCAGCCGACCTTCGAGCCGTCTCCGCTTTGGAGAAGATACGGAACGCCATCGTCCACCGCAGCGCTAGTTCCGTAGCCGAGATGAACACGGCACTGGTCGTCCTGGATCCCAGCATCGACGCGGACCTCGTTCGGGCCAACAAGGTGGGGACTGGAATCGCCGCCTATCTTCATGCCCGGCCCGTCGCCGAGCGACGCGTCGAGGTGTGGCATCGGCGCCTCGGCCAGGTCGCCGGCAGGCTCAGGATCTGAGGGTTGACTATGGTTACACTGGCAGCGAAAGGAGCAGGTCATGAGCGCGCTGCATCTTAGCTATGACACTGGGGCTGACCGGCTTCTGGGAAGAGTGCAGCCCTCGCCGGAGGGCGAGATCGTTCAAGTGGGCCAGGGCAAGCTCGTGCTGCACATTGACCGTGCTAGGAAGCTCGTTGTGGCGTTCGAGATTTCAGATTTCAGGCACTTCGTCACCTATCACCTCCTTGATGAGCTCTTCGGCGATCAGGTGGTACGAGAGATCGCCGCGTTCCAATCGGCGGTGGCGGCGAACGCCCGTCGCACTCAGAAGATCAACACTCCGGCGCCGCCTCGTTCAAGCCGACGCGTGGTGAACGAGCTCCTCAGAGCTGCGTAGCTGCCACCGCCAAGACCTCGGCCTCGTCGTGGACGCGGCCGCCATTCGGGCGGGTGAGTCCTCTCACTGGTAATTGTCAGAGACAGCGAAACGCATCCCGTGGATGCGCCTGCAGCCACGGTCCACCGTGAAAGTCATAACAACACACGTCGTCGTTCAGTGGTCGTTGATTTGGATCACCCTGGGCAGGTGATCGGGTTGGACGGGATGCCGAATCCGGCCGTGGCGCGCGGTTAGAGCCACGCTTC
>JBKQSL010000084.1:0-2977 GCA_052143655.1 Streptosporangiaceae bacterium | reverse complement strand
GGATGCGGGCCTGCGACTGGACGTCGCCGCCGCCGTGGCCGAGCGGATGCGCCGGGCCGCGGAACTAGGCCACGCCGCCGAGGACATGGCCGCCGCCTACTACGCCAGCTTCTAGCCGCCCGCGAGGACCCGGGCGGATGGCTGACAGGGCCAGGCGTCGCCCCGGGTCAGCACGAAGCCAGCCGCAACCACCACAGGGCTCCGGGGTCGCCGCCGCCCGGGCCAGCGCCAGCGCGGGAGGCGGACTACTGACAGACATCCCAGGAGCCCCGATTTCGCTGAGCCGGGCCAGCGCGGCGGAACTGCTGCGCTGACCGCGCGAAGACGGCCGGCATGAGCCGTCCGTCCCGGAAGGCCGGCCACGCGGCCGGCTCCGCCGGGTCAGCGCGCCGGGCCTATCCGGCCGCCCTCCAGCCGCGGCGGTCCCGGTGCCAGCTGCGGCGCTCCTTGCGGGCGGCCCGGCGGGCCCGCTGCTCCAGTTCCCGGGCCAGGCAGGCCTCCTGTCCGTACAGCAGGCCGAGGCTGAACGCGTTCTCCCCGGCCAGATGCGCCTGCACGCCGAGGTCGCGGACCGTCTCGCGGGCCACGACGGTGTCGTGCTGGTCACCCAGCACGGTCTGCAGCTTCTTCATCTGCCGGGCCAGCCGGGCGGACTTACGGCCGAGCACCGGCGCAGCGGCCTCGGCCGCGTACCGGGTGTCCTTGGCCGCCTTGCGCGCCTCGTGCAGCAGCGCGTCGCGGCGCGGGCCGTCCGGCGCGTGCCAGGCCCGGTGCAGCCGCCGCCGGACGCGCCGGCGAGCCCGGCCGACCGCGGCCGCCAGCACCCCGGCCGCCGGCTTCATGGCCGCCGGGCCGAGCGGCGGCTCGGCCAGCAGCTGGTCGAGCTGGTCCAGCAGGGCGAAGTACCGGGGCGAGTCCAGCGCCTTCAGCAGGGCGGCCCGCGCCTGCGCCTCGGCCGGCGCGCGGACGATCCGCAGCCGGGCGGCGACCGGCCCGAGGATCAGCTCAGCGGGCAGCCGGCCGACGCTGGCCTCCAGCCTGGCTGCCAGCACCTCGGCGTCGCGCGCCCCGCCGAGGACGGTGCCGAGCCACTTGAGCTCGGCCCGCAGGGCCTGGGTGTCCGGGCCGGAGAGCACCATCCGGAACACCCGCAGCGTGCCGCGCAGCCGCCGGACGGCGACCCGCATCTGATGCACGGCGTCCGGCACATCCCGGCGGACCTGCGGGTCAAGCGTCGTGAGCGCGGCCACCTGCGCGCCGGCGTAGGCCAGCACGGCCTGCTCGGCGGTGGTCCCGGCCTCCCGGCCAGGCGGCAGGACCGGCTCGGGGCGGGCTGGCAGCTGGCCGTCCAGGGCGCGCTCAAGCTTCTTCTGCTGGACGGCCAGCTGCCAGCCGGACCGCCGCAGCACATCGTCGGCCGCCGCCAGCAGTTCCGGGTCGCCGCCAGTCAGCTCCACCTCCAGCTCGTGCCAGCGGGAGATGACCGCAGCCTCGCCCATCGTCTGGGCCGAGACGTCGTCGCTGGCGACCTCGGCCAGCGACGATCCCTCGGCGTCGGCGAGCACCCGCAGCTGCCGGGTCGTCGTGATCAGCGCCACCGGTGCGAGCGGCCGCCCCCTGGCGTAGACCCGGACCAGCGCGGCAAGCTCGCCGGGCACGCGGCGGCCGGACCGGCCCAGCGGCAGCCGCACCTCGGTACGGGTGGCCGGGCCGGCCGGCAGCTTGAGGTGCCAGCCGGCGTCGGTGCCGCCGCGGCGGCGGCGCAGCGTGATGCCGCTGGCGATGAGCCGCAGGTCGGCGGTGTCGAAGTACTCGGCCGCCAGCGTCTGCTCGACCGGCTCGGACAGCGCGGCGACACCGGGCAGGCCGTCGAAGGACGGCAGCGGCGTGCCGGGGGGCGCCTCGTACGTGTGCTCGGTCTCGCGAAACTCGGTAGCCATGTCCAACCGCTACCCGCTGCCGGGCGCGCTAATGCCGCTCGGTCTTCCTGGTCGCGCTGCTCACTGCGCCGCTCGGCCTCCTGCTGCGATCGCTCGTGATGGCTGGCCGGCATCGGCTCACGACGCACCTGGTTCTCGGCAGGCTCGTAGGCGCCCTCGGCCCGGCCGTATGCCTCACTGCCTGCGCGGTCCTGGCCGCCAGTGTCCCGCACCCGGCTGTCGGTGCCCCCCGCTGTCGGCCGTCTGCGTAATTCCCGCCGATGCCCCGGAAGCTGACGGCACGCTCGCCTGGGAAAAGACCACCATGGTGGTGGTGACGGCGGCCGCTGCGGGCGAGCAGGGCCCTGGCTGGAGCTATGCCACGTCCGCAGCCGGGACGCTGGTGCCGCGAATTCTAGGCCCGGCCGTGACCGGGCGCGGCGCGCTGGACGTGCCGGCCGCCAACGAGGCGATGGCCCGGGCGGCGCGCAACGTCGGCCGTCCGGGCATCGCGGCCCGGCCGCCGGCTAGCGCGGCCCGGTGCTCTTAGGCCCGGGTCCGTCCTGGGGCCCGGGTCCGTCCTGGCCGGACGCGTCAGTCCCGGACTGCGGCCCGGCGTCGGGGCCGGGCCAGCCGCCGCGGCCGGCGGGCGGGCCCGCGGCCCCCTCCGACGGCAGGCCCGTGGCCCCCTCCGACGGCAGGCCAGCAGGCCCGCGGCCGGGTGGCCGCGGGCGGGCGGCCATGCGCCGGCTTCCCTCATCCCCGGCGTTCACGACGATGATCGCGATGGGCGGGATCGCCATGGCCGCCACCGACATGATCACGGCTGCGGTCACCGAGTACATCCGCACTACAGTCCACGACAGGGCGACCAGCAGCAGGCACAGCCCCATCAGGGTGAAGTACCAGCGGTTGCGGGTCATGGCCGGCGCTCCCGGCGGCAGGGCTGGCAGTGCCCGCGGACCGGCCGGGACCGTGCGCGGCGCGCGGCCGCCGCTGTGGTGCTCATCGGGTAATCGCTACCCCGGCCGGCTGGCGCGCATGCCAGCGGCGCTCCG
>JBKQSL010000083.1:0-22931 GCA_052143655.1 Streptosporangiaceae bacterium | reverse complement strand
AGTAGGGTGATCGGGTCATGAGCGCGGAGCATGTCGAGGCCCGGCCGGGCGCCTACGCCGACTCGGTGACGCTGATGCAGGCCAGCGCGGCGGCCCGGCAGGCGGGCGGGGTCGATGCGGCGCTGGTCGCGATGGCCACCGAGCTGAACCTGGGCCTGCTGGCCGGGCTTGGCCTGCCGGCCCCGGCCGCGGCGACCGCGAACGACCTGCTCATCGCCGTGCGCGCCCGCGAGGCCGCCGCCCTGGCCGGCGCGCTGGCCGTGATCGAGGCCGCCCTGGCCCGGCGCCCGGCATCTGCGGGCGGCCCGCTCGCGGCCGCCGCGGCGCGCACGACCGGCGCCGCCGCGCGGGCCGCCGGCCCGGGGCTGGCGCTGGTGTCGGTACCGGGGCGGCACGCCTTCACCGAGGCAATGGACGCGCTCGACGCCGGCTGCGACGTGATGATCTTCTCCGACAACGTCCCGGTCGAGCAGGAGATCATGCTGAAGGATGCCGCGGCGCAGCGCGGGCTGCTGGTGCTCGGGCCCGACTGCGGGGCAGCGGTCGTCGGCGGGATCGGGCTCGGCTTCGCGAACGCGGTCGGCCCGGGCCCGGTCGGGCTGGTGGCCGCCTCGGGCACCGGCGCCCAGCAGCTGATGTGCCTGCTGGCCGCGGCCGGCACCGGCGTGAGCGCGGTCCTCGGAGTCGGCGGCCGGGACCTGTCGGCGGCCGTCGGCGGCCGGTCGGCCCGGGCGGCGCTGGCCGCGCTGGACGAGGACCCGGCGACCGCGCTGATCGTCGTGGTGTCCAAGCCGCCTGCCCCGGCCGTCGCCGCGGACCTGCAGGCCCGGGCAGCGGCGCTGGCCACCCCGGTGCAGTTCGCGCTCGTGGCCCCGGGTGAGCCGGACCTCACCGCCGCGGCCGGGGCGGCGCTGCGCGCCCTGCGCCGGGACGTCCCGGCGTGGCCGCGCTGGCCCGGGCCGGCCAGCACGGCCGGGCCGCCGGACGGCGGGCTGCGCGGCCTGTTCGCCGGCGGCACGCTGTGCGAGGAGGCGATGGTCATCGCCAGCGAGCGGCTCGGCCCGATCCGGTCGAACGTGCCGCTGCGGCCGGAGTGGCACTGCGGCCCGCAGGCGGCGCCGGACGGCCACCTGATGATCGACTTCGGGGACGACGAGCTCACCGACGGCCGGCCGCACCCGATGATCGACCAGTCGCTGCGGCTGGAGCGGCTGGCCGCCGAGGCCGCCGGCCCGGCTGCCGGGGTGATCCTCCTCGACGTGGTGCTCGGGCACGGCGCGCACCCCGATCCCGCGGCCGAACTGGCGCCGGTGATCGCCGCCGCGCGGGCGGCCCGGCCGGTGACGGTGGTGGTGTCGCTGATCGGGACCGCCGCCGACCCGCAGGACCTGGCGGCGCAGGCGCGGGCGCTGCAGGCGGCCGGGGCGCACGTGTTCGCCGCCAACGCCGAGGCCGCCCGGTTCGCGTGCGCCGTCGCCGCCGGCGGCACCGGCGGCGGGCGGCCGGGCGGAGCCGCGCCGTGACCGGGCTGCTGCGCGGCCAGCCGCACGTGATCACCGCCGGGATCAGCCTGCTCGCCGACGCCGCCGAGCGGCAGGCGGCCCGGGTGACCCGGGTGGACTGGGCGCCGCCGCCGGCCGGGACCGAGGCGGACCTGGTCACGGTGCTCGCCGACGCGCGCCGGGCCGCCGCGAATGAGCTGGCGGTGCGGCGGATGCTCGCGGTGCGGGCGCACCTGGTCGACGTGCTGCCCGCGGCGACCGCACTCGGCCTGCGGCCCGGCGAGTTCCTGCACGCCGGGCCGCCGGTCAGCTGGGAGCGGGCAGCCGGGCCGCTGCGCGGCGCGCTGATGGGCGCCGCGATGCTCGAAGGACTGGCCGCTGACCCGGACGCCGCGGCCGCGCTGGCCGGCCGCGGCGCGTTCACGCTGTCTCCGTGCCACTCCCGCCGGGCCGTCGGGCCGATGGCCGGCGTGGTCTCGCCGTCGATGTGGGTGCTCGTGCTGGAGGACCCGGCGACCGGGCAGCGCTCGTACTGCTCGCTCAACGAGGGGCTGGGGAAGGTGCTCCGGTACGGCGCCTACTCCCCCGAGGTCATCACCCGGCTGCGGTGGATGTCGGACTCGCTGGGGCCGCTGCTGCAGGCGGCGGTGCGCGTCCGCGGGCCCGCGGACGTGACCGCGATCCTGTCCCAGATGGTGCAGATGGGCGACGAGGCGCACAACCGGAACCGGACCGGCACGCTGATGCTGCTGCGCGACCTGCTCCCCGCGCTGATCGAGTCCGGCTTCCCGGCGGCCGAGGTGTCCCGCGCCGTGGCGTTCATCGCCGGCAACGACCATTTCTTCCTCAACCTGGCCATGCCGGCCTGCAAGCTGGCGCTGGACGCGGCCCGGGACATCCCGGGCGCGACGATGGTCGTGGCCATGGCCAGGAACGGCACCGACTTCGGCATCCAGGTGTCCGGCACGGGCGACGAGTGGTTCACGGCCCCGGCGCTGACCCCGCAGGGGCTGTTCCTGGGCGGTTACGGGCCGCAGGATGCCAGCCCCGACATCGGCGACTCCGCGATCACCGAGACAGCGGGCCTGGGCGGGTTCGCGATGGCCGCGGCCCCGGCGATCGTCCGGCTCGTCGGCGGCACCGTGGCCGACGCGCTGGCCACGACCCGGCGGATGTATGAGATCACCCTGGCCGAGCACCCGCTCTTGCGCGTGCCGGTACTGGAGTTCCGCGGCACCCCGGCCGGGATCGACGTGACCCGGGTGGTGCGGACCGGCATCATGCCGCAGATCAACACCGGGATGGCGGGCAAGGTCGCGGGCACCGGCCAGGTCGGCGCCGGGCTGGTCACTCCCCCGGCCGGGATCTTCCCGGCGGCGCTGCGCGCCCTCGCCCGGGCGGCTGGCGGCCACGCGGCCGGCCCGGCTCCCGGGCCAGGGGCGGGCCGCGCCGTCTAACGCGCGCCCGGCCGCTGCGAGCGGGCAGGCGGCGGGAAGGCCGGGATCAGGTGGGCTGGCCGTCCGGCAGCGGCCTGCTTTCCCGGAAGGGGCTGAGGCGGCCGGGCCGGCCGGCCCGGCCACGAGCCGCCGCAGTGACGAGCACCCCGCGCGGCTCCCGCTCGTAGTAGGACATCGTGGTATCCGCGAGTTCCGGGCCCAGGTCCGCGCAGGCCGCCCGCATCACGCCGTAGCCGTCGGGCAGGGCCGCCCGGCTCAGCGAGCGGCTGGCTGGTCACCCGCGGCCCTGGCCGCGAGCGCGAGGCGCTCGGCGCCGAGCCCGACGTTGACCCCGGAGCCGTAGGCGGTAGCGCCGGACAGGACCGTGGCCAGCGCCGTACCGAGAACGAGGCTGACACCCTGCTCGGCGGACAGCTCGCCGACTGCCCAGAAGACCGAGAAGCAGGCCACTCCGATGATTCCCAGCAGGGCCACCGACCAGCCGAGCCACTGCAGGATCCGCTCGACCTCGCGGGCATGCGCCACCTTGGCGGATATCGCTGCCTGGCGTTCCATGTGACCTCAGATTCCCCGCTGAGCTCGCGTGATAGCCCTGACCGGCGCGCTTGCGCCCGGATTCTTCCCGCCGGCGGAAGGGCCCAATCCGCGGTCCCGCACGCAAGGGCCCGCGGCAGCGTGAGCGGGCCCTCGCATATCGTGGTCATGAGGACTAGCCGGAACTGGCGCATGCGGAGAGCCGAAGGGTGCGACGAGACAGGGCGGCCGGGCCCGCCGGGCCGCGGCGGCCACGGGCGGGGGCGGCGTGACTGAGCGCAAGCCGCCTGGGATGAGCTTCACGTCGTGGATCGACGAGCAGATCAGTGCGGCGCAGGCACGCGGCGCGTTCGACGACCTGCCCGGCGCGGGCAAGCCGCTGCCGGACCGGGGCAGCGAGAACGCCGCTGAGGCCTGGCTGCGCGACTACGCAGTCCGCGAGGGAGTGCCCGCTGAGGACCTGCTTCCGGTGCCGCTGCGGCTGCGCAAGGAGACCGAGCTGCTGACCGAGTCGGTGCACCTGCTGCGCTCTGAGCAGGAGGTGCGGGACACGGCCGCCGAGCTCAATCAGCGGATCCGGCAGTGGCGCGCGATGCCGCTCGGGCCGCCGCTGTTCGTGCCGCTGGCTGACGAGGAGAAGCTGATCGCCCGGTGGCGCGAGCAGCAGCCGGCCGCTGCGCCAGCGGCTGGCCCGGCTGCCCCGGCCGACGCGAAGCCCCAGCCCCGCAGGCGGCGCCGCCTGTTTAGCCACCGCCGGCGGTAGCGGGCAGGCACCGCGACCGGAAGACTCGCGGCATGAACTCCGACGCCTTCGACCGGCGGGTGATCGTAGTTGGCGGCATTGTCTTCGCCGTGCTGATGGCGCTGTCGACCAGGTACGGCTTTCACCGCGACGAGCTGTACATGCTGGACTGTGCCCGGCACCTGCAGGCCAGCTATGTCGACCAGCCGGTTCTAGCGCCGCTGCTGGCGTGGGTGTCGCTGAAACTGGGGCGGCCACGTCTACGTATGCACCGGCCCCCGCCGGCCATGGGCCCGGCTGTGGCCGATGCTGCGCCACTACGACTGACAGCGCAGGCGTCAGGATGCTGTCCGGGGCGACGCGGTGGAGCCGCGGATGACCAGCTCCGGGGCCAGGTAGAGGATCTTGACCGGGCCGTCGGCACCGCCGATCCGCTCCAGCAGCAGCTGGGCGGCCTCGGTGCCCACCTGGTAGTGCGGGAACCGGACGGTGGCCAGCGGCGGCCGCAATCGGTCGATGAACGGCATGTCGTTGAACCCGATGACCGACACGTCATCAGGGCAGCTCAGCCCGGCCTCGTCCAGCGCCTTGTAGCAGCCGATCGCGAGCATGTCGTTGGCCGCGGCGATCGCCGTGCACCCGCCGGGCGCGGCGAGCAGCTCCTGGCAGCACCGGTAGCCCTCTTCGATCGAGAACGCCGCGGCGTGGCTGGTCAGGCAAGGCTCGGCGGCCAGGCCGGCGGCCTGCATAGCGGCCAGGTAGCCATGCAGCCGGTCCCGGCCGGTGGAGGTGTCCTGCGGTCCGGCCACGTAGGCGATCCGGCGGTGCCCGAGCCCGGCGAGGTGGGCGACGGCCATCCGCACGCCCCGCTCGTTGTCAACCGAGACCGACGGAAAGCTGTACTCCTCGGCCAGCCGGTTCATCAGCACCACCGGCAGCCCGGCCTCGGCCGCCTCGGCCAGCACCTTGCTGTGCGCGGTCGCGGTGGCCATCACGTAGCCGTCGACGTGCCGGGCCCGCATGAGCTCGAAGACCATTTCCTCGCGCTCGTCGTCGGAATCGGTGTTGCCGATCAGCGCGACGTACCCGTCGGCGGCCAGCCGGTCTTCCAGGCCGCGCACGATCGGCGGGAACAGCGGGTTGTTCAGGTCCGGGATGAGCACGCCGATGGTGTGCGAGCGGCGGGTCCGCAGTGACCGGGCCACCGCGTTCGGCCGGTAGCCCAGGGTGCTGGCCGCGGCCAGCACCCGCCGGGCGGTCTCCTCGCTGACCAGCAGCCGGGTCTCGGGGTTGAGCGCACGCGAGGCCGTCGCCGGGTGCACTCCGGCACGCTTGGCGACGTCCCGCAGGGTTACCGCCGGCTCGGGCATCAGCAGTCACGCTCCCGCTCTGTGCGTAAGCGCCCGCCTGCGCTCGCGGCTGATTACTGACCATGAGCATCGTATCCGGCCGGCCCCGGCAGGCAAGGACTAGCGCGCAGGCCGCCGGGACCGCGCATGCAACGATGACAGGATGCGGATCAGCGGGGTCTCCTCGACCGACTTGTTCGCCGGCACCGCGGGACGCCCGCTGCAGATCATCACGGTGACCCTGGCCGGGGACTCGCCCGGGCCGGGCGGCGGGCCCGGCGGGCCGGTCACGGTGCGCATCGCCGGGGCCGGTGTCAGCACCCCCGAGCCCGCGCTGACGCCCGCCCCGGGTCCGGGCTCGGAGGTCACGGCCGAGGTGGGCGTGCTGGCCGCCGCCCCCGCCGCGGCCGGGAGCCGGCGGCCGGTGACGGTCATCGCCGAGGGCGACGGCGGCCGGGCCGAGACGGCCGCGGAGATCACCGTGGCCGAGACCGGCTGGACCATGTGGATGGTCAGCCACTTCCACTACGACCCGGTGTGGTGGAACACCCAGGGCGAGTTCCTGCAGACCCGGCTGCTGCTGCCCGGCAGCGACGGCGAGCTGCCCGACGTGCGGACCGCCTTCGAGCTGATCCGGCTGCACCTGGACGCCGCGCGGGCCGACCCGGACTACAAGTTCGTGCTCGCCGAGATCGACTATCTCAAGCCGCATTTCGACGCGCATCCCGAGGACCGCGCCGACCTGCTGAGGTTCATCGCGGCCGGGCGGATCGAGCTGGTCGGCGGCAGCTACAACGAGCCGAACACCAACCTGACCTGCGCTGAGTCGACGATCCGCAACGCCGTCTACGGCCTGGCGTTCCAGCGCGGCGTGCTGCACGGCAGCCCGAGCAGCGCCTGGATGCTGGATGCCTTCGGCTTCGACCCGGGCTACCCGGGCCTGATGGCCGCGGCCGGGCTGGCCGAGTCCGCGTGGGCCCGCGGACCGTTCCATCAGTGGGGGCCGGGCCGCACGGCCGGGGACAACCGGCTGATGCAGTTCGCGTCCGAGTTCGAGTGGATCGCACCGGACGGCTCCGGGCTGCTGACCAGCTACATGGCCAATCACTACAGTGCCGGCTGGGTCACCCAGCAGGCGGCCGACCTGGCCAGCGCGCAGCAGGCCGCCTACCAGCAGTTCCGGGAGCTGGCCCCGGTGGCCGCGACGCGCAACGTGCTGCTGCCGGTCGGCGGTGACCACGTGATCCCGTCCCGCTGGGCGACCGCGATCCACCGGGACTGGAACTCCCGGTACGTGTGGCCGAGGTTCGTCACCGCGGTGCCGCGGGAGTTCTTCGCCGCGGTGCGCGCGGACGCCGCGGCGCGCGACATCTGGATCACCCCGCAGACCCGGGACATGAACCCGGTCTACACCGGCAAGGACGTGTCGTTCATCGACACCAAGCAGGGGCAGCGGGCCGCGGAGATCGCGGTCTGCGACGGCGAGCGGCTGGCCACCCTGGCCTGGCTGGCCGGCGCCGAGTACCCCGCGGCCAGCCTGGACAAGGCCTGGCACCAGCTGGTGTTCGGCGCGCATCATGACGCGATCACCGGCACCGAGGGCGACCAGGTCTACCTGGACCTGCTGGCGGGCTGGCGGGAGGCGTGGGAGCGCGGGGAGGCGGCCCGCCGGGCGGCCATCGGCTACCTGGCCGCGCGGGCCGGCACGGCGGCGGCTGCCAGCGCCGCCGGGCCGGCCGGCGATGACAGCGGCCCCGGGCCGGCCGCGATCGTGGTGGTCAACTCGCTGGCGCAGCCGCGCAGCGGCATGGCCCGGGTCACGCTCGGCCCGTCCGGGGCCGCAGCCCCGGCCGGGTGGCTGGCGCTGCGCGACGACGCCGGCGCGGCCGTCCCGTTCCTGGCCGAGGGCGTGACCAGGGCCGGCGACGGCGCGCTGCGCGAGGTCACGCTGACATTCCGGGCCCGCGACGTGCCCGCGCTGGGCTACCGCAGCTACGTGGCCGTCCCGGTGCCGGGGCCGCCAGGCGGCCCGCAGGAGGCGGCCAGCCGGTGGCAGCCGGTGCCCGGCACCGCGATCGAGAACGCGGCCTTCGCCGTCACCGCCGACCCGCAGGCCGGCGGCACCCTGTCCCGGATCACCGACCGCCGGACCGGGGCCGAGCTGCTCGCCGGGCCCGCCAATGAGCTGCTGCTGCAGGAGGAGTACCCCGCGCACCCGCGCTGGGGCGAGGGCCCGTGGCTGCTGTCGACGACAGGAGCGGGACGAGGGTCAGCCGGCGCCCCGGCCCGGCTGCGGGCGGAGCGCTGCCCGGCCGGCGGCCGGCTGGTGGCCGAGTTCACCCTCGGCGGGCTGACGGTGACCCAGGAGACGCTGCTGTGGGACGGCGCCAGCCGGATCGAGTTCCGCACCCACGTCGACGGCTCCATCGGCCAGGACCGGCTGCTGCGGGTAGCGTTCCCGGTCGCGGTCGCGGGCGGTCTGCCGGTGTACCAGAGCGCCGTGTCCGTGCTCGGCAGGCCGTTCGGCGCGGCTGACACCGACGTGGCACGGCATTCGTTCACGCTCGACAACCCGGCGCACGAGTGGTTCGGCCTGGGCTCCACTGCCCGCGTGGCCGTGGCAGGCCCGGACGGCGCCCGGCAGCTGCAGGCCATTGGCGTCGCGGAGGTCGTCGCCAGCCCGGCGCCGGCCCGCGCGGCGGCACTCGGCGCCGAGGGCGCCGCCGGGGCCGGTGCCGACGGCGCCGCGCCGTCCCGGGCTGTGCCGTCCCGGGCCGTGGTACGCGAGCTGATGGCTGCCCTGGCCCGGCAGGGCGTCACCGCCACCTGCTCGGTGCCCGGCGGCCCGCGGTACGGGTCGATCGACGTCGACTCGAACCTGCCCGACTTCCGCATCCTGCTCGGCGGCCCCGACGTGAACGAGGTCAGCGCCGCGCTGCTGGCCACGGCCGGGGCGGCGGCGGCCGAGCTGGCCCGGCAGGTGGCGGCCGCCGGCCGCGGCCGGGTGTGGGTGCCGGCCGCCCGCGGCAGGCAGCAGGCGTTCGCGCCGGGAGCCGACGTGCGCGGCGCGCGCGACCTGCCGGCCCTGATCGTCGCGGCCGCGGACCTGGAGGCGGCGGCCGCCGAGCTGCTCGACGACCTGGCCGATGCGGTCATCGAGGTGCCCGGCCCGGCTCCCGGCCCGGCGGACACGGGCGCCGGCGGCCCGCAGACGGCGCTGGCCGGGCACTGCGTGGCGCTGCTCAACCGCGGCACGCCGTCCAGCCTGGTGACGCCGGACGGCGTGCTGACCATCGCGCTGATGCGGGCGTGCAGCGCCTGGCCGTGCGGGGTGTGGATCGACGGCGAGCCGCGCACCACTCCGGACGGCTCCAGCTTCGCCTGGCAGCACTGGAGCCACACGTTCGAGTACGCGCTGGCCGCCGGGCCCGGTGACTGGCGTACCGCCGGATTCCCGCAGGCCGGGCTCGAGTACAACCATGACCTGCTCACGGTGGTCACCGACCTGCACGACGGCGACTGGCCGGCCACCGCCAGCCTGGCCAGCGTCGAGCCGGCCACGGCGGTGCTGACCGCGCTCAAGCCGCGCGGCAACCCGCTGGCTCCCGGCAGCCAGCCGACCCGCGGCGACGGCGTCACGGTCCGGCTCCGCGACGTCTCCGGCGGCGCTGGGACCTCCAGCGCGCGGGTGCGGCTGTTCACCGGGGTGCGGTCGGCGGCCAGCAGCAGCCTGTGCGAGGACGCCGCGGGCGCGGCGCTGCCGCTGGCGGACGGCGCGGCCGTGGCCGGGCTGCCGGCCGCCGGGGTGGCCACGCTGACGCTGCTGCCGGCCCAGGACACGCCGGCCGGCCCGGCCGGGCTGCCCGGCGGCGGCCCGGGCCCGGCCGAGCCGGCCCAGCCGGTCTTCGCCCGCTACTGGCTGCACGGCAAGGGCCCGACACCCGCCGGGAACATGCCGGTGGCTGTGCACCTGTCCCCCGCCCGGCTGGACGTCGGCGGCGCGCCGGACGGCGGCCAGGCCGGCCTGCTGCGGCTGACGGTCGGCGCCGGGGCTGGCCCAGCGGCCGGCTCGGTCCGGCTCGGCATACCCGCCGGGCTGGCGGTCGAGCCCGCCGGGCCGCTCGACTTCGACCTGCCTGCCCTCGGCCATGCCTGCTGGGACCTGGCGGTACGGGCCAGGCCCGGGGCTGGCGGCCGCGCGTTCGTGACCGCCCAGATCACCGATCACCTGGGCCAGCTCACCGAGGATGCGGTGCTCACCGTGACCGGCGAGGCCGCGCCGCCGGCGCCCGGCGCGCCGCTGGCCGAGCATGCGGCCTGGTACGAGGCCGACCGGCGCGCCCAGGCGGCCGAGGCGGAGCTGCGGGTGGCCGAGCCGGAACTGGCCCTGCGCCCGGGCGAGGCTGGCCAGCTCACCATGCTGCTGCGCAATGGCACCGCGGCGGTGATCCGCGGCGAGGCCCAGCTGATCAGCCCGTTCGGCAGCTGGGCGCAGGCCGGGCCACCGGCAGCGGGCTTCTGCGCCGGGCCGGGCGAGCTCGCGGAGATCGGCTTCCAGGTGGCCGCTCCGGCCACGGCCCGGCCGGGCGAGCACTGGTGGGCGCTGGTCAAGGTGATGTATTTCGGCCGGGTCCGGTACACCGAGGCCGTCCCGGTAACCGTCCGCGGCTGAGCCCCGGCCGCAGCCGGGTTTCTGACGGTGCGACCCTTTTGCTCAGCGGCACCTCCGCAGCGGCGGCAAGTGAGAGACTTGGACGGACCGCTAGCACCTTCCGAGGGCCATGATTTCGGACGTCCCAGCCGGGGCAGGCAACCTGCCCGCCGAGCTGAACAGCTTCATCGGCCGCGAGCGCGACCTAGCCGAGCTTGCGCGGCTGGTCGATGACGTCCGGGTGCTGACCCTGTGCGGGCCGGGCGGCATCGGCAAGACCCGGCTGGCGCTGCGGCTCGCCGCGCAGCTCGCACCCCGCTTCCCCGACGGCGCCTGGCTGGCCGAGCTGGCCGACACCACCGATCCCGGCCAGCTGGCCCCGCGGGTGGCCGCGGTCCTCGGCATCCGGCCCGAGCGCGGCCGGCAGCTGGCGGACACGCTCGCCGACGCACTGCGGCCGCGGCGGCTGCTGCTGATCCTCGACACCTGCGAGCACCTGGTCGAGGCCTGCGCGACGCTGGTGCTCAGGCTGCTCACCAGCTGCCCGCAGCTGCGGGTGATCACCACCAGCCGGGAGCCGCTGCGGCTGCGCGGCGAGACCGCCTGGCGGGTGCCGCCGCTGCAGCTGCCGTCCGGCGATGACGAGATCCGCGGCGCCATCACCGCGGCGCTGAGCCAGCTGGAGTCGGTGCGGCTGTTCACCGCCCGGGCCGCCGCCGCCTGGCCAGGGTTCCGGCTGGGACCGGGCAACCTGGCCGCGGTGATCCGCATCTGCCAGGCCCTGGACGGGATGCCGCTGGCGATCGAGCTGGCGGCGGCCAGGGTGCGGGCGCTGTCGGTGGCGCAGATCGCGACCCGGCTCGATGACCGGTTCCCGCTGCTGGCAGCCGGGAACCGCACCGCGCCACCGCGGCAGCAGACGCTGCGGGCGGCCGTCGACTGGAGCTACCAGCTGCTGACCGAGCCCGAGCAGGTGCTGCTGCGGCGGCTGTCAGTTTTCGCAGGCTGGAACCTGGAGATGGCCGAGGCCGTCTGCGCTGACGCGGCGATGCCAGCCGGCCAGGTGCTCGCCCTGCTCGCGGCGCTGATCGACAAGTCGCTGGTGACGGTGGACGGCGAGTCGGCCGGGGTGACCCGGTACCGGCTGCTGGACACCATCCGCGATTACGCGGCCGGGCAGCTGGCTGTTTCCGGCGAGGGCGCCGAGCTGCGCCGCAGGCACCGGGACTACCTGCTGGACCTGGTGGAGACGGTGCTGGCGCAGGCCTTCGTCCGCGGTGATCCGGCCTGGCCGCAGCGGGCCGCCCTGTATCACCTGGTGGCCCGCGAGCGGGCTAACTACGAGCTGGCGCTGTCGGAGTGCGAGCGGCGCGGCGACGCCGCCGAGGGGCTGCGGATCTGCTGCGCGCTGCGCGCACCGTGGGTGGTCTACGGCGACGCGGCCGACGGCGCCGCCTGGTTCGACCGGCTGCTGGCGCTGGCGGACGGCGCCCCGGCTGATGACGTCGCGGCTGATGACGTCGCGGCTGATGACGTCGCGGCCGACGGCGGCCCGGCCGCTGATGTCCCGGCCGCTGATGTCCCGGCCGCTGATGTCCCGGCTGCCAGCGTCCCGGCTGCCAGCGTCCCGGCTGCGCTGCGCGGCCGGTCCCTGATGATGCGCGCCGAGCTGGCGTTCGAGCAGCGCGACTACCCGGCGGCGGCGCGCTTCGCGCAGGCGGGCCTGGATGCCAGCCGCCAGGCGGGCGACGGCCGCGGCGCGGGGGCGCAGCGCATACTCGCCCTGGCCAGCTTGCAGGCAGCCGAGCCGGACGCAGCGCTCGCGCAGGCCCGGGCGGCGGTGGCGACCGCCCAGGCAGCCGGCGACGTATGGGAAGAGGGCCTGGCGCTGGCCGCCGTGGGAGCCATCGAGGGCGCCCGGCACCGGACGGAAGCGGCGCAGGAGTCCTTCGAGCAGGCGCTCGGCGTACTGGCCGGCAACAACGGCTGGGGCATAGCGCAGGTGCGGTACGGCCTTGGCGTGCTGGCCCGGGCACACGGCGGCAATGCGGCGGCACTCGGGCACTTCCGGGCGGCACTCGCCCTGTACCGGGCGATCGACGCCCGGCCGGAAATGGCCCGCTGCCTGGCCGCGATCGGCCGGGTGGCCCTGGCCCAGGGAGACCTGACGGCCGCCGGCACCAGCATCGCCGAGTCACTGCGGCTGAGCTGTGCCACCGGCCACCGGCTCGCGGTGGCGCGCGGGCTGGAGACGCTGGCCGCGCTGACCGCCGCCCGCGGCGATCCGGCCGGCGCCGTGCGGATCGAGGGCGCGGCCCTCGCCCTGCGGGAAGCGGCGACCGGCAGGCTGTCCGGCCGGGCCAGCAGGCGGCTGGAAGCATTGCTCGGCCGGGTGCACGGCCGCCTGGACGAGGCGACGACGGCCGGCCTGCTCGCCGAGGGGCGGGCGCTCAGCCCGGACGAGGTGGTCCGGCTGGCCCTCAGCCGGGCCGCCGCCGAGCCGCCGCCCGGCCGCCCGGCGGCCGGCGAGCGTCCCGCGCGAGGCCTGGCCGCCGGCGGCCAGGCGCCTGACCCGGGCCTGCAGAGCGCCCCGCCACCACCGGACGGCGGCACGGCCCCGCTGGGGGGCGCCGGCCAGATCGGCGCGCGCGGCGGGCCGGACGCAGGCCGGCCGGGCGGCCCAGCCGGCGCCAGCCACCAGAACGGCGCGGGCAGCCACCAGAACGGGACGAGCCGGCCGAGAGGCGCGCGCGGCGGGCCGGACGCGGCCAGCCGGAACGGCGAGCATCCGGGCGCCGCCGCCCTCGACCCGCTCACGCCACGGGAACAGCAGATCGCCGGGCTGCTCGCGGCGGGCCTCACCAACCGCGAGATCGCCGCGGAGCTGGTCATCAGCCCGGCAACGGCCGCCCGTCACGTCGCCAACATCTTCGGCAAGCTGGGGTTCAACTCGCGGGCCAAGGTCGCCGTCTGGGTTGCTGACCAGGAGGCGGCGGCCCGCAGCTCGCCCGCCGGGCCGCAGGCCCGCGCGGACGGCCCGCATTGACCCGCTAGGCGGCCCGCACGGCCCGCCGTGCATATCCCGGCAGGCGGATACATCATCGCGCCTGCCGTAAATGCATATCGCAATGGCCAATTCAGTCCATGTGAACCGCGAGTCACGGTGACTATGTTCAATACATCAGGCGACGGAGCCGCCCCGTGCCGCATCCGGTCATCAGGAGGGGGATGACCGGCCGCAGCGCCTGGCGCGGCAGCGGGCCCGGCCGACAGCGGCCGGGCCCGCATCCGTGCCGCCGGGCGAAGCGCCGTGACCGTCGCGCCGGCGCCTGTCTGCCCGCCGGTGCCGGGTTTGCGGAGCGTGACTACATATGTGCCTGCATATTCCGCACGATGTGCAGTCTGCGCCCGGCCCCCTAGCATGGCCAGAGCCGGTGGCCCACGGACGGAGGCAGGAGCTCATGACGTCGTCGCAGGCTACGGCCAGCGAGATGACCGTCACCGAGCAGTTGCTGAGCCTCGCCCAGCAGCGCGGCGGGCGGCGGGCGCTGGCCGGCGGCCCTGATGATGACCGGTACAGCTTCGCCGACCTGGCTGGCACCGTCCAGGCCGCCGCCGCGGGCCTGGCCTGGCGCGGCGTCCAGGCCCGGGACATCGTCGGCGTCTATGTCCCGGACGCGATGAGCTACGTGCTGGCCACGCACGCGATCCGGGCGGCCGGCGGCGTGCCCGCCCCGGTCGGGGCCGACCTGACCGTGCAGGAGATAGCCGGCCAGCTGGCCCAGTGCGGGGCGCGGATGCTGCTCACTGGCCCTCAGCTGGCAGCGGCAGCGCTGGCGGCGGCCGACAGGTCCTGGGTCCGCCAGGTGATCTGCTTCGGCGACGCGCCCGGGACCGTGCCGTTCTCGTCACTGCTGCGGTTCGGCACGCTGCGCCCGGCCCCGGCCCGGCTGCATGACCTCGCGCTGCTGCCCTACTCGCGGCGCCCGGACGGATCGCTCGGCCCGGCCGGCCTCACCCACGCCGAGTTCGCCGCCCAGCTCGCCCGGCTCGCAGCCGAGGCCCGGATCACCGAGGAGGACGTGGTGGTCGCGGCCCCGCCGGCCGGCGACGGGCGGGCCTACACCCTGTTCGTCGACAGCGCGCTCATCCGCGGCGCCACCGTGGTCGCGGCCGCAGCCGACCAGATGGCCGCCGCGGCGGGCACGCACCACGGCACGGCCGTGATCGCGCCGCCCGGCACGGACGTCCCGGCCGCCGAGCCGCTTCGCGTGTTCGCCGTCGCCTCGTAACGCCCCGCCATGCCGGGCCACCGGCTCACAGGTTCGGCGGGCGGTTCTCGTAGGGCGTGCTCAGCACCACGCTGGTCCGCGTGGACACCGACGCCGCCGCCCGGATCTCCTGCAGCAGGTCCTCTAGCGCCGTCGGCGACGCGACGCGGACCTTGAGTATGTAGTTCTCATCCCCTGCCACGCTGTGGCAGGCCTCGATGGCGGCCAGGTGCTCCAGCCGCTGCGGGGCGTCATCGGCCGAGGCCGGGTCGAACGGCCTGATCGATACGAAGGCGGTCAGCGGCAGGTCTGCCTGGTAGGGGTCGATCAGCGCCGTGTAGCCCTTGATCACCCCGCGCTCTTCCAGGCGGCGCACGCGCTGCTGCGCTGCCGAGACCGACAGCCCCGTCTTGCGGGCCAGCTCGGTAAAGCTCATCCTGCCGTCCCGGGCCAGCAGGGCGAGGATTTTACGGTTCGTCTCCTCCACCCGGTTACGTTATCCCGGCAGTCACCGTCCGCGGGTCAGTCCGCGGCTGATCACCAGCCGCTGGATCTGGTTAGTGCCCTCCACGATCTGCAGCACCTTGGCCTCGCGCAGGTACCGCTCGGCGGGCGAGTACTCCAGGTAGCCGTATCCGCCCAGCACCTGAACCGCATCGGTGGCGACCCGCATCGCGACGTCGGTCGCGAACAGCTTGGCCATGGCCGCCTGCTGGCCGTAGGCCAGTCCGGCGTCCTTGCGCCGGGCCGCCGCCAGGTACAGCGCCCGCGCCGCCTCGACGGCCGTGGCCATGTCGGCGAGCAGGAACGCCAGGCCCTCGAACTCGGCGACCGGACGGCTGAACTGGCGCCGCTCGGTGGCGAAGGCCACCGCGGTATCCAGTGCCGCCTGGGCCAGCCCGGTGGCGCACGCGGCGATGCCCAGCCGGCCCGCGTCCAGCGCGGCCAGGGCCAGGCTGAAGCCCTCGCCTTCCGGGCCGGTCAGCGAGCCGGCCTCCAGCCGGGCGGAATCGAAGATCATCTGCGCGGTGACCGAGGCGCGCATGCCCATCTTGTGCTCGGGCACGGCCGCGCTCACCCCCGCGGTCCCGGCCGGGACGTGGAAGCAGCTGATCCCGCGGGCCCGGCCGGGCCCGTCGGGCGAGCCGCCGGTCCGCGCGAAGAGCGCGTAGAAGTCGGCCTGCCCGGCGTGCGAGATCCACGCCTTCACCCCGTTGACCAGGTAGCCGTCACCGTCCCGGACGGCGCTGGTGCGCAGCCCGGCCGCGTCCGAGCCGCTGCCCGGCTCCGACAGGCAGTACGCGCCGAGCTGCTCGCCGCCCAGCATCCCGGCCAGCAGGCGCCGCTGCGGCGGCGAGCCCGCGGTCGCTATCGGGAAGCAGGCCAGTGTGTGCACGCTGACGCCGAGGCCCACCGTCAGCCAGGCGGCTGCCAGCTCCTCAACCACCTGCAGGTAGGCAGTATAGGGCCAGCCCCCGCCGCCCAGCTCGGGCGGGTAGGGCAGGCCCAGCAGGCCGGCCCGGCCGATCAGGGTGAAGGAGTCGCGCGGGAAGGTGCCCGCCCGCTCAGCCAGGTCGGCCGCGGGGCGCAGCTGCCCCGCAGCCAGCTCCCTGACCTGGCCGAAAAGGTCCCGGGTCCGCTGATCCGGGCATTCGCGCTGCACCTCGGTCACGGCGCGCCCACGATGACCAGGTCCCGGGTGACATTGTTCAGCCGCTGGCTGCCGTCGGCGGTGCACACGACGATGTCCTCGATCCGCGCGCCGTGCGCGCCCGGGTAGATGCCGGGCTCGATGGAGAACGCGTTGCCCGGCTCCAGCGGCTCGGTGTTGCCCGCGACGATGTAGGGGTCCTCATGGCTCTCCAGGCCGATGCCATGCCCGGTGCGGTGCACGAACTGCGGGCCGTAGCCGGCCGCGGCGATCGGCTCGCGGGCGGCGGCGTCCACGGCCTCCGCGGTGATCCCGGGCCGCACGGCGCGGCACGCCGCCTCCTGAGCGTCCTGCAGGACCTGGTAGTAGGCGGCGAACTCGTCCGGGGGGATGCCGATCGCGTAGGTCCTGGTGCAGTCGGAGCAGTAGCCGCTCGGCATCGTGCCGCCGATGTCGACGACTACCGCATCACCGCGCTGCAGCACCCGGCCGGCCGCGGTGTGATGCGGGCTGGCCGCGTTCGGCCCGGAGGCGACGATCGCGAAGTCGACCCTGGCGTGCCCCTCGGCCAGTATCGCGTCGCCGATGTCGGCGGCCACCTGCTGCTCGGTGCGCCCGGGCCGCAGCCAGCCGGGAACCTGCGCGTGCACCCTGTCGATGGCCGCGCCCGCCGCCAGCAGCGCCTCGATCTCCGCGGGGCTCTTGCGCGCGCGCAGCGACCGCAGCGCCGCGGACGCCAGTTCCTGCCGCGTCCCGGGCATCGCGGCGCGCAGCCGGGTCACCATCAGCGCCCACATCCGATCCGACAATCCCACCGCCTCCGGCGCCCGGCCCGCCGCGGATTCCAGCCGGGCGGCGACGAGGGCGTACGGATCGTCGGTCTCATCCCAGGCCACGATCTCCAGGCCGAGCTGGCCAGCCGGGGACGCCAGGGCGGCTGGCCTCTCCAGCCGCGGCACCACCAGCACCGGATCGCCCTGCGCCGGCAGCGCCAGGCAGGTCAGCCGCTCCAGCTGATGAGCGTCGTAGCCGGTGACGTAGCGCAGGTCCGGACCCGGGGTCAGCAGCAGCGCGTCGAGTCCGGCCGCTCGCGCCGCCGCCGCGGCCCGGCTCAGCCGCTCTGCCGGGTACAGTTCGCTCGCCATCTTTTCCGCCTCCCGAAGCATCAGCCGCCCTGATGGCGCATCTCCCGCACGGCATCCTCTCATCCGCGCGCGGCGCGTCCCCATCTAGACAGCGCCGCCCCTGATGGCTCACGCTAGGTGCACAGCTTCTGACCACTTGTGAACGCATATGGCTTCTGAGACAGCGGGCTCGCGGCCAGCCGCCAGCCCGGGACCGGGCCTGGTTCCCCGCCAGGCGGTCGTCGCCGTGCCCGGCGGGCGGCGGGAGGACCGCCTGGCCGCGGAACTGGCCGCCGAGCGGCATGTCGCGGTCGAACTGCAGCGCGCCATCCTGCCGCTGCACGACGAGCCGTTCGCGCTGCCCGGCCTGAGCGCGTTCGTGCGCTACCTGCCGGCCTCCCGGCGCGGCCGGGTCGGCGGGGACTGGTACATCACGGCGGAGATGCCCGGCGGGCACGTGCTGATCGCCATCGGGGACGTCGGGGGGCACGGGCTGGCCGCGGCCGCCGGGATGGCCCGGCTGCGCGGGGCGCTGGCCGGGCTGGCGATCACCGGCTCGCCGCCCGAGCGGCTGGTCGGCTGGCTCAACGACCTCGTGCACCACGTGGCGCCCGAGCACACCGCCTCCGTCATGGCCGGCTACTACCAGCCGGCCAGCCGGGTGCTGACCTGGGCGCAGGCCGGCCACCCGCCGCCGCTGCTGGTCCGCGGCGCCTGGGCCCGGCCGCTGGAGCGGCCTGCCGGGATCCTGCTCGGCGCCAGCCACGGCCGGTACGCCGCCGCCCGGCTGGCGCTCAGCCCGGGCGACCTGCTGCTGCTGTACACCGACGGCCTGGTCGAGCGCCGCGACCGGGCCATCGACGAGGGCGTGGCAGCGCTGGCGGCCGCGGTCCGCGGGACCGCCGACCCCGAGAGCCTGGTGGCCGCCGCGCTCGGCGGGGCCT
This sequence comes from Streptosporangiaceae bacterium, assembly GCA_052143655.1. GTDB lineage: Bacteria > Actinomycetota > Actinomycetes > Streptosporangiales > Streptosporangiaceae > CAVSUR01. Next base: position 4,706 of record JBKQSL010000083.1, on the reverse strand, counting down.
CCACCGCCGAGCCGGAGGACGACACCTGCCTGGTAGGGCTCCAGGTGCTCTGAGCGGGTCAGCCGGGCGGGCCGGGCCTCAGCCAGGCGGGGCGGCCTCAGCCAGGCGGGGCGGCCAGGGCTGACAGCATCCGGCCCAGCGATGAGCCGAGGTCCCACCGCTCGTCCAGGGCGGCCAGCGCCGCCTTGTCGGCCGGCGCGGCGGGCAGCCGCCCGTCCACCGGCGGCACCGGCGCGTCGGTGGCGGTGCGCACCACCGGCAGGGCGGCCTCCAGGTAGTCCCGGGCCATCGCGAGCTTGGCCCGGCTGCCCATCGGGAAGCCGCCGTGCCCCTGGTCGAGCGCGGCCAGCATGGCCTCCACCGAGCCGAAGACCCGCACCAGCGCCGCGGCGGTCTTCTCCCCCACCCCCGGTACCCCGGGCAGCCCGTCGCTCGGGTCGCCGCGCAGCGCGGCGAACGCGGCGTAGCCGCGGCCGGGGATCTGGTAGCGCTGGGTCACCGCCGCCTCGTCGATCACGTCCAGCCTGGCCAGGCCACGCGCGGTGTAGATCACCCTGACCCCGCGCTCATCGTCGACCAGCTGGAACAGGTCGCGGTCGCCGGTCACCACCTCCGCCGGCGGGTCCTCGCGGGCGGCCAGCGTGGCGATGACGTCGTCGGCCTCGTAGCCGGCGGCGGACGCTGTGGCCACCCCGGCTGCCGCGAGCACCTGCTCGATCACCGGGACCTGCGCGCTGAGCGCGGGCGGCACCTGCTCGCCCCCGTCGGAACCGACCCGGTGCTGCTTGTAGGACGGGATCGCCGCCACCCGGAAGGCGGGCCGCCAGTCGGCGTCCATGCAGGCCACCAGGCGGGCCGGGTGCCGGGCCCGGACCAGCCGGGCGATCATGTCCAGCAGCCCGCGCACGGCGTTCACCGGCGTGCCGTCGGGCGCGGTCATGGTCTCCGGCACGCCGTAGAACGCGCGGAAGTAGAGCGACGCCGTATCCAGCAGCATCAAGGTGCCCACCCGGCTCATCCTGCCAGGCAGCCGGATGCGCAGCAGCCAGAAAAGGCCCGGGTCCAGCCGAATACGCCGGAAAGTATTCCTATTTTGATGACCTGAAATATATGATGATGCCCGAGGGGGACCGCAGGCCGGCGGCTCCTACGCTCGCTCTACGGACGATGGCTTGCAGGAGGGATCAATGACGCTCGCCAGCGAGGTCAGGACCCGGTGTCCGGAGAACCTGCTGACCGCCATCCGCACTGCCACCGGACGGCGCGCCGACTGGCCGCAGACGGCCGGGCTTGTCGCCGCCGAGCTGCGCGATCACCTGCCCGGGCCGGACATCCTCACCCCGGCCGAGCGGGAAGGCAGCCCGGACGGCTACCGGTGCCACACGCTGCACAGCGAGGCTGACGGCTCGTTCTCGGTCTGCGCCCTGGTCTGGCGGCCCGGGCAGATGACGCCGATCCACGACCACGTGGCCTGGTGCGTGTTCGGCGTGCTGCAGGGCATCGAGTACGAGGAGCTGTTCACCCTCGGCCCCGGTGAGCAGTTCCTGCAGGAGCAGGGCGCCAGCGTGAACCCGGTCGGCGACGTCGGCGGGTTCGCCCCGCCCGGGGACATCCACCGGGTGCGCAATATCGCCGACGACATCGCGATCTCGCTGCACATCTACGGCGCGGACATCAGCCGCCTCGGCAGCAGCGTCCGCCGCGTCTACGACCTCCCGGTAGCCGCGCCGGGCATCCCAGCCACCCAGCCTTAGCGCCAGCCCAGGACCACGCAGACGGCCGGAGGCTGCCGGGAAGATCCGGTGCTCGGCGCCTGCCTGGTCGGCATGCTCGGCGGCGGCACCGGCGCCACGTTCCTGTTCCTGGCCGCCTGCCTGCTGGCCTCGGCGCTGCCGCTGTTCCGCATCCGCGCCCGCAGGCGGCGGCTGCACCGGCCGCCCAGCCGCAGGTCGCAGCGCGGTAAGCGACCCGGCCGCGGCGCGGGCGCCAGCCGGGTCCCGGGACGGCGGCGAGTCGCGGCATAACCGGCGGCGGCATGCGGTTAAGGCGGATCTCGGAGCTACGGAGGACTCATGCCTAAGGCAGTGCGGTTCAGTCAGTACGGCGGCCTCGATGTCCTGCAGGTCGTCGAGGCAGACCGGCCGGTACCCGGTCCGGGCGAGGTGCTGGTCCAGGTCAAGGCAGCCGGGATCAACCCAGGCGAGGCGAAGATCCGCGAGGGAATGTTGCACGAGCGGTTCCCGGCCACCTTCCCATCGGGCGAGGGCAGCGACCTGGCCGGGATCGTGGCCGAGACCGGCCCGGACGTGACCGGGCTCTCGGCCGGCGATGAGGTCATCGGGTTCACCGCCAACCGGGCCAGCCAGGCCGAGTACGTCGTGGTCGAGGCGGTGAACCTGACCGCCAAGCTGCCGGCCGTGCCGTGGGAGGTCGCGGGCGCGCTGTTCGTGGCCGGTGCGACAGCCGTGGCCGCGGTGCGGGCGGTGAAGGCCGGCCCGGGTGACACGGTGGTCGTGTCCGGCGCGGCCGGCGGGGTCGGCTGTATCACCGTCCAGCTCGCCCGGCGGGCCGGGGCGACCGTGATCGGCCTGGCCGGAGAGGCCAACCACGGCTGGCTGGCCGGGCACGGGGTGATCCCGGTCCGCTACGGCGAGGGCGTCGCCGACCGAATCCGCCAGGCCGCGCCGCAGGTCGACGCGTTCATCGACGCGTTCGGCGCCGACTACGTCCAGCTGGCACTGGAGCTCGGCGTCAAGCCGGAGCGGATCGACACGATCGTGAACTTCGCCGCGGTCGGCGAGTACGGGGTCAAGGCCGAGGGCAACGCCGCCGCGGCCAGCGCGGATACGCTGGCCGAGCTGACCGCCCTGGTCGCGGCCGGGGAACTGGAGGTGCCGATCGCGGCCACGTTCCCGCTGGACCAGGTGCGCGACGCCTACCGCCGGCTGGCGGCGGGCCACATCCTCGGCAAGATCGTCCTGATCCCCTGACCTGCGCCCCAGCGATGGCACGCCCAGCACCTCGTGCGCTCCGCCCCGGGCGCGATGCCGCGGGCCCAATAGTGTCGATGGAGCATCACTGCTGTAACGTCAGCGTTTCAGACTATGCCAGCCATCCCGCCAGGCAGCAGGCGTGATCATTCACGGGGCACAGTATCCCGCTCACGACCAGCCCGCTGGCGGGCGGCTGGGCAGGTCTTTCACCTGTGTAGCGGCTGCGAACAGGTCATTACGGTTGGTCTTACTTGCTGGCGGGCGCCTGGCTGGTCGTGGCCAGCCGGACGGCGGCCGGGGCCTGGCGCGGGCAGTTGTTCCAGCCGGCCGAGCCAGCTGGCTAGCCGGCCTCGTCGGCGTCGCCGGGTCGTGGCGGGCGGCCGGGGCGGCGCATCTGCCGGACATGACCGGGCAGGCGGCCGGCCTCGTCCAGCGCGCGGCGGAGCAGCCACTCGATCTGGGCGTTGGTGCTGCGCAGGTCGTTGCTGGCCCACCGGGCCAGGGCGTCGTGCACGGCGGGGTCAAGGCGGAGCAGGATGCTCTTGCGCTCGGCCATTATCGAAGCCCTGCCATTACTGGTAGAGGGAGCCGGTGTTCACAACCTGCTGAGTGGCTTGCTCACTGCACAGCACCACGAGCAGGTTGGAGACCATGGCGGCCTTGCGTTCCTCGTCAAGCTGCACCACTCCCTCCTCCTCCAGACGCTGCAGTGCCATCTGGACCATGCCGACCGCGCCCTCGACGATGCGGGCCCGCGCACCGATGACCGCGCTGGCCTGCTGCTGGCGCAGCATGGTCTGGGCGATCTCGGGGGAGTAGGAGAGCCTGGTCAGGCGCGTTTCGACGATGTCCACGCCGGCCGGGGTGACCCGCTTGGTCAGCTCCGCGGATAGCTGCCGGGTGACGTCGTCGGCGTTGTCTCGCAGCGACAGCCTATCCGTGCCCCTGTTGTCGTACGGGTAGCTGGACGCGACGTGCCGGACCGCGGTCTCCATCTGGATCGTGACGAACTTGGTCGCCTCGTCCACCGAGTAGATCGCGTTCGCGGTGTCCCTGATCTGCCACACGACCACGGCGGCGATCTCGATCGGGTTGCCGTCGGCGTCGTTGACCTTGAGCTGCGCGGACTCCTGGTTGCGGATCCTGGTGGAGACCACGATCCGCTCGGTGAACGGGTTCACCCACTGCAGGCCCATGTCGCGGATCGTCCCGCAGTACCGGCCGAACAGCTGGACGACGCGTGCGTGCCCGGGACTGACCGGGGTCAGGCCGCGCAGGATGAGCACGCCAGCCAGCAGCACCAGCGCGGACAGCAGGCCCATGATCACCGCCACCCCGCCGTTCTGGCGCGTGGTGACGAAGATGAGTCCGACGCCGCCCAACAGCACGACGGTACCCAGGACCGCCATCCGCACGCCGGGCAGGAACCACGCGGGCCGCTCGGCGATCGGCTGCCCTTGAGCTGTCATATGAACCGCCTCCAGAAAAGGCTTGACTGATACTTGATTTGTATCATATTGATATCAGATTATCAAGCGAGGGAGTCCTCCGATGGCGGTGCAAAGCCAGGAACGGGCCAAGGTCAGCGCGCCGGCGTTGACCGTCGAGGGCCTGGGCAAGACATTCGGCGACAAGGTCGCGTTCGCCGATGTGAGTTTCGAGATCGGGCACGGCGAGGTGTTCGGGTTCCTCGGGCCGAACGGCGCCGGGAAG
>JBKQSL010000082.1:0-3084 GCA_052143655.1 Streptosporangiaceae bacterium | reverse complement strand
GTCGGGCCGCCGGCGAGCTCGCTGATGATGTCCAGGTGGCCCACGTGCCGGGCGTACTCCTGAAGCAGGTGGAACAGGACCCGCTCCAGCGTCGCCGGATCGGCTCCGTCCCACCGCTCGCCGGGCTGGCCGACCTCGGCGAGGTCGTGCGAGGTGATGACGGCCCGGCTGCGCGCGGCCTGGGCGCTCAGGGCGTCCAGCAGGCCCGTCAGCGTCTCGTCCGGGGCGACATGCCAGCGGTCGTCCCGCCGGTCGCCCCAGGGGTCGGCGACATGCTGACCCTCGAAGCCCCATTCCAGCCAGCGCAGCTCGACGTAGGTTAGGTGCTTGAGCAGCTCGATCGGCGTCCAGCCCGAGGGCAGCCGGCTGGCTCGCAGCTCGGTGTCGGGCAGAGCCTCCAGACGGCTGGCCAGCTGAGCGCGGAAATAGTCCAGGTAACGCACGAACACCTCGGCGCGGCTCGCGGCCGGCTCAGTCGGTGCCGGAAAGGGCACGTCCATCAGGCCAGCGTCGCGCACGACAGCCGTCCGCGCATCCGGGTTGCTGCGGGCCCGGCGGCCACCGTGCCCGGGGCTCGCCGCAGCGTTCAGACCGGCCAGGTCTCCTGGCGGTAGCCCATGTCCCAGAACATCCACTCATACCGGCTGGTAGCCCGGAAGTGCCGGTGCACCAGCCCCCGCTCGGCCGGCGACAGGCCGGGGCCCAGCTCGTCGGCGACTTTCAGCACCGAGCGCACGACGTCGCCGAACTCGTCGCCGCCGTAAGTGTCGATCCACTTCTGGAAGCGCGGGTCAGGCGAGCCGCGGCGCAGCAGTTCCTTGCCGACCTCCCAGTAGATCCAGTAGCACGGCAGTACCGCGCCGACCCCCTCGGCGTAGCAGCCGCCGCGCACCGCGGCCAGCAGGTAGCTGCAGTAGGCCAGCGTGGTCGGCGCCGGCTCGGCCTTGTCCAGCTCGGCCGGGTCGATGTCCAGGTCGGCCAGCAGCGAGTCGTGCAGGCTCCGCTCGACGGCGATGATGTCCGCGGCGTGCCGGGAGAACATCTCGATCGCCGGGCCGTCCGGCGCGCGGCTGGCCACGGCGGCCAGCGACTGGGCATAGTCCCGCAGGTACAGCGCGTCCTGGACGACGTAGAACGCGAACGCGTCCCGCGGCAGGCTGCCGTCGGTCAGCCCGGCGAGGAACGGGTGCGCCAGGATCGCGGCGTAGATATCGGTGACGCCCTGCCATAGCTCGTCGGTGAAACGGTCACTCATCCGGGCTGCTCCCTGTCTGCGCGCGGTCGGCGGAGGCCGGGCGGCTGAGCGCCCGCGATGCCAGAGAATACGGCCCCGAGTTCCGGCCGTACAGTCGGCGACGGACCGGGCTGGCGGACCGGGCTGGCGCGTCAGGTTATCCTGCCATCGCCGCCGCTGTGCCGCAGCCCGGGGCGGCGTAGCGTGGGAAGACCGGAAGATGGGAGGCCGTCATGCGCTCTGCCAGCCAGGACGGACGGCATGACGCGGCCGGCCCGCAGGCCGGCCGGCCTGCGGGCGAAGCCGAGGCCCTGGCGGCCCGGGCCGCGGTGTCCCGGCCGCAGCCGGATGACGACTGCGGCGACCCGCCGTGCTGGATGCGGCGCGTCTGCCCGGCCTGCGGCGCGCTCGCCGACGCCGACCCGCCGACCGTCTGCCCCCGCTGCGAGGCGCTGCTCCCCGGCGACTGACCGGCGCGGGCGGGGCTGCGGGCGCGGCGTGGCCGCGGCAGCCGCCAGGCGCGCGGGCTCGGCCGAGGCGACCGGGCTCAGCCGGCCAGCGGCGGGATGCCGCCCGTCGCCGCCCGGCGCAGGACATGCTCGCGGAACAGCTCCGCGGCCGGCAGCAGGCGGCGCTCGGCTGACCAGGTCAGGCAGATCTCGCGGACCGCCCCGTGGTCAGCGATCTCGCGGTAGACCACCGGTCCCGCGCTCGCCTCCGGGGCCCCGGCCCGCGGGGCGGGCAGCACCGCCACGCCCAGGCCCGCGGCGACGAACCCGCGGACCGCGGAAAGGTCGTCGCCTTCCAGGACGACACCGGGCGCGAATCCGGCCCGGCCGCACAGCTCATCGGTCACCCGGCGGAGCGCGGAGGCGGGCGGCAGGCTGATGAAGGGCTCGCCGGCCAGCTCGGCCAGCGGGATCCGGTCGCGTGCCGCCAGCCGGTGGTCGCGCGGCAGTGCCAGCCGCAGCGGCTCGAGCGCGAGGCGCTCGATCATCACGCCGGGGTCGTGCCGGCGGCGGGTGCCGATCTCCAGGTCGGCCTGGCCGCTGTCGAGCGGGCCGGCCTCCGGCTCGTCGCGGACCTGGGTGAGCCGGAACCGGACCCGGGGATGCCGCGCCCGGAACGAGCGCACCAGGTCGGGCACCAGCCAGGTGCCCAGCGAGTGCTGGAAGGCCAGGGTCACGGTGCCGGTGTCGGGCGCCAGCAGCTCGTTCACCGCGGCGATCCCGTCGTCCAGCTGGTGCAGCATCGCGTCGACGTGCCGCTTGAACACCGACCCGGCGTGGGTCAGCCGCAGCGTCCGCCCGTGCCGCTCCAGCAGCGGGGTGCCGACCTGGGCTTCAAGCCGGTGCAGGGCGCGGGACACTCCCGGCTGAGTCACTGCCTCCAGCTCGCTGACCTCGGTGACTGTGACCCCGTCGGCGACCTGCTGGAACCAGCGCAGTGCGTCAGTATCCACATCAATAACTCTGGACCCGGCCGGGCGCGCCTTGGTAGCCGGGCCCGGCGCTCAGGCGCAGCATAGGACCATGCCCGCCACCACGGTCGTGAACCTCAAGGGACACCGCGACGATCCTGCCTTCGCCGACGTCGTGTACGTCGGCCGGGCCATGCACAGGGGCGGCTGGCACCTGGCCGGGTCGCCGCTGGCCAGCCCGTTCCGGCCCGGCTCGGACGGCAGCCGGGAAGAAGTGGTCGCTCGCTACCGGGAGTACCTGCTCGGCCGCCCCGACCTGCTGGCGCTGCTGCCGGGGCTGCGCGGCCGCCGTCTCGGCTGCTGGTGCGCGCCGCTGCCGTGCCACGCCCAGGTCATCGCCGAGCTCGCCGACGCCGGGACCGCCGGCCCG
>JBKQSL010000081.1:0-55520 GCA_052143655.1 Streptosporangiaceae bacterium | reverse complement strand
TTTGCGGTCGCGCACGTTTTCACCGTAACGACATGACAGGAACGATGAACGCAGAGCACCGTTCTTCCCGTAGTCCCTGCTGGAGTAAGCAGTGGTGAACCAGTGGTAAGCCGCCCTGAGCCGGGGGGGGCCCCCGACGGCGGGCGCCCCCGGCAGGACTTCCACGCCAGCTCGGCCCCGGCGCCAAGCGAGCCGGTACCCGACTCGTTCACATTCGAGAAGCCGCGCGACCCGCAGTGGTACAAGCGGGCGGTGTTCTACGAGGTCCTGATCCGCGGCTTCTACGACTCCAACGGCGACGGCACCGGCGACCTGCGCGGGCTGACCTCGCGGCTGGACTACCTGCAGTGGCTCGGCATCGACTGCATCTGGCTGCTGCCGATATTCGCCTCACCGCTGCGCGACGGCGGATACGACATCGCCGACTTCACCGCGATCCTGCCGGACTTCGGCACCATCGGCGACTTTGTCGAGCTGGTCGAGGCGGCCCACGAGCGGGGCATCCGGGTGATCGCCGACCTGGTCATGAACCACACCAGCGACCAGCACCCGTGGTTCCAGGCCTCCCGCAGCGACCCCGACGGCCCGTTTGGCGACTTCTACGTCTGGTCCGACGCCGACGACCGGTACCCCGAGGCGCGGGTCATCTTCGTCGACACCGAGCAGTCCAACTGGACCTACGACCAGCTCCGCGGCCAGTACTACTGGCACAGGTTCTTCTCCCACCAGCCGGACCTGAACTACGAGAACCCGAACGTCCAGGACGCGATGCTGGAGGTGCTGCGGTTCTGGCTGGACCTGGGGATCGACGGGTTCCGGCTGGACGCCGTGCCGTACCTGTACGAGCGCGAGGGCACGAACTGCGAGAACCTCAAGGAGACGCACGAGTACCTGAAGCGGATCCGCTCCGAGATCGACCGGCTCTACCCCGACCGGGTGCTGCTGGCCGAGGCCAACCAGTGGCCGGCTGACGTGGTGGAGTACTTCGGCGACCCGACGGTCGGCGGGGACGAGTGCCATATGGCCTTCCACTTCCCGCTGATGCCGCGCATCTTCATGGCCGTGCGGCGCGAGCAGCGCTACCCGATCAGCGAGATCATGGCGCAGACCCCGCCGCTGCCATCGGGCTGCCAGTGGGGCATCTTCCTGCGCAACCACGACGAGCTGACGCTGGAGATGGTCAGCGACGACGAGCGGGACTACATGTACGCCGAGTACGCCCGCGACCCGCGGATGAAGGCGAACATCGGGATCCGGCGCCGCCTGCTGCCACTGCTGGAAGGCGACTGCAACCAGCTGGAGCTGTTCACCGCGCTGCTGCTGTCACTGCCCGGATCGCCGGTGCTGTACTACGGCGACGAGATCGGCATGGGGGACAACATCTGGCTCGGCGACCGGGACGGCGTGCGCACGCCGATGCAGTGGACGCCGGACCGCAACGCTGGGTTCTCCTCGACCGACCCGGCCCGGCTGTACCTGCCGGTGATCATGGACCCGATCTACGGCTACCAGGCGGTCAACGTCGAGGCGCAGGAGAAGAACACCAACTCGCTGCTGCACTGGACCCGGCGCATGATCGAGATCCGCAAGCGGCACCCGGTGTTCGCGCTCGGCAGCTACGCGGAGCTGTCCTCGTCGAACCCGAGCGTGCTGGCGTTCGTGCGCGAGTGCGAGTCGCAGCCCGGCGGCCCGGCCGCCGACCGGGTGCTCTGCGTCAACAACCTGTCGCGGTTCCCGCAGCCGGTTGAGCTGGATCTGTCCCGATTCCAGGGCTCCATCCCGATCGAGTGCATGGGCGGCGTCCCGTTCCCGCCGATCGGCGAGTGGAGCTACCTGCTGACCCTCCCCGGCCACGGCTTCTACTGGTTCGTCCTGCAGCCCCCGACCGAGAGCAGCCCCTAGCGATCCTTGGTCGTCAGGTCCGCAACGGGAGGGTGCGCCGCGCACCTGTCGGCGCCGCGAGGGCCGCGGGCCCGAGTGCCGCCGAGGCGGGGGGTCCCGGGGAGTCGCCCCCCCGGGGATAGACCTCCCACTAGCGCGCCGCTAGGCGTATCTGACACCCTTGGATCCGAAGCAAGCCGTTATCTGCGGCCGTGCTCCGACCATCCGGCTCCGACGGGTTCCGGCCTGCCCGGAATACTTGGCCTGTCCGCGGGCACATAGGGCTGCGCTGCGGGTAACGGGCTGCGCTGCGGGCAAGCTTAAGAAAGCGGGCGGCGGGCGCTGCGCGGCCGGGTCCGGCGGCCCGGTCCGGCGGCGGCCCAGTCCGGCGGCTGCCGCTGCGGCGAGTCGGGGCAGGCGGCGCACGACGAGATGAGCAAGGGAGCCATGACGTTCGAGCAGATGCTGGCGCGCTGGCTGCCGGCCCAGCGCTGGTACGGCGGCCACCACGACCCGGCGGGCCAGCTGGCCATACTGTCCGACACCATGCTCGTGCGCGGCGAGCCCGCGCTGCGGCACCTGATCATCGGCGTGCCGTCCGGCCAGGAGCAGGCACGGTACCAGGTTCTCGTCGGCCTGCGCGCCGACATGCCCGCCACGCTGCGGCACGCGGTGATCGGCCCGGCCGGCGACGGCCTGACCGCCTATGACGCCCTGCACGATCCGCAGCTGTGCGGGCAACTGCCCGACGGGATCGCCGCCGGGCGCAAAGCCGGGCCGCTGCGGTTTGTCCGCGAGCCGGGCACGGCCGTCGGCAGCTGGCCCGGCAGCCGGGTGATGAGTGCCGAGCAGAGCAACACCAGCGTCGTGTTCGGCGAGGACGCCATCCTCAAGGTGCTGCGCCGGGTGTTCCCCGGCGTGAACCCCGACCTCGAGGTGGCCGATGCGCTCGCCCGGCTCGGCTCCCGCCGGATTGCCCCGCCGTTCGGCTGGATCCAGACCGAGCTGGACGGCGAGGTCGTGCTGCTGGCGGTGCTGTCGAAGTACCTCGCCGGCGCCAGCGACGGCTGGACGCTGGCTACCGCCAACCTCCGCAAGCTGTACGCCCAGCACGGGAACTACGAGCGGGACTACCTGACCGAGCCGCTCGCCGGGCAGAGCGAGGCCGGGACGGGAGCCGGGGGCGAGCCGGATTTCGCCGCGGAAGCGCTCGCGCTGGGCCGCGCCACCGCCGAGATGCACGCCGACCTGGCGACCGCGTTCGGCACCTCGCCGCTGCCGGCCGCCGCGCTGGCCGGGCTGAGCGAGAACATGATCGGCAAGCTGGACCAGGCCGTGGCCGAGGTCCCGGAACTGGCCGTGCACGCGGCCAAGCTGCGCGCCGCCTACGCGGAGGTGGTCACCACCCGTCGGCCGGCGCTGGTGCAGCGCGTGCATGGCGACTACCACCTGGGCCAGGTGCTGCGGACGCAGGCCGGCTGGGTCGCGCTGGACTTCGAGGGCGAGCCTGCGGTCCCGCTGGAGGTCCGCCGGGCGCCCGCCCCGGCTCTGCGGGACGTCGCCGGCCTGCTGCGGTCCTTCGACTACGCTGCTCGGCATCGGCTGCTCGGCCACCCCGACGCCGAGCGGCTGCGCGGCCCGGCTGACGCGTGGGTGGCTCGCTGCCGGGCCGCATTCTGCGCCGGTTATGCCCAGGCCGGCGGGATGGACCCGAAGGCCGATGCGGTCATGCTGCGAGCCCTGATGCTGGAGAAGGCGGTCTACGAAGTGATCTACGAGGCACATCACCGGCCCGCGTGGATGTCGATCCCGCTCGACTCCATCGCCGCGGCCTAGCCATGACTCAGACACCGGCCCCGCGCAGCGGCAACCTGGCCGACCCCGGCAGCCACGAGGCGATCGACCGGCTCGCCAACGGCCTGCACCATGATCCGCATTCGCTGCTCGGCATGCACGACACCAAGCAGGGCACCGTCATCCGCGCGCTGCGGCCGCTGGCCGAGACAGTCACCGCGATCCTGGCCGACGGGCAGCGCCTCCCGCTCAGCCACGTGCACCATGGCGTGTTCTCCGGGTTCGTGCCGGACGGAACGGCGCCGGACTACCGGATCGCGGCCACCTATCCCGGCTCCGAGGAGATCATCAGCGACGACCCGTACCGGCACCTGCCCACGCTGGGCGAGATCGACCTGCACCTGATCTCCGAGGGCAGGCACGAGGCGCTGTGGCAGGCGCTCGGCGCACGGGTGCTGCCGGGCACCGGGACCGCCTTCGCCGTCTGGGCGCCAAACGCCCAGGGCGTGCGGGTGATCGGCGACTTCAACCACTGGGACGGCCGCGGGCACCCGATGCGCTCACTCGGCGGATCGGGGGTATGGGAGCTGCTCGTGCCCGGCGTCGGCCCGGGCACCCGGTACAAGTACGAGATCTGCGGCCGGGACGGCACCTGGCGCAGCAAGGCCGACCCGCTGGCCGCGCTCGCCGAGATGCCGCCGGCGACCGCGTCGGTCGTCTACGAGTCCGGCTATGCCTGGGACGATCAGGACTGGATCGACACCAGGTCACGGGCTGACGTGCTGGCCAGCCCGATGAGCATCTACGAGGTGCACCTCGGGTCCTGGCGGCCGGGCCTGTCCTACGCCGAGCTCGCTGAGCAGCTGCCGCAGTACGTCTCCGAGCTGGGCTTCACCCACGTGGAGTTCCTGCCGGTGGCCGAGCACCCGTTCGGCGGCTCCTGGGGTTACCAGGTGACGTCCTACTACGCGCCGACGTCCCGGTTCGGTACCCCGGACGAGTTCCGCTACCTGGTGGACCGGCTGCACCAGGCCGGCGTCGGGGTGATCGTGGACTGGGTGCCCGCGCACTTCCCGCGCGATGACTGGGCGCTGGCCCGGTTCGACGGCACTCCGCTGTACGAGCATGCTGACCCGCGGCGCGGCGAGCACCCCGACTGGGGCACGTTCATCTTCGACTACGGCCGCCGCGAGGTGCGCAACTTCCTGGTCGCCAACGCGATCTACTGGCTGACGCAGTTCCACGTCGACGGCCTGCGGGTGGACGCGGTCGCCTCGATGCTCTACCTGGACTACTCCCGGCAGGACGGGCAGTGGACCCCCAACACCCAGGGCGGCCGGGAGAACCTGGATGCGGTCTCGTTCCTGCAGGAAGTCAACGCCACCTGCTACAAGCTGGTGCCGGGGATCACCATCATCGCCGAGGAGTCCACTGCCTGGCCGGGCGTGACCAGGCCGGCCTACCTGGGCGGCCTTGGCTTCGGGCTGAAATGGAACATGGGCTGGATGCACGACACGCTCGATTACATGTCGCGCGATCCGGTCTACCGCGCCTACCACCACCACGAGATGACGTTCTCGATAATGTACGCCTACAGCGAGAACTTCGTGCTGCCGCTGTCGCACGACGAGGTCGTGCACGGCAAGGGATCGCTGCTGCACAAGATGCCCGGCGACGAGTGGCGCCAGTTCGCCGGGCTGCGGGCCCTGCTGGCCTACATGTGGGCGCATCCGGGCAAGCAGCTGGTGTTCATGGGATCGGAGTTCGGCCAGGGCGACGAGTGGTCCGAGCAGCGCGGGCTGGTCTGGGAGCTGCTCCAGTACCGCTATCACTCCGGCGTACAGCAGCTCGTCGGCGACCTGAACCGGGCCTACCGAGCGCACCCGGCGCTGTGGCGGCTGGATACCAAGCCGGCCGGCTTCGAGTGGATCGACGCCAACGACATGGCCGGGAACACGCTGTCGTTCCTGCGCTTCGGCGGCGGCGGCACGGTCGCGTGCCTGGCGAACTTCTCCGGCGAGCCGCACGAGCAGTACCGGGTCGGGCTGCCGGCGCCGGGCCGGTGGCGCGAGCTGATCAACACCGACTCGGAGAACTACGGCGGCAGCGGCGTCGGCAATCTCGGCGCCATCGAGGCGACCGCCGAGCCCTGGCATGGCCGGCCGGCGTCCGCGGTGCTGCGGCTGCCTCCAATGGGCGTGGTCTGGCTGGCACCCGAGCAGGAGCCCGGGCAGTAGGAACGGGCAGACCCGGCCGGTCCCTCGCCGTCACCACCACCCGCATCTACGGGCGCCAGATGTCCGCGCTGATGTCCCCGAGCCGCTCGCTGAACCGGCCGTCCGGCGAGGTCAGGCGCAGCAGGTCCCGCAGGTCCCGCTCGAACTCGCCGAGCCGGTCGCCGAACAGGTGCGGCGCGGCGCTCGACAGCGAGAACACCGAGGCCACCACCTGGTCCTCGGTCCGCGCGTGCACGGTGCCCGTGCTGACCGTGATCCGCGCGGGGCCGCGGAGCCCCGCGGCGCGCAGGACGCCATCGCGGTCGTCGGGATCTGCGGCGAAGAACCCGAGGCCGGCTCGCCGCTGCGGGCCCAGGTAGCCGCCGACCAGGGCGCGGATCTGCTCGCGCGGCGGCCGCGGCGGCCCGTCAGCCGGCCCGGCGGCGCCTTCATGCGTGGTGCCGTCCACGATCACGCACGCGCCCCCGGCTGGCAGCAGCATCCGCCGCACCGCGGCCGCGACCCTGGGCTGATCGACCCAGTGGAACGACTGGCCGAAGGTGACCACGCGGAACCGGCCGAGCTTGCCGGGCAGGTCCTCGGCGCACATCGGGTACCAGCTGATGCTGGGCACGCCCGTGGCGATCGCCGTCGCGGCCGCCTGCTCGATCATGCCGCGGTCAGGGTCGATCCCGGTCACCGCCGCGAACAGCGGGGCCAGTGGCAGCGTCAGCGAGCCGGGCCCGCAGCCGACGTCCAGCAGGCGGCCGGTGCCGTCGAGGCCCAGCGCGTCGCGCAGCGCGGCCGCGAGCTCGCGCGGGTAGGGCAGCCGGCCCTGCGCGTAGTAGGCGGCACTTCCCGCGTACAGCGTCTCGTCCCACGCGAAAACACCGGTCACTATGTCAATGCTACGCCGGTCCCGGCGGGCCGTCCCTACGCCGGTCCCGGCGGGCCGTCCGGGCCGGCGGCGCCGTCGCGGCCGGGACCGGGCTGGCAGCTCAGCAGGTCGCCGGGCTGGCAGCCCAGCGCCGCGCAGAGCCGGGCCAGCGTAGAGAACCTGACGGCCCGGGCCCGGCCGTTCTTGAGCACCGACAGGTTCACGATCGTGACGTCGACCCGCTCGGACAGAAGAACGATAAGTCCCCGGTGGTGCCGGCGCAACAGGCTCCGCCGCATCAGCCCGCTGGCAGCCCGGGCCCGGTTCAGGCTTACGGTGCGGGGTCCCATCGGACGCGCAGCTCGGGCGGCTTGCGGAACACGAGTCCCTGCGGCCGCGTCGGATGCGCGGGGTCGAGGCGCAGCCCCGGCAGCGCGAGGAGGGCCCGCAGCACGGTCTGCGCCTCGACCGGGGCCGCTTGATCCCGATGAGCCCACCTGGACTGGGTACGTCCTAATGAGGCACCAGAAAGACCTGCGCCCCAGGCCCAGGCTGTACTACATGGCGATCACCGACAACGCCGGTTACATGTGGTGGCGTTATTTCAGCCCGATGGGCCCGTGGAAGCTCGTGTCCCGGCGGCGCCAGAGGATCGCGCTCGCGGTCTGCCGCTGGCGGTGGCTCTTCATGCTTGTCTACCAGCGCCGCTTCTACCGCAAGCTGCTCAACCCCTGGCCGCCAGACCTTCCTTCGCTGAGCAACTGGGGCTGACCTTGGTCGCTGCCGTACGGTAACCACCGCTCGTGGTCGGCCAGGACGACCTCGGCCGCGCGGTCACCCATGATGGGCTAGCTTAAATGAGCCAGTTGTGCTGTGGCCCGATGTGATTCTTTAGCGAGTAATGGCTTCGTTTTCTTTGGAAACTGATCTAAACGACAGCCTGCACGTAGCCTCAGCCTGCGCCTTGCCCATCTCGCCCATCAGCAGCCAGCAGCTCTTCGATGGATAGGAGCGTGTCAAGAATGGCCATCTGCAGGACGATCTGGCCGTACTCTTCCCAGTTGCCGCCCATGACACTGGCCACCGCCAGGCGGTCACGCTCGAACGGCAGCGCGTACTTGCGGTTACCACGCTTGAACATCTCCAGGATCCGGGCCCTGGCCTCGGGTGACGACCGGGCTTGTGCTGCCGGTGCTACCGCCTCTCCCGGGTCCACTGCCTGGTCCGATGCGCTGTCCCGTCGCTGGGTCACTAGCTGGTCGTAGACGACCTGGGCTCCCCGGCTGAGCTGATCTCGGCTCACGCCGTAGTTGAGCGCGTAAGAGGCTTCCTCTTCGAGGGTCCACCTGGGCATAGATCAAATCCTCCGCCTTTGCTGCTGCCACTGCGAACATCCTCGCGCTCGTGACGTGGCTGTGCCCTCAAGTTCGGGCGAAGTCAGCGCTGCGGACACTGCCTCGGCGGTAGCCCGGTCATCCGCAGCAATTTCACCCCGTCATGCAGTGGCTTCTGCCAGACCTCCTTGCACCCGGGTGAAAGGCAGTGCAACTCCAGGTGCCCGCCGGTCGGGGAACACGCGCACGACCAGCCGTCGAACGATACCAGCCCCGGCCCCCAGGGGTGATGTGCCCTGCACTGCTCCGGCATGTCAGCCATCCGCCAGGCCAGTTCCAACGCCGGACGGCGTAGCTCACCCTTCAACAGGCGAACGCCGGACGTCGCCTGAGGCGACCGGGACCTCAAACGCCGCCGACCGGGACGCAGCGGCCCCCAGCAGAGCCGAGACCCTCTCGTTACGTTTCGTCGATGTATGACACACATCACATAGATTGTCACTGCCGGGGTTGACGGGAACTGTGAGGATGAGTACGCAACATCGTTGCGAAGGCTAAGGCAGTCACTGCCGGGCAGGCGCAGCGCCTCAGCATGGTTCCGCCGTCGCGCTGGCGGACTGCCAGCACATTGACGGACACGCGCACCGCGCCGCCTGCAGCGCGTTACTGCCGGGGGAGCATGTGATGAGGATCCGCTATCTGACGCCGCTGGTGGCAGTACTGGCCTGCGCCGGGCTCAGCGTGGTACCGGCCAGCGCGTCCACCGGCACCTGGACGGTGCAGGCCACGCCCGCGATCGGCGGTCAGAGCGGGGTGTCATGCTGGTCATCATCGGGCTGCCTGTCCGTTGGCAGCACTGCGTCCATGAAGTGGAACGGCAGCACCTGGACCACAGTCGCAGGCATCCCGGACGGCCTGGACAGCGTGTCCTGCGCCTCGGCCACCTACTGCATCGCGGTCGGCGCCAC
Source organism: Streptosporangiaceae bacterium (assembly GCA_052143655.1). GTDB lineage: Bacteria > Actinomycetota > Actinomycetes > Streptosporangiales > Streptosporangiaceae > CAVSUR01. Next base: position 46,450 of record JBKQSL010000081.1, on the reverse strand, counting down.
CAGTGCGGGCAAGGCCGAGGCCTGGCTGTACAACGGCAGCAGGTGGTCCAGCCAGGTGGCATACAACACCCCGTCACCGGATAACAGCCTGGCCTTCGTCAGGTGCGCCTCTTCGACCAGCTGCGAGGCAGTCGGGTCGCACAGCAGCAGCACCTTCACCTACCCGCTTGCCGAGGCGTGGAATGGCAGCAAATGGACTGACCAGTCCACCTCCGGGGCCCCCCAGGGATCTCTTACAGGCGTGGCGTGCGAATCCGCGGCCAAGTGCCAGGCCGTCGGCGCAGATCTCGTCGGCTTCACCACCCCCGACGAGAGCGTGACCGAATCCGCGCTGGCCATGGGCCTGAGCGGGTCTAAATGGGTTACGCAGCCCACACCGATCCTGGAAAACCAGTACGACATCAACTACTGGCACGACACGGGCATCTCATGCTGGTCATCGGGATGCATTGCGGTCGGCAACGAATACAACGGCGCGGGAGATCCGAGCAGCAACGGCGACTACCAGTACGCCGAAAAATGGGACGGCAGTAAATGGTCGATGCTCAGCACACCCGGTCAAGGCGGCGGCTCGGCGTACGGCAATGCCGACTGGTACGCGGTTCACTGCCAGTCGGCCACCAGCTGCACAGCAGTTGGGACCTACTCGTATCCACCGGTCCTTCCCTACTACACGCTGGTGGACAGCTGGAACGGCGCTCAGTGGACACAAGTGCCCTCTCCCTCACCTGGCGTGAATACAGATCAGGAGACCGGCCGCGACGGCCTCAGCGCGCTTGCCTGCACTAGCGGCGGTGCCGCCTGTACTGCGGTCGGATATCAGATGCTTTCGGGCGGGGCCAGTGCGGCACTGGCCGAGCGCAACTAAGGCCGGACAGCCGTAGGGTCGCGCGGCGTCATCCTCCCGTATATCCGGAGAGGGGCCGTCATGAGCACCAAGGGCGCGCCGACCAACCCACTGGGCATGCGTCGGCGTCCAGGGCGGCGGCGAGGCTGCCGGGTGACGTGGTCAGTGTCGACAGGCTATCTCGGGATGCACTCAGCGCCAGCACGGACCTGCAGGCAGGTCCGCACAACAGGGGGAGGTTCGCAATGAAGAAGATCATCGCAGGTGCCACCATCGCAGTGGCAGCCGCGCTCACACTCGGCACGACAGCCGCAGCAGCACCGGCTGCTACGTCAGTTCGCGCTACGACGCAGCACGCCACTACCCGTGGACCGCAGGGCCCGCGTGGATTCTCTAGCAGGATCGGACCTCAGGGACCGCAGGGCCGACAAGCGCCACCAGGAGCGTCAACGGCCGGTCCCAGGGGCCTGGACGTCGTCACGGCTACGAACTCGGGTGGCAGCCCCGTGACGGTCACGTGCCCAGCCAGGCATCCCTATGTACTTGGCGGCGGCGCCCTGGTTACGGGACCGGCCGTTGACGCGGTGCCGATGGTCGGATCCTGGCCGAGTGCGCGTAACGCCTGGACCGCAGCGAGCGCAACACCCGGCACGCCGATTACCGCCTTTGCCATATGTTCTCGGTAAGCGCCTGGAGGACACATGGCGGAGCACCGCCGCGCCGCATGTCCGTGTCTAGATGGCGGTTCCAGCGAGGCGAAGCCAGCCGACGGTGGTACGAGTGGCGGCAGCTACCGTCGCACGGCGGCCGACTTGCTGGACGACGGTCTGATCACCCCAGGCCTCGCCGCGCAGGATGACGGCGAAGGCACGTCCGAGGACGAGATGATCGAGTTCCAACCCGGCCGAGAATGAGGCTCGCAGGCTGGCCGGGCACATCGCGCGGTTCCAGGCGCGGTGCTGACTAGCGCCCTGTCTTGGCAATGCGCTCCGCGATGGCCTCCGCATGCGCAGCCGCCAGGTCCGGTGTGGCATGGCCACGCTGGCAGCAGCGCACCATGGTGACCGGTGTGCCTTTCGGGGTTACCGCCTTGACCTTCGCGGTCCACGGCCCGCTGCTGATGTCCCTGCGGGCACCGGTCGGCTGCGCTCGCCTGGATTCCCGCTTCTCCCGGCGAGCCTGACTGCTGGCCTGACGGGCTTCCGGAGAGCTAGCCGCGTAGGCTGTAAGTAACGTGACGCTCAGCAGCAGGCCACCGACCAGGAACAGCACCCAGCCCCGGGAGGTGCCGGGCGGGTCCACTGATGCCACCGGGCAGCCCGCTGGCGGGAACTGCGCGAAGAAGCACGGGTTTAAGAGCACCATGCCCAGGCCAGTGACCATCAGGCCTGCGGCTGCCAGCATCACCGCGCAGCCTACCATCGAACCCGCGACTCGCCCGGCGCTCCGCTTTCGCCCGCTGGGCCTTTCTTCCATCAGATCTTCCATCAGAAAACAGTGTGTACCGGTAGGACGTGCGGTGCCCCTTTCAGGAGCACAGCCTCACTGGTGTCCCGCCACGCCGCGCTTCCGTGCTTGTGCACGGTCCACCTGGTGCCTGCCTTCCTTGCCGCATGCACAGCGATAATCTGACGGGTCGGTGTTGGCCGCAGTGAGCGAGACGGTGACCCGGTCGCCGCGGCGGATCCGGGCCGCGCCGAGCTCCGCGTCGGCCGTCGCGTACCGGTCGAGCAGGGCCGCGGCCGGCTCGAGCCGCAGCGATTCCTCCACCGCGGCGGCCGTGAGTGCGCCTTCGGCGGCAACGGCAGCTAGCTGCCCAGGGTGGGTGAGCAGATGCCAGACCGCGTTGCAGATCATCGCTTCGGCCGTCTCAATGCCGCCGAACATGAGCACCGCGGCGTTGGAGGCAACCTCGGCCAGGCTCAGGTCGCTGCGGCTGACCGCCACGGCCAGCAGCGAGTCAGCCCCGCCGCGCGCGGCCGACGCAGCGATGCTGTCCCGCAGCAGCGCGAACGCGGCCGCGGCCGCCTCCCCGGCCTGGTCCTGGCTGGCCAGGGCGTGGCTCGGCTGAACATGGCCGTCTTGAGCCTGGCCGGACAGCGCGGAGACGGCGGCGACGATCGCGTCGTACCAGCCCAGGATCGTCTCGGCGGTGACCTCAGCCAGGCCGAGCACGTCGGCCATCACCGCGGCGGCCAGCGGCCCGGCCAGCCCGCGGCGCAGCTCGGCCGCCCCCGCCGGGGCCAGGCCCGCCGTCAGCCGGGCTGCGTGCCCCGCGACCAGCGCATCCAGCCGGGCGGCGACGGCCGGCTCGCGGAACGCCTGGCTGAACGGGTCTCGGTGGCGGCGGTGCGCCGCCCCGTCCAGCGAGAGCATGCTCGGCCCGACCACCTGCGCGGTAGCGAACCGCGGGTCGTCCACGGTGTAGGTGCGCGCGTCGCGCAGCACCCGCTGCACCAGGTCATACCGGGTGACCAGCCAGCCGTCCAGGGCCGGCAGCCAGGAGACCGGCTCGGCCGCTCGCAGCCGCCGCAGCACCAGCAGCGGGTCCCTGCGCAGGGCCCCGGTCGTCACCGCCGCGCCGGCCGGGAAGCCCGGCCGGCCCGGCGGGACAGCACCGGCGGCCGGCATGTCAGCGGCCCAGCAGCCCGAGCAGCCAGCCCGGGCCGGCCACCGATGCGCCCGCAGCCTCGCACCGGCGGCGCAATTCCCGGTCCGCAGTGACCACGATCCGCCGGCCAGGCAGGCGGCCGGCCAAGTCCGCGATCAGATCGTCACCTGAGCCTGGCGCGGCCAATACGGTCAGCCGGGCCCAGGCCGGATCACCGGGTGCTCGCCGGTGTCCCGCAGTACTTCCGGCCGCGGTCCCGGCACCGGCTCTGTCGTTGCCGGCACCGTCCGCTGCGGGGCGTGCCGCCCCCTCGACGACGAGGACGAAATCGGGCAGCCAGCACGCCAGCGCCGGGCCGTCCGCCGGGCCGGGCACCTCAGTCAGCCCGCGGCCGGCCAGGCCGGCGAGCTGATCCCGCAGCCGGGCCGCTGCCGCGGCCCGGTCGCGCCACCATCCGTCCGGCCGCGAGCCCATCACGTTCGCGGCGTCGACGATGATCGTCAGCGGTGCGAGGGCCGCGGCCAGCCGCGGCCAGCTGGCGGCGAATCCGGGATGCAGGTCCAGCCCGGCGACCCGGCTGGCGGGCACCCACGCGGCCTCGATGGTCTCCTCGCTGTCGGCATGCACGGCGAACTGGTCATCAGCGCGGGCCAGCACGGTGTCGTAGGCCCAGCCGCCGTGATCGTCATGGAAGACCCCGCTGACCCGGACGGCGGCCGGGGGCAATCCGCACTCCTCGGCCGCTTCCCGCAGCGCCGCCGCCACCGCCGTCTCATGGCTGTCCCGCGCCCCGCCGGGCAGTCCCCAGGTGCCGCCGTGGTGGCTCCACTCGATCCGGCGCTGCAGCAGCACGCTCGGCCCGTCCGGGCCGGCGGTGGTGAATGCGAGCAGGCCCGCCGCGCCGAACAGGCCCCAGTGCCGGTGGCCCAGGCCGCAGCGCACCCACCCGTTCCCGTCCCGATCAGCCATATCCGCGAACGATAACCGATCCGCCGGACCGGTCAGCTCCGCCCCGGGCCCGGCGGCCGGCCGGACTTCCGAGCGCCGAACCCCGTGGTTGCGGCAGCCAGGGGGATGGGTGCCCATGACTGGCCACAACCACGGGGCGGGCATACCGATGAGGGGGGCCAGTCCGGCCCGGCGGAGGGTCCTGGGGTGACGCGCGGCGGCCCGCGCCGTGACTGGACCCGGGCCGGGGGCGAGCGCCGACCATAAGCTGGACGCATGACGGAATCGACACTCGCCGGGCGCATCGCCCAGGTGCGCCAGCAGCGGACCGCGCCGCTGATCCTCGAACTCGACCTCACCGACGGGGTTGCCGAGAGCCGCCCGGCCGATCCGGTGTCGGCGGCACTCGGCCGGCACCGGCCGGTGCTGGCCGACCTGCTCGACGGCCTGCGCCGGGCCCGCGGCGACCAGCGGGTGCGCGCGCTGGTCGCCAAGCTCGGCGGCCGGCCGATCGGGCTCGCCGCGGTGCAGGAACTGCGCGCGGCGATCGCCGATTTCGCCGCGGCCGGCAAGCACACGGTGGCCTGGGCGGAGTCGTTCGGCGAGTTCTCGGCCGGCAATGTGCCGTATTACCTGGCGACCGCGTTCGACACCATCTACCTGCAGCCCTCGGGCGATCTCGGGCTGACCGGCATCTCCGTGCAGCGGATCTTCCTGCGCGAGGCGCTCGACCGGCTGGGCGCGAGCGTCCAGGTCGACAAGCGGCACGAATACAAGAGCGCAGCCGAGCAGGTGACCGAGCGCGGCTTCTCCGGGCCGGCCCGGGAAGAGACCGAGCGGATGCTGGCCTCGGTCACCGAGCAGATCGCGGCGGCGATCACCGACCGGCGCGGTCTCGAGCCGGCCCGGGCGCGCGAGCTCATCGACCAGGGGCCGTTCCTAGCCGAGCAGGCGCTGGCGGCCGGGCTGGTGGACGCGCTGGGCTACCGCGACGAGGTGTACGCGCACGTGCGCAAGCACGCCGGGCAGGGCGCCATCTTGCTGTACCTGAGCCGCTACCAGCGGGCCCGCGCGGTCGCCGGGCGGGCCAGGGCGGTGGCGGCGCCGCGTCGGCCGGGAGTCGCGCTGATCTACGCGACCGGGCCGATCCGCCGCGGCCGCAGCAGCCACGGGCCGATGTCGGCGGCGATGGGGTCGGACACGATCGCCGCCGCGATCCGGGCCGCCGCCGCCGACCCGCACGTCCGCGCGATCGTGCTGCGGGTCAACAGCCCCGGCGGTTCGTACGTGGCCTCGGACACGATCTGGCGGGAAGTGGTGCGGGCCCGGGCGGGCGGCACGCCCGTCGTGGTGTCGATGGGAGACGTGGCGGCCTCCGGCGGGTACTTCATCGCGATGGCGGCCGATGCGATCATCGCCCAGCCCGGCACCATCACCGGCTCGATCGGCGTGCTGACCGGCAAGCCGGTCGTCGGCGAGGCCCTGAGCCGGGCCGGGATCACCGCCGATGCGGTCAGCGAGGGCGAGCACTCGGCGATGTTCTCGACCCTGCGGCCGTTCACGCCCGAGGAGCAGGCGCTGGTCTCTCGCTGGCTCGACCACATCTACGCGGACTTCACCGGCAAGGTGGCCAGCGGGCGCGGGCTGACCGCGGAGCGGGTGCACGAGCTGGCCCGGGGCCGGGTCTGGACCGGCGCCGACGCCGCGGAGCGCGGGCTGGTGGACGAGCTCGGCGGGCTGGATCAGGCCACGGCCGTCGCCCGGCGGCGCGCCGGGCTGCCGGGCGACGCACCGGTTCAGCTGTATCCGCGGATCCGGCCGCTGGACCGGCTGCGGCCGCCGGCCTCCAGCGACAGCCGGGGCGCCGCCGCCGCGCGGATGCTCGCCGAGAGCTGGGGCCCGGCCTGGCAGCTGGCCGCCCGGGCGGGCTGGCCCGGCGGCGGCCCGCTGATGCTGCCCGGCAGCTGGGCCTTCGCATGACCGAGCGGGACGGCGCAGCTCCGCGGGCGTTCGCCGCGGCCGACGCCGCCGGGGCATACGCCTGCGGCGTCACGCTGGTGACCGTGGCCGACGGGCGGGACGACATCGGCACCACGGTCAGCGCGTTCTGCCCCGTCTCCGACGACCCGCCGATGGTTGTGGTCTGCCTGGTCACAGGCTCCTACGCGGCGGAGCTGCTCGGCCGGCTGGAGCGGTTCGCTGTGACGCTGCTGGCCGCCGGCCAGCGCGCGCTGGCCGGCCGGTTCGCCACGGCCGGCCGGCCCGGGGCGCGGCTGCTGCTCGACGGCGTGCCGCACCACCGCGGCGCGGTGAGCGGCGCGCTGATCGCCGACGGCGGCCTGGCCGCCCTCGAATGCGAGGTCGCCGAGCGGGCTCCGGCCGGCGATCACCTGATGATCATCGGCCGGGTGCTGGCCGTGCCGTACGTGGCCGAGGCCGGCGATCCGCTGATCCGGTTCCACCGCCGCTACGCCACCTTGCACCTTTCCTGACCGGCCCGGGGCCCGCCGGGTCGTGCCGGACAGCAGGAGCGGCGGATCAGGAGTTGAGGTAGGCCAGCACCGCCAGGCTGCGCCGGTTGTCCGCGTCGGAGGGCGCCAGGCCGAGCTTGGCGAAGATGCTGGTGCTGTGCTTGCTGATAACCTTCTCGGTCGGGCCAGGGCCTACAGCGAGGGTAGGCCCCGGCCCACCGCGGATCCGGCCGCGCGGCGGCCGCCCTGCCAGATGGCGGCTGCGAGCGGGACGCCGGGCCGGTAGGCCAGGTAGGCGTGCGACGGGGCGTCCAGCATCACCAGGTCGGCGCGGGCCCCGACGGCCAGGTGGCCGACGTCGGCACGGCGCAGTGCCCGGGCGCCGCCCGCGGTCGCGGCCCAGACCGCCTCCTGGGTGGTCATCCGCATCTCCCGGACGGCCAGCGCCACGCACAGCGGCATGCTGGAGGTGAAGCAGGAGCCGGGGTTGCAGTCGGTGGCCAGCGCCACGGTCACGCCCGCGGCCAGCAGCCGCCGCGCGTCCGGATAAGGCTGGCGGGTGGAGAACTCCACCCCCGGCAGCAAGGTGGCGACAGTCGGCGAGGCAGCGAGCGCGTCCACGTCGGCGTCGCTGAGGTAGCTGCAGTGATCGGCGGACGCTGCTCCGGCCGCGACCGCGACCTGCACGCCGGGCCCGTGGCCGAGCTGGTTGGCGTGCACCCGCGGCTGCAGCCCGGCTGCCTTCCCGGCGGCGAGCACCGCCGCCGCCTCGTCCGCCCCGAACGCGCCGCGCTCGCAGAACACGTCCACCCACCGCGCGTGCGGCGCGCACGCGGCCAGCATCGGCCCGCAGACCAGCTCGACGTACCCGGCGGCGTCGCCGCTGAATTCCGGCGGCACGACGTGCGCGCCCAGGTAGGTGACCTCGGGGGTCACCTCGGCGGCCAGCGCGACGCTGCGGGCCTCGTCCGGCACGGTCAGCCCGTAGCCGGACTTGCACTCGAAAGTAGTCGTGCCCTGGGCGAGCATCTCCGCGGCCAGCCGGGCCAGGCTGGCCCGCAGGTCCTCGTCGGCCGCCGCCCTGGTCGCCGCGACGGTGGCGCGGATCCCGCCGGCCTGGTAGGGCTGCCCGGCCATCCTGGCGGCGAACTCGGCCCCGCGTTCCCCGGCGAAGACCAGGTGCGCGTGCGAGTCTACGAAGCCGGGCAGGACGGCGCGGCCGCCCGCGTCCACCGCCTCGTCAGCGGCCGGGGCCCGGGCCGCCGGGCCGGTCCACGCCACCCGCCCGCCGTCGATCACCAGCGCGGCGCCGAACAGGGCGGCGAAGCCGGGCGCCGGGCCCGCGCCAGCGCCACCCGGCCCGGCGGGCCCGAAGTCACCCGGCTCGGCCCCGGGCGGGGCGTTGGTGACCAGCTCGCCGATGTTGGTGATCAGGGTGCTCACGACAGCACCGCGCCGATCGCGCTCGACAGGGCCGCCGGGACATCGCCGGCCAGCAGGTGCCGTCCGTCCCTGACGACGTCCCGGCCGCCGATGACCACCTCGCGCACATCGGCGGCGGTGGCCGCGAACAGCACCGTTTCCAGTGCTGTCCGCACGGTCAGGCCGGCCAGCCGGGGGCTGTCGGTCCCGATGGCGACCAGGTCGGCCAGCGCGCCGACGGCGATCTCCCCCGCGTCCGGCCAGCCGAGGCTGGCGTGCCCGGCCAGGGTGGCCGCCTGGGCCAGCGCGGCGGCGGTGAAGTGCCCGCGGCGGCCGGTGGCCAGCCGCTCGCCCAGCTCGACCCGCCGCGCCTCCTCGAACAGGTCCACTACGGCCTGGCTGTCGCTGCCGAGCGTCAGCGGGCAGCCGGCCATGGCCAGGGCGCTGGCCGGGCCGATCCCGTCGGCCAGGTCGGCCTCGGTGGTCGGGCACAGGCAGGCGGCGGTGCCGGTGCCGCCCAGCAGCTGGATGTCCCGGCCAGTCAGGTGGGTTGCGTGCACCACCGTGCAGCGCGGCCCGAGCGCGCCGGCGTCGTAGAGCACCTGGGCCGGCGTGGCCCCGTAGGCAGTCAGGCAGGCCCGGTTCTCGGCGACCTGCTCGGACAGGTGCGCGTGCAGCGGCGCCGCGTGCCGCTGCGCCCAGGCGACAACCGGGTGCATCTGCGCGGCGGGCACGGCCCGCACGGAGTGGATCGCCGCGCCGGCCCGGGCATGCACGGCCAGCATGCCCCGGGAGTCGGCGCCGAGCGCCTCGGCCCGGGCCGCCCAGCGGTCCGCGTCCCCGTCACCGAACCGCAGCTGCGGGCCGGCCAGCGGCTGCGGCAGGCCGCCGTCCAGGCCGCCAGCCAGGTAGCAGGTGTCCAGCAGGGTAATGCGCAGCCCGGCGGCGGCCGCCGCGTCGATCAGCGCCCGCGACATCTCGTTGGGGTCGGCGTACCGGGCCCCGCCGGGGCCGTGATGCAGGTAGTGGAACTCGCCGACGCAGGTGATGCCCGCCAGGGCCATCTCGGCGTAGACGGCGGTGGCCAGCTTGCGGTAGCTGCCGGGGTCCAGCGCCGCGGCAACCTCGTACATCCGCTCCCGCCAGGTCCAGAACGTGCCCTGGCCGGCCTGGGTGATGCCGCGCAGCGCCCGGTGGAAGGCGTGCGAGTGCGCGTTCGCCAGGCCGGGCAGCACGACGCCGGGCAGCCGGGCCGCGGACGGCGGCGCATCGCCGGCCGGCACTCCGGGCGTGATCCGGCTGAACCTGCCGTCCTCGGCCTCGATCAGCACGTCCGAGCCGATCCGCGGGCCCGGCCGGCTCGTGCCGGGCAGCAGCGCCAGCCCGGCGTGCCAGGCCCGGGCCGCCGCGGCCATCAGGCACCGGCCAGGTCGGCGAGCACGGCCGCGAGCGCGCGCACCCCGGCTGCGCAGTCCGCTGCCTCGGCGTGCTCGGCCGGCGAGTGCGACACCCCCGAGGGGTTGCGGACGAACAGCATGGCGGTCGGCAGCCGGGCGGCCAGCACGCCCGCGTCATGCCCGGCGCCGGTGGGCAGCTGTGGTGCGTCGATGCCGCGCGCTGCCAGCATCGCGGTGAGCCGGGCGCGCAGCCCGGGGTCGAACTCCACCCGGGGGGTGACCGACTCCCGGGTGACCGTGACGCCGACGCCATGCTCGGCCGCGGCGGCCCGCGCCGCCGCCTCGATCTGGCCGACCAGCGCGGTCAGGACGGTGTCGTCCAGGGCCCGCGCGTCCAGCCACGCGTGCGCAGCCGCGGCGATGCCGTTGGCCCCGCCGGGCTCCGGCCGGACCTTGCCGAAGGTGGCCAGGGCGGCATGCTGCGCGGCTGCCTGCCGGGCCGCAAGGATGGCGGCCGCGCACGGCAGCATGGGATCGCGCCGGTCGGCCAGCCGGGTGGTCCCGGCGTGATCGGCCCGGCCGGTGAAGTCCAGCCGCCACCGGCCGTGCGGCCAGATGGCCGACGCGATCCCGACCGCGGCGCCGAGCCCGGCCAGCGCGCTGCCCTGCTCGATGTGCAGCTCCACGAACGCGGCGATCGCGGTCGCGCGGTCGTCGTCGGGGCCGATCGCGGCCGGGTCGAGGCCGGCCTGCGTCATCGCCGCAGCCAGAGTGACCCCGTCGCCGTCGGCGAGCGCACGCGCGGCCTGCGGGGTCAGCACGCCGGTCAGCAGCCGGCTGCCCAGGCAGGCCACCCCGAACCTGGCCCCTTCCTCCTCGGTGAACGCCGCGATTGCCAGCGGCCGGGCGAGCTCGAAGCCCTGCTCGCGCAGCAGGTCGATCGCCGCGAACGCGGACACCACGCCGAGCGGGCCGTCGAAGGCGCCGCCGTCAGGCACCGAGTCCAGATGGCTGCCGGTGACGATCGCGCCGGCCGGCAGACCGCCAGGCAGCCCGGCCGGGCCGTCCCCCCGGGACGGCCTCGCGGGGGACTCCGGGGGGCCGACCCCCCGGGACTGCACTGTCCACCACGCCCACAGGTTGCCGTTGCGGTCGCACTCGCACCGCAGGCCGCGCTCGGCGGCGGCGGCCGCGAACCACTCCCGGCAGGCCGCGTCGGCCTCGGTCCAGGAGTAGCGCCGGTAGCCGCCGGTGCCGGCGTCCCGGCCGGCCGGCAGCAGCGACTCCCACAGCCGGGTGAAGCTCATTGCCCGCTGGCAGCCGGGGCCATCGGCAGCCGGACGCCGCGCTCGGCAGCGACCTCGGCGGCCCGGTCGTAGCCGGCGTCGGCGTGCCGGATGATGCCCATCCCCGGGTCGTTGGTGAGAACCCGCTCCAGCTTCTGGCCCGCCAGGGGGGTGCCGTCGGCGACGCATACCTGGCCAGCGTGGATCGACCGGCCGATGCCGACGCCGCCGCCGTGGTGGATGCTCACCCACGAAGCCCCGGAGGAGGTGTTGACCAGTGCGTTCAGCAGCGGCCAGTCGGCGATCGCGTCCGAGCCGTCGGCCATCGACTCGGTTTCCCGGTATGGCGAGGCGACTGACCCGCAGTCCAGGTGGTCGCGGCCGAGCACGACCGGCGCCGCCACGTCGCCGCGGGCCACCAGGTCGTTGAACCGCGCCCCGGCCAGGTGCCGCTCGCCATAGCCGAGCCAGCAGATGCGCGCCGGCAGGCCCTGGAAGCGCACCTTCTCGCCGGCCATCCGGATCCACCTGGCCAGCGGCTCGTTGTCGGGGAACAGGTCGAGGATCGCGGCATCGGTCGCGGCGATGTCGGCCGGGTCGCCAGACAGCGCCGCCCACCGGAACGGGCCCTTGCCCTCGCAGAACAGCGGCCGGATGTAAGCGGGCACGAAGCCGGGGAAGTCGAACGCGCGCTGGTAGCCGGCCAGCTCGGCCTCGCCGCGGATCGAGTTGCCGTAGTCGAACACCTCCGCGCCCGCGTCGAGGAAGCCGACCATGGCCTCGACGTGCGCGGCCATGGACTCGCGGGCCTGGCTGGTGAAGCCGGCCGGGTCCTCGGCCCGCAGCGCCGCCATGTCCTCGAACGGGACGCCGCGCGGCAGGTAGGTGAGCGGGTCGTGGGCCGAGGTCTGGTCGGTGACCACGTTCACCGGCGCGTCCATGGCGAGCATCTGCGGCACGATCTCGGCGGCGTTGCCGAGCAGCCCGATCGACAGCGGGTGCCCCGCCCCGGCCGCGGCGACCGCGCGGCGGATCGCGTCGTCGACGCTGCCGGCTGCCTCATCCAGGTAGCCATGCTCGATCCGGCGGCTGATCCGGGACGGGTCGCAGTCGATGCAGATCGCCACCCCGCCGTTCATGGTGACGGCCAGCGGCTGGGCGCCGCCCATCCCGCCCAGGCCCGCGGTCAGCGTGATCGTGCCGGCCAGCGAGCCGCCGAAGCGCCTGGCGGCCACGGCGGCGAACGTTTCGTAGGTGCCCTGCAGGATGCCCTGGGTGCCGATGTAAATCCACGAGCCGGCGGTCATCTGCCCGTACATGGTCAGGCCGGCCGCCTCCAGCCGCCGGAACTCCTCCCAGGTGGCCCACTGCGGCACCAGGTTGGAGTTGGCGATCAGCACTCGCGGCGCCCATTCGTGGGTGCGGAACACGCCGACCGGCTTGCCGGACTGAACCAGCAGGGTCTCATCCCCGGCCAGGTCGCGCAGGGACGCCACGATCGCGTCGAAGGCGTCCCAGCTACGGGCGGCACGGCCGGAACCGCCGTAGACGATCAGCTGGTCGGGATGCTCGGCCACCTCGGGATCGAGGTTGTTCATCAGCATCCGCATGGCGGCTTCCTGCTGCCACCCCTTGCAGCTCAGCGTGGTCCCGCGCGGGGCGCGGACCGGGCGCGGCCCGGCCGGTCCGCCAGTGTGCACGGCTGCCATCAGCGCTCCTCGTTGAGTTCGGCGGCCGGCGGCGCTGCGGCGCCGCCCGTTAACGGTTCATCATCCCCTGCTGCCGCTTGGCGGCGCGGCGCATCGGCCAGGGTCAGCGGGGCATCGCTGGCATGCCGGGCCGGCCTGCCAGCACAGCCAGGACGTCGGCGCGGTCCGGCGCGCGCGGCGTGTTCGCCAGCACCTCGTCGCCGAGCGCGTCCGTGGCGGTCTGGCGGTAATCGGCGGTGATCCCGAAATCGGCCAGCGCGTGCGTCATGCCGACACGGTAGGCCAGCGCCGCGACCGCGCCGATGGCCGCCTGGCCGCTGGCGTCCGGCGGGCACCCGGTGCCGGCCGCGCCGAGCGCGAAGCCGACGTCGGCGAGCCGGGCCAGGGATTAGCGCGCATCGACAGGAACGACTCCAGCGCGTGGTCAGCGCGTCCATGCCGGTCGCCGCGGTGGGCCCGGGCGGCAGCCGGGCCTGGCGCAATGGGCGGGTTTTCATGATCCTGAGGATAGAGCGGTCACCCGTGACGGGAGCTCTTCCGGGTCATGCGAGCCGGGCGAGGGGTCAGCGCACGGCCCAGCGGGCGAGGGCGGCCTCGTCGACGCGGACGCCGAGGCCGGGCCGCGGCGGCACGGCGAGGACCCCGTCCGGGCCGGGCAGCAGCGGCTCGGCCAGGAAGAAGTCGCGCCGCTGCGGGGTCCAGCCGGGCGGATCCCACGGGAACTCCAGGTACGGCCCGCCGCCCACGCCCGCCGCGACATGCAGGTTGGCCAGCAGGCCCAGCCCGTTGGTCCAGGTGTGCGGGGTGAACCAGCGGCCGCGCAGCCGCGCGACCTCGGCGATCGTCCGGGCCCGGAGCAGCCCGACCGCGAGCACCGCGTCGGGCTGGAGCACGTCGAGCGCGCCGGCATCGATCGCGGCCAGCAGCTCGCCGGGCGTGCGGGCCATCTCGCCGCCGGCCACCCGGATCCCGGCCTGCTCGCGCAGCGCTCGCATCCCGGCGAGGTCGGCCGCGGGCAGCGGTTCCTCCAGCCAGAACACGCCGAGCTCGCGCAGCTGGGCGGCGAGGCGGCGGACCGCCGCGCCGTCCAGGGCCGCGGAGATATCGCCGGCCATCCGCCAGCCCTGGTTGAGATCCACCATGATCTCCAGGCCGGCGCCGGCCGCCTCGCGCACCGCCCGGACGGCGGCCAGGCCGGCGGCTGGGTCGGCCCGGTCGATGCGGACCTTCACCGCAGTAAAGCCGGCCTGCCGGGCGGCGAGAGCCGCGTCGGCCCGCTGCGCCGGGCTTTTCAGCTCGCCGAACGAGGCGTAGCACGGCAGCCCGCTGGCGGCCCCGCCGAACAGGACCGACACCGGCTGGCCGCAGGCCTGCCCGATGATGTCCCAAAGCGCGGCCTCCAGCGGCCAGTACCGGCCGACGTGAAAGCCGATGGTCTCGATCACCTGCACGTGCCGGGCGATCCGCAGCGGGTCGGTGCCGAGGAACAGGCCGGCGAACGGCTCGAACCCGTCCATTGTGCCCCCGGACCCGTAGCCGGTCAGGCCCGCGTCGGTCTGCACCTGCACCAGCGTGGCGTCGAAGTGCAGCCGCGGCACCGGGTCCCAGGCGGCCGCGAACGGCGGGTCCAGCGGCAGCCGCATCCGGTGCAGGCGGATCGCCGTGATCTTCACCGGGCTGCCGGGAGATCCCGCGCGCCGGGCGGCCGCGACCCGCTGCTCATGCCCGAGACCTATCCCCGGCAGCCGGGCGGGAAACCCCTGGTGCCCGGCCCGGGGCGATGACGTTCCGGTAACGATCAGGGACCGGCAGCTTTGCGTGCCCGGAACTAGGAAACTAGGCTGCCCTCAAGATCTCCGAGCCGAACGGGGCTGCCGTCCTCGAGGGGGCCAGGGGTTGGCGACGTACATCCTGAAGCGGCTGGGCCTGGCAATCATCACGCTCTGGCTGCTCAGCGTCATCGTGTTCTTCGCCGGCCAGGTGCTGCCCGGCGATCCCGGCCGGGCCATCCTCGGCAACCTGGCCGCGCCGAGCGCGGTCGCGGCGCTGGACCACCAGCTCGGCGTGGACCGGCCGCTGATCGTGCAGTACTGGAGCTGGATCACCGGCCTGCTGCACGGCGACATGGGCACCTCCTACCAGTACCGGTCGGCGGTCGAGCCGTTCGTCCAGGCGGCCCTGGTCAACTCGCTCAAGCTGGCCGCCCTGGCGTTCGTGGTCGTGGTGCCGCTCGGCATCCTCGGTGGCGTGGCCGCCGCGCTCAACGCCGGCCGGCCGGCCGACCGGGTGATCTCCGTGGTCGGCCTGTCCGCCGCGACCGTGCCGGAGTTCGTGTCCGGCATCGTGGTCATCGTCATCTTCGCCGTCGGCCTGAAGGTGCTGCCGGTGACCGCGACCGCCCCTCAGGGCGCCTCGGCGGCGAGCCAGCTCGAGCACCTGATCCTGCCGGCGATCCCGCTGGTCCTCGTGCTGTTCGGGTACATCGCCCGGATGGCGCGGGCCGGCACGATCGAGGCGCTCGACTCGGACTATGCGCGGACCGCGACGCTCAAGGGGCTGAAGCGGTCGGTGATGATCCGCCGGCACGTGCTGCGCAACTCGCTGCTGCCGACGATCACCGTGATCGCCACCCAGACCGGCTACCTGATCGGCGGCCTGGTCGTGGTCGAGACACTGTTCAACTACCAGGGCATCGGGAACCTGATCTACCGGGCGGCGACCGCCAAGGACTTCCCGATGCTGGAGGCCGGGGTGCTGGTGATCGGCGTGGTCTACATGGTGGCCACGCTGCTGGCCGACCTGCTCAACACCGCGCTGAACCCGCGGCTGCGGCTGTGGAGCGCCCGGTGACCGACCTGGCGGCACCGGCCGCTGAGGTCGCGATCGCGCACCCGGCCCGCACCGAGATCCCGCCGTGGCGGCTGCTGCTGGGCCGGCCCACGTTCCTGGCCGGCGCCGCGATACTGCTGTTCTGGATCGTCTGCGCCGTCTTCGGCAGCGCAATCGCCCCGCACAACCCGCTGGCGCAGAACCTGCTGGCCGTCAACGCCCCGCCGTCGGCCGCGCACTGGCTGGGCACCGACCAGCTCGGCCGGGACGTGCTGTCGCGGGTCATCGTCGGCGCCCGGTCGATCCTGGTGATCGCCGCGGCGGCCACGACGATCGGCACCGTGGCCGGGACCGCGCTCGGCCTGCTCATGGGCTACCTCGGCGGGGTGGCCGACATCCTGCTCAGCCGGGTGGTCGAGGCCGTGCTCGCGCTGCCGGTGGTGATCGTGGCGCTGCTGTTCGTGGTGTCGCTGGGCCCGTCGGTGCTCACGATCACGCTGGTCGTGGGGTTCGTGTTCACGCCGCTGATCGCCCGCACCGTGCGCTCGGCGGTGCTGGTGGAAAGCCAGCTGGACTACCTGTCGTCGGCCCGGCTGCTGGGCGAGAGCCCGGCGCGCATCATGTTCGCCGAGATCCTGCCCAACGTGCTGCCGGCCATCCTGGTCGAGTTCACGGTGCGGCTCGGTTACGCGATCTTCACTGTCGCCGCGCTGTCGTTCCTCGGGTTCGGGATTCAGCCGCCGACGCCGGACTGGGGCGCGGACATCGCGGCGAATTACGGCGTGCTGCCGGCGGGCTACTGGTGGATGACCCTGTTCCCGGCCCTGGCGATCGCCTCGCTGGTGATCTCGATCAACCTGGTCACCGACTCGATCGAGCAGGTGCTCGCATCGTGACGGTGACGCAGGTCCCGCCCGCCGGCAGCGCGGACAGCCTCGCCCCGGCGCTGCGGGTGGAGCACCTGGACGTGACCTACCGGGTACGCGGCCGCGACCGGCGGGTGCTGCGCGACGTGTCCTTCGAGATCGGCCACGGCGAGTCCTACGGCCTGGTCGGCGAGTCCGGGTCCGGCAAGTCGACGGTCGCGATGGCGCTGACCCGGTACCTGCCGCGCAACGGCCGGGTCAGCGCCGGCACGGTGGCCATCAACGGCAAGGACCCGCTGGCCATGGGCGCGGCGCAGCTGCGGGCACTGCGGGCCAGCACGGTCTCGATGGTCTACCAGGAGCCCGGCCGGGCGCTGAACCCCTCGATCCGGGTCGGCCGCCAGGTCGCCGAGGTGTTCGAGATCGCCGGCGCGTCCCGCCGGGAGGCCCTGGAACGCTCGGAGGCGATGCTGGCCAGGGTGCAGATCTCCGACCCGGGCCGGGTCATGCACCGGTACCCGCACCAGCTGTCGGGCGGCATGGCCCAGCGGGTCATCGTCGCCATGGCCCTGGCCGTCCAGCCGTCCCTGCTGATCCTGGACGAGCCGACGACCGCGCTGGACGCCACCGTCGAGGCCGAGGTCCTGGACCTGGTGGCCGGGCTGCGTACCGAGTTCGATACCTCGGTGCTGTTCATCAGCCACAACCTCGCGGTGATCGCCAAGATGTGCGACCGGGTCGGGGTGCTCTACGCTGGCGAGCTGATCGAGGAAGGCCCGGCCCGGCAGGTGTTCGAGCAGCCTCGCCATCCCTACACGGTCGGCCTGCTGCGCTGCATCCCGCGCCGCGGCCAGCGCAAGGACCACGGGCGGCTGGACACGATCCCCGGGTTCCTGCCGCCGCCCGGCCACGCGCTGCCCGGGTGCATCTTCGCCGAGCGCTGCCCGATCGCCGAGCAGCGCTGCCGGGAGGAGCCGCCGCCGGCCTTCGCCGTCGCCCCCGTCCGGACGTCGCGCTGCTACCTGCACCAGGCGACTGGCGACCTGCCCCGCAACACCCCGGCCGACGCGACGCTGCCCGAGCCCGGGACCGCCGTCGAGCCGGTGGTGGCGGCCCGCGGCCTGTCCAAGACCTTCAGCTCCGGCAGTGAGCAGGTGCAGGCCCTGGTCGGCGTGGATCTCGCCCTGCACCGGGGCGAGACGCTGGGCCTGGTCGGCGAGTCCGGCAGCGGCAAGACCACGCTGGCGCGGGTGCTGCTCGGCCTGGAACGGCCCGACGACGGCGCGGTCGTCACGCTGGACGACCAGGAGCTGGGCGCCGATTCCCGGCACCGGCCGCGGGAGCAGCTCAAGGCGCTGCAGATCGTCTTCCAGAACCCCGACTCCGCGCTCAACCGGCGGCACAGCGTCCGGCGGCTGATCAGCCGGCCGCTGTCCCGGCTGGCCGGCCTCGGCGGCGACCGGCTCCGCGACCGGCTGGCCGACCTGGTCCGCTCGGTCCGGCTGGAGCCGCGGCACCTGCCGCTGCGGCCGAGCCAGCTGTCGGGCGGGCTGAAGCAGCGGGTGGCGATCGCCCGCGCGTTCGCCGGCGGCCCGCGCGTGGTGGTCTGCGACGAGCCGACGTCCGCGCTGGACGTGTCGGTCCAGGCCGCGATACTCAACCTGCTGGCCGACCTGCAGGCCAAGGAGGACGTCACCTACCTGTTCATCTCCCACGACCTGGGAGTGGTGCGCTACCTGTCCGACCGCATCGCGGTGCTCTACCTCGGCCGCGTCATGGAGGTGGGGCCGGCCGAGATGGTCTTCACCGGGCCGCACCACCCCTACACCGAGGCGCTGCTGTCGGCCGTGCCGTCGATCGACGGGCAGCGGCCGGACCGGATCCGGCTGGAAGGCGAGATCCCGTCGGCGGCGAACCCGCCGTCGGGCTGCGTGTTCCACACCCGCTGCCCGCGGCGGCTGGCCACCGGGGCGTGCGAGACGACCGAGCCGCCGCTGGCGGAGGTGACCCCGGGCCATTTCATGAGCTGCCATATTCCGGTCGATGAGCTGCGGAATCTGCAACGCACCGAACCGGAGCCGTGACAATCACCCGATGATGCCATAGCTTTTTTCGATTCGCGCCGGACTGCGAGCCCGCCGACCGGTAGAGGTTCTGAGGAGGACCCGTGAATATCGATCCCCGCCGCCTCGGCCAGCTCCGCCAGGGCCAGGGCGAAATCGCCAATCACGTCATCGACGAATTCGCAGCCGGGCGGCTCTCCCGGCGTGATTTCCTCCGGCGCGGAACGGTCGTGGGCATATCGGTGCCCGTGCTCGGCGCCGTGCTGGCGGCCTGCGGCAGCTCGGGCAGCTCGTCGACGGCCACATCGGGCGCGGGCTCCAGTTCCAGCGGCAAGGCGAACGCCACGATCAAGTGCGGCATCATCGTCCCGGCCGCGGCGATCAACCCGCTGACCGTGGCCGACCAGGGCGGGCTGGACATGCTCGGCCAGACCGGCGAGTACCTGACGTTCTCCGACCAGCACCTCACGCTGCAGCCGCAGCTGGCGACCAGCTGGTCGGCCAACTCCACCGCCGACGTCTGGACGTTCAAGATCCGCCAGGGCGTCAAGTTCCATGACGGCAGCACGCTCACCGCCGACGACGTCGTCTACACCTACCAGCTGCAGACCAATCCCAAGAGCGCATCGAACGCGCTGTCGGCGTTCGGCGGGGCGCTGCTGCCAGCCGGGGTCAAGAAGGTCGACGACTACACCGTCGAGTTCCACCTGTCCGCGCCGAACGGCAACTTCCCGTACCTGACCTCGTCCGACAATTACAACATGATCATCCTGCCGAACGGCTACGACCCGGCCAAATGGCAGGGCTCGTTCATCGGCACCGGGCCATTCGTGCTCAAGAGCTACACCGCGAAGGTCGGGGCGTCGTTCACCCGCAACGAGCAGTACTGGGGCACGAAGGCCAAGCCGGCCGCGACCGAGTTCACGTTCTACACCAGCCAGACTCCCGCGATCCTGGCGCTGACCAGCGGCAGCATCGATGTCGTCGGGCAGTTCTCGGTGACCGGCGGAGAGCAGCTGCTGGCCGGCCAGTACAACGTCGTCCGGCTCAAGTCCAGCGCGCACCGCGAGCTGTCGATGCGCTGCGACACCAAGCCGTTCACCGACTCGCGGGTCCGGCAGGCGATCGCGCTGACCCTGGACCGCACGGCGATCGTCAAGGCGCTGTTCAAGGGCTACGCCGACCTCGGCAACGACAGCCCGTTCGCGCCGGTGTTCCCCTCCACCGACACCAGCGTGCCGCAGCGCGCCAAGAACATCGCCAAGGCCAAGTCGCTGATGTCGGCGGCCGGGCACTCGTCGGGTTTCTCCACCCAGCTGATCGGCCTCGACGAGCTGGAGATCCCGGAGTTCGGGCAGATCGTCGCGCAGTCCGCGAAGAGCATCGGCGTGAGCATCAGCACCAAGTTCGAGGACTCCACCACCTACTACGGCAAAGCCACGTTCGGGAACTCCGACTGGCTGGACGCCACCATGAGCCTGGTCGACTACGGGCACCGCAGCGTGCCGAATGTCTTCCTGACCGCGCCGCTGCAGACCTACAACGCCAAGGCCGGGACCGGCACGTGGAACGCGGCGCACTTCTCCAGCAGCCAGTACGACAAGCTGTCCAACCAGTACATCGCGGCCATCGACCTGTCCTCGCAGCGCAGCCTGGCCGGGCAGATCGAGAACCTGCTGCTGGAACAGACCCCGATCATCTTCGCCTACTTCTACAACTACCTGTCGGCGGCGGCGAAGAACGTCTACGGCATCTACCCGACGGCGATCGGCCACATCTTCCTCTACAGCGTGACCAAGAGCTGACCGTCTGGCGCGCGGCGCGGCCGCCGGACGGCCTTCGGTGACCCCGGGCACCGGGCACCGCTGCCTGGCGCGATACCGGTCCGCGCCGCTGCCGGCCTGGCCGCCGGGAGAGGGCCGCGCTGACGCAGCAAGCCAGGTGGCGCGGGGCGGGACGGCACCGGGAACCCGCAGCGCCCGGTGCCGGGCCCGACAGCCGGAATATCACCAGGCCATCCGTCGTTGATGACAGCCCGGCCCGGGCCTGGTGCCGTGCTGCGCTCAGGCGGCGCGGCAGCCAGTACACCCCCCGGACGAACTGAGGCGCATCACGATGACCGCAGGCAGCGACATCCAGGCTGAGGCACACGGACACGAGCACCGTGACGTCTCCGGCGGCTGGCTGCGACCCGCCGTCTTCGGCGCGATGGACGGCCTGGTCACCAACGTGTCACTGATCGCCGGCGTCGGCGGCGCGGCTGCCTCGCACGCCGCGATCGTGCTCACCGGGATGGCCGGCATGGCCGCAGGCGCGTTCTCGATGGCCGCCGGGGAATTCATCTCGGTGTCCTCGCAGAACGAGCTCGTCCAGTCCGAAGTGGACAAGGAGAAGTACGAGCTCGAGCACAACGCGGAATCGGAGCGGCGCGAGCTTGCCGCGGTGTTCCGCAACCGCGGAGTGGATGCCGACCTGGCCGACAAGGTCGCCGCGCAGATCTCCGCGCACCCGGAGGAGGCGCTGAGCGTCCACGTCAGCGAGGAGCTCGGCGTCGACCACAACGAGCTGCCGTCGCCGTACACCGCCGCCGGCGCCTCGCTGATCACGTTCGCGGTCGGTGCCGTGATCCCCCTGCTGCCCTACCTGCTCGGCTACTCCTCGCTCGCCGCCGCGCTGATCCTCGCGGCGGTCGCGGCGTTCGTCGGCGGCGGCCTGGTCGCGAGGATCACCGCCCGGCCGTTCCTGCGCGGCGGTCTGCGCCAGCTGCTGCTGGCTGCCGTCGCGGCCAGCCTCACCTACGCGATCGGCCGCATGGTCGCCGGCGGTACCGGGATCGGCTGAGTCTCCGCGGCCGGAGCTGAGTCTCCGCGGCCGGGGCTGGGCTGGCGTGCCGTCTTCTACCAGACCTCCGGCCCGAACGAGTCCTCGGCGATGCCGCCGCTGGCCGACAGGAGCTTCAGGTCCGCCTCGACCATCATCGTCACCAGCTCCTCGAAGCCCATCGTGGCCGCCCAGCCCAGCTCATCGCGGGCCCGGGACGGGTCGGCGCACAGCTGGTCCACCTCGGCCGGGCGGATGAACGCGGCGTCGGTGACGACATGGTCGCGCCAGTCCAGTCCGGCCGCCCCGAACGCGTACTCCAGCATCTGCGCCACCGAGTGCGTCACGCCGGTGCCGATCACGTAATCGGCCGGCTCGGGCTGGCTGAGCATGAGCTGCATGGCATGCACGTAGTCGCCGGCGAAGCCCCAGTCCCGCCGGGCCGACAGGTTGCCCAGCCGCAGCTGCCGCTGGTAGCCAGCTTGATCTTGGCTACCCCCACCGACACCTTGCGGGTGACGAACTCGGTGCCGCGCCGTGGCGACTCGTGGTTGAACAAGATCCCCGACACCGCGAACACCCCGTAGGACTCCCGGTAGTTCTGGGTCAGGAAGTGGCCGTAGGACTTGGCTACGCCGTACGGGCTGCGCGGATGGAACGGCGTCCGCTCGGTCTGCGGGGACTCGGCGACCTTGCCGAACATCTCCGACGACGATGCCTGGTAGAAGCGGATCTGCCCGCGTGCCGGGCTGCGCGAGGCGCTGATCCCGCTGCATACCCGGATCGCCTCCAGCATCCGCAGCACGCCGAGCCCGGTGACTTCAGCGGTCAGCTCGGCCTGCTGCCACGACATCGGGCACGTAAGAGATAGCCGCCAGGTTGTAGACCTCGTCGGGCTGGACGCGCTCCACCGCGGAGATCAGGCTGCCCTGATCGAGCAGGTCGCCGCGGACCAGGCGGACGTCGGCGAGCAGTTGCCGCAGCTGGCGCACCCGGGGGTTCGCCTGGCCGCGAATCAGCCCCCAGACCTCGTAACCCGACGCCGTCAGGTGCTCGGCCAGATAGGACCCGTCCTGACCGGTGATCCCGGTGATCAGAGCACGTCGTGTCAGGGGTGCCTCCGCTCATTCGGGCCGCCCGCGGCGGCCACGGCCCTCCGTCGCGGCAGCCTACGGCACCCGCGCCGGGCCGGAACCGGCCCGGCGCATCCGCCAGTGCAGCGGGCCGGCGCAGCGGCTGCCTTGGTAGGGTTTCGCTGCCGGGAGGTTCACGCGGGCGCGCCCCAGGCCCGGGCAGCCAGACGGACGAGGGAGGCGCAGACCTGCGTGCGCGACGTGCCAGTCCGGGGTAATCCCCCCGGCACATTCGCCGGGCCGGTTCCGGCTGGGCCGCTTCCTGCCGCGCCCGGCCCCGGTGCCGGGCCGGCTGCGGGTAACGGCGGCGGCGAGAGCCCGCTGCGCGTCGCCCTGCTGTCCTACCGGAGCAAGCCGCACTGCGGCGGCCAGGGCATCTACCTGCGGCACCTGTCTCGCGAGCTGGCTGCGCTCGGCCACCACGTGCAGGTCTTCTCCGGCCAGCCCTACCCGGAGCTGGAGCCCGGCCCGGTGCTGTGCCCGGTGCCGTCGCTGGACCTGTACCGGGACTCCGACCCGTTCCGCACCCCGCACCTGCGCGAATACCGTGACTGGGTCGACGTGCTCGAAGTGGCCGCGATGTGGACGGGCGCCTTCCCCGAGCCGCTGACGTTCAGCCTGCGGGCACTGCGGGCGCTCGCCGCCCGGCGGGCCGATTTCGACATCGTGCATGACAATCAGGTGCTGGCCTACGGCATGCTCGCCATCCCCCGGCTTGGGTTGCCGCTGGTCACGAGCATCCATCACCCCATCAGCGTGGACCGCCGGATCGAGCTGGCGGCCGCCCGCCGGCTGGCCCGGCTGTCCAAGCGCCGCTGGTACTCCTTCGTCCGGATGCAGGGCCGGGTGGCCCGCCGGGTGGGGCCGATCCTGACCGGTTCCAGCTCCAGCCGCGACGACATCTGCCGCGACTTCCGAGTGCCGCAGGACCAGGTCCGGGTTATCCCGCTGGGCGTGGACACCCGGCTGTTCCATCCCCGCGGCGGTCCCCGGGTCCCGGGCCGGATCGTCGCGGTGGCCAGCGCGGACTCGCCGCTCAAGGGCGTCGCGACGCTGCTGCGGGCGGTCGCCAAGCTCCGCACCGAGCGGGACGTCAGCCTCACGGTCGTCGGCCGGCCAGCTCCCGGCGGGCCAACCGAGCACCTGGTCGGCGAGCTTTCGCTGCAGGGCACGGTACGGTTCGCCACCGGCATCAGCGACACCGAGCTGGCCGAGCTGGCCGCTAGCGCCGAGATCGCGGTGGTGCCCTCGCTGTATGAGGGGTTCTCGCTGCCTGCCGTCGAGCACATGGCGTCGGGAACGCCGCTGATCGCCAGCCGGACCGGCGCCCTGCCGGAGGTCACCGCGGACGCCGCGGTGCTGGTCACGCCCGGCGACCCGGAGGAGCTCGCGGCTGCCCTGCGGCGGCTGCACGACTCCCCCGGCGAGCGGGACCGGCTGGCCAGCAGGGCACTTGAGCGCGTCGCCGAGCGCTTCGCGTGGCCGGCCGTGGCCCGGGCCACCGTCAGCGAGTACCGCCAGGCGATGGCGGCAGCTCCAGCAAAGACCGCCCGTGCTGACCGTTAGGTTCTCCCGGCTGCCCGTCGGTGCCGGGGACCGGGTGCTCGACCTGGGCTGCGGCGGCGGCCGGCACGCGTTCGAGGCGCTGCGCCGCGGCGCCCGCGTCGTGGCACTGGACCGCAGTGAGGCCGAGCTCGGCCAGGTGGCGGCTACCAGCGCCGCGATGGCGGACGCCGGGGAAGTACCCGCCGGCGGCAGCGCGGTCATGGTGGCCGGCGACGCCACCGCGATGCCGTTTCCTGACGGCGCTTTCGACACCGTGATCGCCGCCGAGGTGCTCGAGCACATACCCGCTGATCAAGCCGCCATCGGCGAGATCGCCCGGGTACTGCGGCCGGGCGGCACCGTGGCCATCACGGTCCCGGCCTGGCTGCCTGAGCGGGTGTGCTGGCGGCTGTCGGAGGACTATCACAACACCCCCGGCGGGCACGTGCGGATCTTCACCCGCCATGAGCTGGAAACCAAGCTCGCCCGGGCTGGCCTGGTCGTCAGCGGCCACCACCACGCGCACGCGCTGCACGCACCGTACTGGTGGCTCAAGTGCGCGGTCGGCGTGCACGACGACGGCCACCCGCTGGCTCGCGCCTATCACCGGCTGCTGGTCTGGGACATCATGCGGCGCCCGGCCCTGACCCGGCTGACCGAAGGCGCGCTGAACCCGGTGATCGGCAAGAGCCTGGTCGTCTACGCGGTGAAACCGCCGGCCGGGCGGCACGCGGACCGGACCCGGGCCAAGGCCGCGGCCATCGCCGGCGCTGCGGGCACCACGACCCAGCGCGAGGATGCCCATGCGGCAGCCTGACCGGCTGGCTGGGCCGGGGCCGGCCCCCGGCGGCTCGCTGGAGCCGCCGCGCGGCTGGTCCCCCGGCCTGCGCCCGCGGGCCCTGATACCCGAGGTGGCCGGGGTGTGCACCGGCGCGCAGATCCTGGCCACGGGCAAGAGCATCGCCGCCGCGCAGCAGGCCGACGGGGCGATCGGCTGGCCGGACGGGCACGTCGACGCCTGGAACCACACCGAGTGCGCGATGGCGCTGTCGGTCTGCGGCCTGCGCGGCCCGGCCCGGCGGGCCTACGAGTGGCTGCGGGCCAGCCAGCGCCCGGACGGTTCCTGGCCGCGGAGCACCGCGGGCGGCGCGGCCACCGATCCGGCAGCCGAGAGCAACCATGCCGCGTACCCGGCTGCCGGGATCTGGCACGAGCTGCTCGTCACCGGCGACGTGGCGTTCGCCGAGCAGATGTGGCCGGTGGCGAAAGCAGGGATCGAGTTCGCGCTGGGCCTGCAGGCCGCTCGCGGTGAGATCATCTGGCGGCGCTTCGCCGACGGCGCGCCGGACAGCTACGCGCTGCTGACTGCCAGCGCCAGCATCTACCAGAGCCTGCGGTGCGCCATCGCGCTCGCCGACAGCCTGGGACGGGCCCAGCCGGACTGGGAACTGGCCGCGGGCCAGCTCGCTCATGTGGTGGCCTGCCACCCCGAGGCATTCGCGGACAAGAGCAGGTACTCGATGGACTGGTACTACCCGGTGCTGGCCGGGCCGGTCCGCGGCGCCGCTGCGGCGGTGCGGCTGACCGCGGGCTGGGACCGGTTCGTCGTGCCGGGGCTCGGCGCCCGCTGCGTCAGCGACGAGCCCTGGGTGACCGGCGCGGAGACCTGCGAGCTGGCGATGGCGCTGGACGCGGTCGGCGACCAGGCCCGGGCGCTGGAGCTGTTCGCGCAGATCCAGCACCTGCGCGCGGCCGACGGCGCCTACTGGACCGGCTGGCAGTACGTCAACCAGGCGCATTTCCCCGCCGATCAGAGCAGCTGGACGGCCGCGGCGGTGATCCTGGCCGCCGATGCGCTGTCCGGCGCCACTGGCGGATCGGGCCTGTTCCGGGATATTGCCGCCGGGCCTGCCGTGCTGGCCGCCGGCGACGCCGCGGGCTGCGGCTGCGACGGGCCGCCGCGCTCAGCCGATGCCGTCGGCTATCCGTTCCAGCACCCGTAGCGAGCCGGCCACTCGTATCTCCGCGAAGGCGCCCGAGGCGAGGGCCCGCTGGTAGATGCGGTACGGGGCCTGGCCGCCGTCGGCCGGGTCGGGGAAGACATCGTGGATGGCCAGGGCCCCGCCGCAGGCCAGCCACGGCGCCCAGCCCTGGTAGTCGGCGATGGCGGCCGCGTCGGTGTGGCCGCCGTCGATGAACAGCATGCCGAGCGGGGACCGCCACAGCCTGCTGACGTCCGCCGACCGGCCGACGATCGCGATCACGTGCTCCTCCAGGCCAGCCGCTGCCAGCGTGGCGCGGAAAGGCGCCAGCGTGTCGAGCCTGCCGGTGGCCGGGTCCACCAGTTCCGGGTCGTGGTACTCCCAGCCCGGCTGGTTCTCCTCCGAGCCGTGATGGTGGTCCACCGTCAGCACGACCTGGCCCGCGGCCCGGGCGGCGGCCGCGAGGTAGATGGTGGACTTGCCGCAGTAGGTGCCGATCTCGGCGATCGGCCCGGCGGCGGCGTAGGCGGCTGCGGTCTCGAACAGCGCCAGCCCCTCATCGGGCGGCATGAATCCCTTCGCCGCCTCGGCGGCACGGCGGAGCTCGTCGGCAAGGACAGCGGGCATGAGGGACAGTCTTCCGGCAGCGGCGCACCGGCGCCAGCTGCCCGGCCGACGGGCCGGCGGCATGCTCGGGGTAGGTCCTAGCGGAGGCGGCCGGTGCCGACGACGACGCCGACTCCGATCAGCAGCAGGCTGCCGAGTTGCTCGCCGCGCTCGCCCGCCCACTTGCCGACCCGGGCGCCTAGCTCCAGCCCGATCAGCGACAGGCCGACGCTGACCGCGCCGATGACGGCCACCCCGGTCACGATCGGAACCTGCAGATTGCCCAGCGCGAACCCGACGACGAGGTTGTCGATGGACAGCGCGAGCCCGCTGAGCAGCAGCCGCCAGCCCTGCGCCAGCGGACGGCCGCCCCGGCCACCCGATCGCGCCTGCCGGAACGAGTTGATCAGCCCGTAGACGCCGACGGAGATCAGCATGGCCGCGCCGACCCACCGCCCGGCATGCCCGAACTGACCCGCGAACTGGTCCCCGATCAGCAGGCCGACCAGCGGCATGCCCGCCTCGAACACCCCGAATACCAGGCCCACCCGCAGCCGGGTGCGGGCATCCACCCCGGCGGTGCCAATAGCGATCGCGGCGGCGAAGTTCGAGAGCCCCACCGACACCGCCACCAGCAGGAGGGCGTACATAGCGGTAACGCTAGCGGCGCTGGCCGAGCCGGCCTGCGGCGCCCCGGCCGCTGGCCGGCCGCCGGCTCAGCTGCTGCGGTACCGCGCGGGAACCGCTCCGACCTCGTGCGCGAGCCGGACCCGGTCACCGCGGTAGACGTATCTGGTCAGCCGGATCGGCCGCTGCGCGCTGTAGGCGGTGCGGTGCACGACGATCACCGGGGTACCGCTGGTCAGCCGGAAGAAGTCGTGCTCCGCCGCATCAGGCATCCGGGCGGCGATCTCGTCCACGAAACCGACCTGCGAGTGCCCGATCTCGGCCAGCAGCCGGATGCTGCCCTGCCCGATTTCGCCTGCCTGTTCCAGCGCGGTGCCGGCTGCCAGTTCCAGCGGGAAGTACGAGTTGATCAGCAGCCACGGCATGTCCTCAAGATGCTGCAGCGACCGGCGGATGATCACGTCCTCGCCAGGCTGGATCTCCAGGGCGACGGCGACGCTGGCGGACGCGGGTATCCGCTCGACTAGGAGCCGGACCGTCTGCGGCCCGTCCTGCTCCGGGCCGACGACTGGCAGCGCGTCGGATACGTGCTGGGCGCTGGGCTGACCCGCCACCCGGGACAGCATGGCCCGGAACGGCCGGGCCGGCTCCTGCACGAACGTCCCCAGGCCCTGCCGGGTGACCACCAGGCCCTGGTTGGTCAGCAGCGCCAGGGCCAGCCGGACCGTATTGCGGGAAGCCGCGAAGTCGCGCTCCAGGTCGGGCTCGCTGGGCAGCCGCTCGCCGGGCTTGAGCGCGCCAGACGAGATCTGGTCTCGCAGCCGGTCTGCGATCTGCTGGTACTTCGCCTCCGCCGCCATCAGCGCTCCGGTTTCCGTAGAGGTGCCGGGAGTCTCACCATCCGGTTAGGTGTCCTATACCCCTGCCACCGGTTTGAAACACACCACTGTTTGGTATGAGTCTAATCAGCGGTGACATCCGACTCGATGGTAAGGCGGCGGCACGGTCCACCGCCGCCGACACGCCGGGAGTGATGAAGCCACGCAGCACGCCTAGGGAGGCGCCATGTTCATCGCCCTGATCGTCGTCGCCGCACTGGTCATCGCCGGCATCCCGCTGGCAGCGGCGGCATGCGTGACCATCGCGAGCCGCCGAGAGGACTCGGCCGGCACCCTGACCGGGCTGGCTCCCGGGCCACTGGCCGCCTCGGCACGCCGACTGGTCGGCTTCCGCGCCGACCCGGTTTCCCCGCGCCGCCCGGCGGTACCCGCCGCCCGCGAGCGCGTCGCAGCCGGCGCCCCAGGCCACTGGCCCGACGAACTCTAGCCAGGCGTCACCCCCAGCCGGCGGTCCGGGAATCCCGGGGGCATCCCCGGACCGCCGCCCCCGAGGGCCGCGCGGCCCGGGAGCTCACTGCGCCGGGGCCAGCCCAGGCCGGCGCGCCGCGGCGCCGGGGGGATGGTGCGCTGCGCAGCTGTCGGCGCCACGAGGGCCCGCGGGGCCCGAGTGCCGCCGAGGCGGGGGGATCCCGGGGGGTCGCCCCCCGGGGCCAGCACAGCTACCCTGCCCTCATGCGGGTCGCGCTCTGCCAGCTTCCGATCAGTTCCGCTCCGCCGGTCAACCTCGGCCGGGTCCGGGCCGCCGTCGCCGATGCCGCGCACCAGGGTGCCAGCCTGGCCGTGTTCCCGGAGGGATCCCAGGTCCGGTTCTCCGCGGACCTGCGGGCCGCCGCCGAGCCGCTGGACGGCCCGTTCATCCGGGGGCTGCGGGAAGCGGCCGCCGCGAGCGGGGTGGCGATCGTCGCCGGCGTCTTCGAGCCGGCTCCGGATGGCCGGGTCTACAACACGGCGGTGGGCATCGACGGCGACGGCACACTGGTCGCCGCCTACCGGAAGATCCACTTGTTCGACGCGCTCGGCCAGCGGGAGTCCGACACGGTGGCAGCTGGCTCGGACCCGGTGATCGCCGAGCTCGCGGGCCTGGCTGTCGGCTTCCTCACCTGCTACGACGTCCGGTTCCCCGAGCACGCCAGAGCACTGGCGGCCGGCGGCGCCCAGCTGCTGGTCATCCCGGCCGGCTGGGCCGCCGGGCCGGTCAAGGAAGACCACTGGGTCACGCTGGTGCGGGCCCGGGCGATCGAGAACACAGTGTGGGTCGCCGCAGCCGACCAGGTGCCCGACCCGGCCGAGCCGCCGACCACGGCACCGACGGGCGTCGGCCGTAGCCTGCTCGTCGACCCGATGGGCGTGGCCCGGCTTGACGCCGGGCCGGGTTCCGGCGTTGTCACCGGCGAGGTCGGCCCGGACCTGACCACGTCGGTCCGGGCGACGCTGCCCTGCCTGGCCAACCGCCGCGACGACGTTTTCGGCACCCCGGTAGCACCCGGCCGCAGCCAGCCGCAGGCAGCCCCGCTGAGCGGCTAGCTCGCGGCGAGTTCCCGCTCGCGGGCCGGCCCGGCGTCACCGACCGCAGCCAGCAGGCTCTGCAGTTCCTCGGCGCTGACTCGCTCGACGAACCGGCGCATGGTCAGCCGGTAGTTGCCGCCGGAGCGCAGCACCTCGGCCATCAGCCGGGCGTCGTGCTCCTCCCGGGACTCGGCCGCCCAGTAGCGCCACGCCCGGCCGTGCATCTCGCGGCGCAGGACCCCCTTGCCATGCAGGATCGTCATGACCGTCATCACCGTGGTGTAGGCCACCGGCCGGCCGTAGCGCATCCGCTCGCGCACCTCGCGGACCTGATACGGCCGCTCCCCGGCCCAGACGACTTCCATGATTGCTCTTTCGAGCTGACCGAACTCGCGCACCGGCCGCCACCTCCGGATTCCCAGCCAAGCATGGCCCCGACCGCGGCCGGGCGGGCCGGGCACTCCCGAGGACAACTCTCGCCGCCCGCGGCGCGGCAATCATGCACCGCACGGGCTCAGCGGGCGGGGCGTGCTCAGCGGGCCGGGCGGACGGCCCGGGTAAGGCCGCGGCCAAGAGACTGCCACCGGCCGCTGCCTCAGCGCTCGCCAGCTGACGTGCGCCAGGTAGCCTGGCAGATGAAGCCTTACAGATCTTCGTGCACCAGGTAATCCAGCTCCGGAAGAGGCGATGTCCGGCGTGACTGAGGAGTCTCCGCGATCGGCAGCGGATCTCAGCCCATCTGCAGCCCCGAACCCGGC
Organism: Streptosporangiaceae bacterium; assembly: GCA_052143655.1. Classification (GTDB taxonomy): domain Bacteria; phylum Actinomycetota; class Actinomycetes; order Streptosporangiales; family Streptosporangiaceae; genus CAVSUR01. The sequence goes on along the minus strand of JBKQSL010000081.1, from coordinate 16,125 downwards.
CCGCCCGGACCGGGCCGCCCCGCCGGATCCGGAGCCAGGCGGCCGTACCGACTTCGGGCCGAACGAATGGCTCGTCGACGAGATGTACCAGCGGTACCAGGCGGACCCGGCCTCGGTGGACCGGGCCTGGTGGAACTTCTTCGCTGACTACCGTCCGGCGCCTGGCGCCACGACAGGCGGCTCTGTCTCCGCCTGGACCGCAGCCAAGGCGCAGCCCGCAGCGGCGACGCCCGCCGCGCCGCGAGCGGACGCGCAGCGCGGTCCCGCTGGCAGCCGCCCAGCCGCCAACGGGCCGGCCGCCAGCGGGCCGGCCGCACGAGACGGCGTGGCGGCGCGCCTGGCGGCACCGGCCGACTTGGCACCGCCCCGGCCCGCCGTTCCGCCGGCTGCACCGGGAACTGTCCCTGGCCGCCCGCCGCAGCCGCCCGCAGCGGACGGCGCCCGCGGGGCCCGGCCGGTGCCTGCTGAGCCGGGCCGCCAGCCCGGCGACGGGGCCGTCGGCGGCGCGGCCGAGGTCCGGCTGCGCGGCACCGCCGCGCGCACCGTGGCCAACATGGCCGCGAGCCTGGCCGTGCCCACCGCGACCAGCGTCCGCTCGGTGCCGGCCAAGCTGCTCATCGACAACCGCATCGTGATCAACAACCACCTGGCCCGCGGCCGCGGCGGCAAGGTGTCGTTCACGCACCTGATCGGGTTCGCGCTCGTCCGCGCACTGGCCCGGGTGCCGGAGCTGAACGACTCCTTCGCCGAGGCTGACGGCAAGCCGGTCATGGTCCGCCCGGAGGACGTGAACCTGGGGCTGGCCATCGACATCCGCAAGGATGACGGCTCGCGGCAGCTGCTCGTCCCCAACATCAAGGGCGCGCAGAAGCTCGATTTCCGCCAGTTCTGGATGGCCTACGAGGATGTGGTGCGCAAGGCCAGGGCAGCGAAGCTGACGATCGAGGACTTCGCCGGGACCACGATCACGCTCACCAACCCCGGCACCATCGGCACCGAGCACTCGGTGCCCCGGCTGATGACCGGGCAGGGCGCCATCGTCGGCGTCGGGGCCATGGAATACCCGGCGGCCTATGCGGGCGCCTCGCCGGAGACCCTGGCCCGCCTGGCGATCAGCAAGACCGTCACCCTGACCTCCACTTACGACCACCGGATCATCCAGGGCGCCCAGTCCGGCGAGCTGCTCGCGGTCATGCACGACCTCCTGCTCGGCGGCCGGGGCTTCTACGACGAGGTGTTCGAGGCCCTGCGGATTCCCTACGAGCCGGTCCGCTGGGTGGCCGACATCCCGGCCGGGCACGAGGACGACATCTCCAAGGCCGCCCGGGTGCACGAGCTGATCCACGCCTACCGGGTGCGCGGGCATCTGATGGCCGACACCGACCCGCTGGAGTACAAGCAGCGCAAGCATCCCGACCTGGACATCAACCAGCACGGCCTCACGCTGTGGGACCTGGAGCGGGAATTCGCGACCGGCGGTTTCGGCGGCAAGCCGCGGATGCTGCTGCGGGAGATCCTCGGCGTGCTGCGGGACTCGTACTGCCGGACCGTCGGCGTCGAGTACATGCACATCCAGAACCCCGAGGAGCGGGCCTGGCTGCAGGCCCGGGTGGAGCGGCCGCACGACCGCACCAGCAAGGACGACCAGCTGCGGATCCTGTCCCGGCTGAACGTCGCCGAGGCGTTCGAGATGTTCCTGCAGACCAAGTTCGTGGGCCAGCGCCGGTTCTCGCTGGAGGGCGCGGAGTCGCTGATCCCGCTGCTGGACACCGTGCTGCACGCTGCCGCCAGGGCGGACCTGGACGAAGTCGTCCTGGGCATGGCGCACCGCGGGCGGCTGAACGTGCTGGCCAACATCGTGGGCAAGTCCTACGCGCAGATCTTCGGCGAGTTCGAGGGCAACCTGGACCCGGCGACCACGCACGGCTCCGGCGACGTGAAGTACCACCTGGGCGCGGAGGGCACCTACCGCACCAGCAACGGCCGCGAGATCCCCACCTCGCTGGTGGCCAACCCCAGTCACCTGGAGGCCGTGGACCCGGTGCTGGAAGGCGTGGTGCGCGCCAAGCAGGACGTGCTGGACCGGGGCGAGCCGGGATTCACCGTGCTGCCGGTGCTGATCCACGGCGATGCCGCGTTCGCCGGCCAGGGCGTGGCCGCCGAGACGCTGGAGCTGTCGCAGCTGCGCGGGTACCGGACCGGCGGGACGGTGCACATCGTGGTGAACAACCAGGTGGGCTTCACCACGGCGCCGCAGCATTCCCGGTCCAGCGTGTACTGCACGGACGTGGCCCGGATGATCCAGGCCCCGATCTTCCACGTCAACGGCGATGACCCGGAGGCGGTGGTCCGGGTTGGCAAGCTGGCCTTCGACTACCGCCAGGCGTTCGGCAAGGACGTCGTCATCGACATGGTGTGCTACCGCCGCCGCGGGCACAACGAGGCCGACAACCCCTCGTTCACCCAGCCGGTCATGTACGACCTGATCGACGCCAAGCGCTCGGTCCGCAAGCTCTACACCGAATCCCTGATCGGCCGCGGCGACATCAGCCTGGGGGAAGCCGAGCAGGCCCTGCGCGACTACCAGCAGGAGCTGGAACGGGTCTTCACCGAGACGCGCGAGGCAGTCGGGCGGCCGCCCGAGCCCGGCGCGGTGGTGCGGCCGGAGCCAGGGGCGTCCCAGCCTGTCGCGCACGACACGGTGCCGACGGCGATCTCCGCCGAGACCGTCAAGCGCATCATCGACACCCAGCTGAACCTGCCCGAGGACTTCACCCCGCATCCGCGGCTGGCGCCGCAGCTGCAGCGCCGGGCGGTGCTGATCGAGCAGGACGAGATCGACTGGACCACCGGCGAGCTGCTGGCGTTCGGCTCCGCGCTTATCGACGGCCACGGCGTGCGGCTGGTCGGGCAGGACTCGCGCCGTGGCACGTTCGGCCAGCGGCATGCCGTGCTGGTCGACCGGCACACCGGCGCCGAGCACACCCCGCTGCGGGCGTTCAACTCGGCGACGGCCCGGTTCCACATCTACGACTCGCTGCTGTCGGAGTTCGCCGCCGTAGGCTTCGAGTACGGGTACTCGGTGGCCCGCCCGGACGCTCTGGTCTGCTGGGAAGCGCAGTTCGGCGACTTCGTCAACGGGGCGCAGACGATCCTGGACGAGTTCATCAGCTCGGGCGAGCAGAAGTGGGGCCAGCGATCTGGGGTGGTGCTGCTGCTGCCGCACGGGCACGAGGGCCAGGGCCCCGACCACTCCTCGGCCCGGGTTGAGCGGTTCCTGTCGCTGTGCGCGCAGGACAACATGACTGTCGCGATGCCGTCCTCCCCGGCCAGCTACTTCCACCTGCTGCGCTGGCAGGCGCTGTCAGACCGGATTAAGCCGCTGATTGTGTTCACGCCCAAGTCAATGCTGCGGCTGAAGGCCGCGGCATCGGCGGTGTCCGACTTCACCAGCGGATCGTTCCGCCCGGTGATCGGTGACCCGCAGTTCGACGGCACCGCCAGGGCGGACCCCGCCGCGGTGCGGCGGGTCCTGCTGTGCGCCGGCAAGATCTACCACGAGCTGGCTGACCTGCGGCGCACGGCCGGGGTCGGCGACGTGGCGATCATCCGCGTCGAGCGGCTCTACCCGCTGCCAGCCGCCGAGATCCACGCCGAGATGGCCCGGTTCCCGCAGGCCGGGCCGGTGACCTGGGTGCAGGAAGAGCCAGAGAACATGGGCGCCTGGCAGTACATGGCGCTGCGCCTGCCGGGCCTGCTGGGCAGGCAGGTCACGGTGGCATCGCCGCCTGCCAGCTCCGCCCCGGCTGCCGGGTCAGCCAAGGCGCACGCCGCCGAGCACGCCGCGCTGATCAAGGCGGCAGTCCAGCCCGGGAGCTGACCGGTGTACTTCACCGACCGCGGTATCGAGGAACTCGCCGACCGGCGCGGCGAGGAGGAGGTAACCCTCGGCTGGCTGGCCGAGCGGCTGCGCGAGTTCGTCGACCTGCATCCGGAGTTCGAGGTGCCGACCGACCGGCTGGCCAGCTGGCTGGCCCGGCTGGACGAGGACGCCGTGGATCCCGGCAGCTGGGCGGCCGGATAGCGGGCACGGCCCGGAAATTGCCCCGGCTGGTGGCCGTCTGGTAGACACGATATATCTTTAGTAGTGAACATCATCTGCACTGGCCCGGGACGGCCCGGCGCCGGAGGCTGCCAGCGGGCCCACGCCGGGGCGGGCCCGGTTACCGCAGGCGGCGCCGACCCGCCCGGCCTGGGCTGTCCCGGCCGGACCGGCTGCGGCGGGCTCGCCGGTAGCGGCTGCAGGCTCCGGCCGCCCCGGCAGGCGGCGCGCCGGCGGTCCCGGAGATGATCGAGACGGGAAGCATGGCCGAGGCCGGCAGTTGCCGGCCCGCCGGCGGGAGGGGTGATGTGCGGTGAGCCCGGTATTCCGGCACGGACGGCTGCGGCTGTACCTGCTCAAGCTGCTGGACGAGGCGCCGCGGCACGGCTATGAGGTAATCCGGCTGCTCCAGGACCGGTTCCTCGGGGTCTACGCGCCCTCCCCCGGCACCATTTACCCACGGCTGGCCCGGCTGGAGGAAGAGGGCCTGGTCACTCACGACGAGGTAGACGGCAAGAAGATCTACCGCATCACCGACAAGGGCCGTGAGGAGATCCAGGGCCGACTCGACGACCTGGCCGAACTGGAGGAGGAACTGTCCGAGGCGGTCCGGGATATCGCCCGCGAGGTGACCCAGGACGTGCGCGACACCGTGCGCAGCCTGCGGGAGGAACTGACCTCAGCCGCGCGGGACCTGCGCCGGCAGGCCGCCGGCCAGCCGGCCCCGGCAGGCGGCGGGACCGGCGGCCCGGGCGCGCCCGGGACGGCGGGCGACGCCAGGGCGCCGCAGGCCCCGGGTCCCGCGGAAGCGGGGGACGCTGCCGCCGGGCAGGGCGCCGGGCCCGAGCCAGGCCACGCTGCCAGCCGGCCAGCCGGGACGGCCGGCGGCCCGCAAGCCGGGACGGCCGGCGGCCCGTCAGCCGGGGCTGCCGACGGGCCGCCGGACGCGGCCGGGAACCCCGCCGACGCCGCCCGGCGGATCAGGGCAGAGGCCAGGCGCGCCCGGGAGCAGATGCGCGATGCCTTCACCGCCTCGCGGGCCGGGGCCGGATCGCGGGGCGGCTGGTCCGGCCGGGGCGCTGCCTGGCAGCAGGCGACCGGCGGGGGAACCACCCCGCCCCGGCCCGGATCGGGCGCCGGGTCCGTGCCCGGCGGCGCGGAGTCCGGCGGCGCGGAGTCCGGCGGCGGGCTGCTGCGTGACCTGGAGCGGATGGCCATGGATTTCGCCGGAGACCTGCGGGCCAGCGGATGGCGGGCCGAGGGCATCGGCGAGAGCGCCGCCGCCAACCTGCGCGGAATCCTGGATGACGCGCTGACCCGGATCCGGGAGGAGATACTCGGCGACCGGCCGCCCCGCGGCCGCCGCCAGTCGGCCGGGGCGTCGGGAGGAGATCACGAGGCGACCGGCACTGCGCAGCCTGAGCCGACGGCCAAGCCCGAGACGACCGGCGCGGCCGGGCCGGCCCGAGCAGCCGGGCCCGATAGGACCGACGCAGAACCGCCAGCCTGACCCGGGCTTGATCATGGAGTGTTCTCTGCGGAAGACCGCGGCAAACACTCCATGATCATGAACGCCAGGGCGCGGCGGGGTCGCGCCCGGCATCCGGGCGTCGGGCCGGCCGTGCTACGGCGTGAAAACGATCTTGCCGAACACCTCGCCCGTGATCAGCGCCGCCATGCCGTCACGCGCCTCGCGCAGCGGCATGACCCGGTCGATAAGCGGCCGCACCCCCGTCTGCTCGCAGAACCGCAGCAGCCTGCCGAGCTGGTCCCGGCTGCCCATCGTGCTGCCGATCACTGAAAGCTGCAGGAAGAACACCCGGTTCAGGTCGGCAGGCGGCGCGGCGCCGCTGGTCGCGCCGGAGACGACAATCACCCCGCCCGGGCGCAGCGCGCGCAGCGAGTGAGCCCAGGTGGCCTGGCCCACCGTCTCCATCACCGCGTCGACCCGCTCCGGCAGCCGGGCCCCGGACTCGAACGCCTGGTCCGCGCCGAGGTCCAGCGCCTGCTGCCGCTTGTCCGCCGACCTGCTGGTGGCCCAGATCCGGTACCCGGCCGCGCGGCCGAGCAGGATCAGCGCAGTCGCGACCCCGCCGCCCGCGCCCTGCACCAGGACGGTGGCCCCCGGCTCGGGCGAAGCCCGGCCGAACAGCATCCGGTAGGCGGTCAAGTACGCCGTCGGCAGGCAGGCCGCCTGCTCGAACGACAGCGCGGCGGGCTTGGGCAGCAGGTTGCGGCGCGGCACGGCGACCCGCTCGGCGAAAGTACCGTCGAACCGCTCCGACAGCAGCGAGCGGGCCGGATCGAGGGTCTCGTCGCCGCCGCCAGCAGCGGGGTCGCCGATCACCGAGTGCACCACGACCTCGTTGCCGTCCTCGTCGACGCCCGCCGCATCACAGCCGATGATCATGGGCAGCCGGTCGGCCGTGATGCCCACCCCGCGCAGCGTCCAGATGTCGTGGTGGTTGAGGGAAGCGGCCCGGACAGTGACCGTGGTCCAGCCGTCCGGAGGCTCGGGCTCGGCATGCTCGCCCAGTTCCAGAGCGGCCAGTGGGTTCTTGTCGTCGAAGCGCACGGCGGTGACAGCGAACATGATCTGGACCTTAGCGCCGCCCGTGACGTGGCGGCAGGGCCGGCGGCGCACGCCCGCGGCGCGGGCCGCCCGTCTGGCCGGGACTTGGTAACGGCCGAGACGGACTTGTGATCATGTGCAATACTTCTGGGCGGGAAGCGGCCCAGCATTTCTCCAGGTAAGGACCGGAGTGAACCTCACGTCCTACGCTGACCTGGCGGTGCGACTCGTAAATACGGCCAGCGGGGCCGGAGATGAGCACGACCAGCTTGGCACGCCAGACGGCTTTCGCATGCTCGCAGCCGAGTGCGCGCTTGCCTCTGGGCAGGTTACCCGGGTCGAGATGGACGGCCTGCGGACGCTGCGGGCAGCGTTCAGCCGGATCTTCGCCGCCGCCGCGGCCGGATCCGTTCAGCCGGCCGCGGACCGGCTGAACGCGCTGCTGATCCAGCACCCAGTGCACCCGGAACTGGTCAGCCACGACTCGACGGACTGGCACGTGCACCTGGCCGACACCGGATCGCTGGCTGACAGGTTCGCGGCAGGCGCGGTGTTCGGCCTGACGCTGTTCGTGGCGCAGTACGGCATCGACCGGCTCGGCGCGTGCACCATCGCCTCATGCCCCCAGGTGTTCCTGGACGCCAGCACCAACCGGTCCCGCCGCTACTGCGCAGAGCACAGCCCGGCGCGGGCCAACGTCACCCCGCTGCCGCCGGGCCGGCGGCCGGGCGGCAGCGGGTCCGCCGCCACGGCAGCCAGCTAGCCGCGCCCCGCGCCGGAGCCTCCGCCGCGGCCGCATCGCCGAGGCGGCCGCCGGAAACATGTCCGCAATAATGGCGAGTCGGCTATTGGTACAGCCCAACGCCGCAGCCAGGGACGCTGGCCTGTTATGAAAATGATGCGCCGGGGCTTCTTCTCATGACTTGACGTGATCATTACCATGAGCCCTACTCACCAGGCCCTATGGCCACACGAATTGCGGACCCGGAAGAAGGTTCGAGCATGTCTACTGAGTCAGCAGCTGCGGCCAGCTCAAGGCCGGCTGACGTCGGACTCCGACGAGAGATGGGATTCATCGGCGCTACCTGGGCGTCGGAGACCTCGATCATCGGATCCGGCTGGCTGTTCACAGCACTGTTCGCCGCGCAGGGGGCGGGGCCGGCGGCCATTCTGGGCTGGCTCATCGCGGGCGCCATCGTTATCCTGCTAGCCCTCGTGCACGCGGAGCTGGGCGGCATGTACCCGGTCTCCGGCGGGACGGCGAGATTCCCGCACTTCGCGTTCGGCAGCGTGGCCGGCATCTCGTTCGGCTTCTTCTCCTGGCTGCAGGCGGTCACGGTGGCGCCGATCGAGTGCTTCGCCGTGATGCAGTACGGGTCCTACTACTGGCACGGGCTCTTCAACCCCGCGAAGTCGAACGTCACCACGACCGGCTTCATCATGACAATCGTCCTGATGGCGGTCTTCACCGCGATCAACTTCCTGGCGATCGGCCTGTTCTCCAAGGTCAACTCGGGCATCACCTGGTGGAAGGTCGCGATCCCGGTCCTGACCATCATCGTCTTGCTGTTCCACTTCCACGCCAGCAACTTCAGCGCTGGCGGCGGCTTCCTGCACCTGGGGATGAAGGCCGTGTTCGGCCAGATCGCCCTGTCCGGCATCGTCTTCTCCTACCTCGGCTTCGAGCAGGCCGACCAGCTAGCCGGCGAGGTCAAGAACCCGGGCAAGAACCTGCCGCGCGCGATCATCACCGCGATCCTGATCGGGACCGTGATCTACGTGATGCTGCAGGTGGTCTTCATCGGCGCGATGGCACCCAGCCAGCTGCTCCATCACGGGTTCGCGGGGATCAGCAACGCCAACATCCTCGCCGGTCCGTTCGCCGGCCTCGCGGGCCTGATCGGGCTCGGCTGGCTCGCGGTCATCCTGCGGATCGACGCGTTCATCTCGCCGTTCGGCACCGGCCTGATCTACCAGACCTCCACTTCGCGGGTCGGGTACGGCCTGGCCAGGAACCGCTACTACCCGCAGATCTTCGGCAAGACCGACAAGAACGGCGTGCCCTGGGTCAGCCTGCTCTTCGCGTTCGCGTTCGGCCTGCTCTTCCTGCTCCCGTTCCCGAGCTGGCACTCGCTGGTCGGCCTGGTCACCGGGGCGAGCGTGCTGATGTACGCTGGGGCGCCGCTGTCCTTGGGCGCGCTGCGCCGGACGGTTCCCGATGCCGAGCGCCCCTACCGGATGCCGGGCGCTGCCGTGCTCAGCCCGGTGGCGTTCATCGCCGCCAACCTGATCATCTACTGGTCCGGCTTCGAGGTGCTCTGGAAGCTCGGCGTGTGCATCGTGATCGGCTACGTGCTGATCGGCATCTCGATGGCCTTCGACCCGGAGCGGCCGCCGCTGGACTGGAAGTCCGCGCAGTGGCTGCCGGTCTACCTGATCGGGATGGGCGTCATCTCCTGGCAGGGCCAGTTCAGCGGCGGTGCCACGCTCGCGCCGCTCAACACCGACCGGATCCCGTTCTGGTGGGACATCGTGGTCGTCGCCGTGTTCAGCCTGGTGATCTACTTCTGGGCCCAGGCGGTCCGGCTGCCCAGGGAAGAGATGCTGGATCTGATCGGCCGGCAGGGCGCCGCGCCAGCCGAGCGCGTCGGCCACTGAGGCCGGCAGCAGGAACGGAAGGACTCCCGCCCCGGGGCTTCCCCGGGGCGGGAGTCCTTTTTGGCCCATGCTGCCGCTCAGCGGCCCGGGGCCGGTCCCGAGCGGTAGCGCAGCAGCACCCGGCCCTGAATCAGGGCTGGCGGCATGGGGCCGAGGGCTCGGCTGTCCACGGCCCCGGGCACCTGGTTATCCGACTCCAGCCACCAGCCGCCGTCCTCGCGGCGGACGGCCCGCTTGACCAGCAGCATGTCGCGGCCCGGGTGCCGGGCGATCACGATCTGCCCGGCCCGCAGCCGCACCGGCCGGCCGGGCAGGCCCCGCCACACCAGCAGCCAGTCACCCGGCCGCAGGCCCGGCTCCATGGACTGCTCGGCGACTGCGACTCGCCACAGCGGCCAGTGCACCGAGCCCTCCCTGAATGCGTTAATGCCAACGGGGTACTGTCGAGTTCCGGTACCCATGATCTGACACGAGAGAAGGCGATCCATGAGGCTGCTCACAAGTCTCCTCGCGCCGAAGGTCACCGCGCACGCGCACTGTGACCTGCCCTGCGGGGTCTACGACCCGGCCCAGGCCCGGATCGAGGCCGAGTCGGTCAAGATGATCTGCGAGAAGTACCGGGGCAACAGCGATCCCGAGTTCCGGGCCCGGGCGCTGATCATCAAGGAGCAGCGGTCGGAGCTGGTCAAGCACCACCTGTGGGTGCTGTGGACCGACTACTTCAAGCCGCCGCACTTCGAGAAGTACCCGCAGCTGCACCAGCTGTTCAACGAGGCGACCAAGCTGGCGGGCGCATCAGGCACGAAGGGCAGCACCGACCCGGCGCAGGCCGAGGAACTGCTCGCGAAGATCGAGGAGATCAGCAAGATCTTCTGGGAAACCAAGCAGGGCTGACCGGCGGGCCGGTATCCCGGCCGGCTTCAGGGGCCGCGCGGTGATTTTCCGCGCGGCCCCTTGCTATGCCTCCCGGCTGGCCCGCAAGCCCTGTTTACGGCTAAATCTCCGCTGGCCAGCGGCCTGAGCAGGGCATTGCGGCTGGCCGGCCCGCGCGCCGTGCCAGCGCAACCTACTGCGCACGGTAGGTTGCAGGCGGGAGCCGGAATCTGCCGCCGCGCAGAAGTCGTGTCCGGCCGCTGTGGGAGGACAGACGTGACCGAGGAGACGACCGCCTCAGCCACCCGCCAGTCCGCGGGCGCTGCCACCGAGGAGGGCACCGGCTACCTGGCCGCCCGCGGCGGCGATGGGGCTGCTGCCGGGCCCGCGCTCGCCGGGCGCCGGGACGCGCCGGCCGATCAGGCCGCTGCCGACGAGGTGACCGTGCGGATGCCCGCCGAGAGCGCCTACCTCTCGGTGCTGCGCACGGCAACGGCGGGGCTGGCCGCGCGGCTGGACTTCACCCTGGACGAGATCGAGGACCTGCGCATCGCCGTCGACGAGGCCTGCGCGATGCTGCTCAGCCAGGCGATCCCCGGCAGCACGCTGGAGTGCAATTTCGCCCTCGGGCGGGCGATGATGACGGTAGCGGTGTCGGTGCCGTGCCTGACGCCGCAGGCGCCTGCCACCGATACGTTCGCCTGGACGGTGCTCTGCGCGCTGGCCGGCAGCGTGAACTCCTACGTCGGGGACGGCGACCGGCTCACGATCGTCATGCGCAAGAGCCGCGGCCCAGCCGGGCCCGCGGGCGGGGGAAGCTGAGATCGCCTTGACCGAGGATTTCGAGATGCTGCCGGGCGACGGGCCCGGCGGGCGCGGCGGCGACAGCGACGCCACGGCCGCGGCGCTGCTCGAGTTCCGCGACGCCGCCGAACTGGAGGCGGCCGACCTGCAGATCGCTCACGAGGAGAGCGAGGACGCGCCGGCCGGCCTGCGGATAGCCCACCCGCCGCGGGAGCGCGGTCACGCCAGGGACCTGTTCGAGCAGCTCGCCCGGCTGCCGGAAGGGTCACCGGAACGGCTGCGCATCCGCGCCGAGCTGGTCGAGATCCACCTGCCGCTGGTGGAGTACCTGGCACGGCGGTTCCGCAACCGGGGGGAATGGCTGGACGACCTCACCCAGGTGGCGACCATCGGCCTGATCAAGTCCATCGACCGGTTCGATCTCAGTCGCGGGGTCGAGTTCTCCACCTACGCCACGCCCACCATCGTCGGCGAGATCAAGCGGCACTTCCGGGACAAGGGCTGGGCGGTGCGGGTGCCGCGGCGGCTGCAGGAGCTCAAGCTCGCGCTGACCAAGGCCATCAGCGACCTGGCGCAGCTGCTCGGCCGGGCGCCTACCGTCGCCGAGCTCGCCGAGCACCTGCAGATGAGCGAGGAAGAGGTGCTGGAGGGCCTGGAGTCAGCCAACGCCTACTCCACGGTCTCGCTGGATGCGCCGGATTCCGGTGATGAGGACTCGCCGGCGGTCGCCGAGTCGCTGGGCATGGTCGACGAGGCGCTGGAGGGGGTCGAGTACCGGGAATCGCTCAAGCCGCTGCTGGAGAGGCTCCCGCCGCGGGAGAAGCGGATCCTGCTGCTGCGCTTCTTCGGGAACATGACCCAGTCGCAGATCGCCACCGAGCTCGGCATCTCGCAGATGCACGTATCCCGGCTGCTGGCCAGGACGCTGACCCAGCTGCGCGAGGGCCTGACCGCCGACGAGTAGCGGTCACCGCTGCCTGGCCCGGCTGCCCGGCCCAGCGGGGCAGCACCGCCGGGCCGGGCAGCTCAGCTGGCCGGCGGTGACGGCCGGCCAGCTGCCAGCGCGCGCAGGCTCGGCGGGACCAGCAGCAGCGCGAAGCCGGCCACGGCCAGCACCACGCCGGGGACCCCCCACTCATAGCGGTGCCCCTGGATCAGGTAAATGCCCACGATGCCGGTGAACAGCTGGGTCAGCAGCGCGGGGGTCCGGCTCCACCGCCGGGCCCGGGCCAGGCCCCATGCGATCGCGGCGAGCATTACCACGGTCCCCGCCCCGATGATGGTCAGGGCCACGCCGCTGGAGGTCTGGTACGAGCCGCCGTCGGCAGCATCGATCCCGGCGAGCACGGTCGCGGCCAGCACCCCGGCCGCCTCGACAGCCTGCACGACCGCGGCACCGGCCACCGTCACCGGCCGCGCGGCGGCGGGCTGGCCGGCCGCCGGGCCGGTCCCGGTGCCCCGCTGCCTGGTCCCGGCGCCCTGCTGGCCCGTCCCGGCGCCCTGCTGGCCCGTCCCGGCGTCCCGCTGCCCCGCCCCGGCGGCGCGCCGGCCCGCCCCAGCGGGACGCTGTGCGGCGGCCTGGCCTGCGGCCTCGCTAGCCTGAGCGCGTGCGCGCGCTCTTGATCGTGAACCCACACGCCACCTCCACGACCCAGCTTCGCCGGGACGTCATCGCATCAGCCCTCGCGTCAGCCGTCGAGCTCGAGGTCGTGCTGACACGCTACCGGGGCGATGCCGTGCGGCTGGCAGAGACGGCACGGGCGCGCGGCTGCGACCTGGTGATCACGCTCGGCGGCGACGGCACGGTCAACGAGGCCATCAACGGGATCATGCGCGCTGGCGGGCCGGCCTCGGAGCCCGGCCCGGCTGCCGGCCGGCCGGCCCTGGCCGCGCTGCCCGGCGGCAACGCCAACGTCTTCTGCCAGGCCCTGGGCCTGCCCGCCGACCCGGTGGACGCCGCCGGACAGGTCCTGCGCGCGCTCGGCGAGCACCGCGAGCGGGCCATCGGCCTGGGCATGGCCGACGGCAGGTACTTCGCGTTCAACGCAGGCCTCGGCCTGGACGCCGAGGTGGTCCGCGCTGTGGAGGGACGCCGGGCACACGGCACCGCGCTGACCCCGGCCATGTACCTGCGCATGGCGCTGCGGCAGTACTTCCGGATCACCGACCGCCGCCAGCCGGCGCTGACCCTTGAGCTTGACGGCCAGGCCGCCGCTGAGCCGCTGTTCCTGGCCATCGTGTCGAACACGGCGCCGTGGACCTACCTGGGCCGGCATCCGGTGCAGGCGAGCCCGCAGGCAGGCTTCGACACCGGGCTCGACCTGCTCGGGCTGCGCAGCCTGCACACCGCGGGCACGCTGCGGGTACTGCGCCAGATGCTCAGTGACCGGGACCGCCCCCCGTCCGGCCGCAGCGTGCTGACCCTGCATGACCTGGACGGCTTCACGCTGGCGGCGGCCCGCCCGGTGGCCATGCAGGTGGACGGCGAGTATGTCGGCGAGCGGGACCGGGTGTGCTTCCGGTCTGCAGCCCGGGCCCTGCGGGTAGTCGCATGACGGCTGCCGCCCGCGCCTGCGTGCCTGCCCGGCTGGCCCGTGCCCGGCCCTGACCTCCGCTGACCAGGGGCGGCGGAACCGGCCGAGCCGCTCTATGTCCGGTATATGGCAGATCGGGCACCGAAATGCTGCTGAACCTTTGCTCAAGCCTCTTGCCATTGATCGCCGGGCTTGAGAGGGTTAGAGCGCTCCAGCCGAGGCCGCACTGCCAGGTGGTCTCTCCAGGTACGCCCCATGTCACGCGGGTGGCCGCCCGCGAGTCAGCTCGCTGACCTGCGGCACGGGAGCCCGAGAAGACGTAGCTTTCGCCCTACTGACATCCAGCAGTCCGACCAGCCGGGAATAAAGCGGTGCCCGGCATGGCTCGTGAAATTGTTCACAAGTGTAACGAGGCGGCGGTTTCCGGGCCGGAGGCCGCACCTGAGCCGCACGAAGGAGTGGGCCGCATGGACTGGCGTCACTACAGCGCCTGCCGTGATGAAGATCCGGAGCTGTTCTTCCCGATCGGCAACACCGGGCCCGCCCTGCTGCAGATCGAAGAGGCCAAGCAGGTCTGCGGGCGGTGCGCGGTGATGGACTCGTGCCTGCAGTGGGCGCTGGACAGCGGCCAGGACGCGGGCGTGTGGGGCGGCATGAGCGAGGACGAGCGCCGGGCGCTCAAGCGCCGCCGCGGAGCCCGGGTCGGCGCGCCCGCGGGGACCTGAGCCTGGCTGGCGGGCCTGAGCCCGGCTGGCGGGAGCCGACCCGGCTGGCGGGAGCCTGACCTGGACTGGTCAGTGCCGCTCGTCCGCGTTGGCTGGATGATCCACCGGCAGGTCGACGACCACCAGCGTGCCGCCGGCGTCCCGCGGCTTGATCTCCAGGGTGCCGCCCAGCTCGCCGACCACCAGGGTGCGGACGATCTGCAGTCCCAGGCTCGTCGTCGTGGCGAGGTCAAAATGATCCGGCAGCCCCGACCCGTTGTCGGCGACGGTGACCGTCAGCCGCCCCGGCCGCCGGGCAGCCGTCACCTCCAGCAGCCCGCTGGCCGGCGTCCCGCCTGCCCGGGACAGCCCGTGCTGCAGCGCGTTCTGCAGCAGTTCGGTCAGCACCAGGGACAGCGGGGTGGCGACCGACGCCGGCAGCAGCCCGAAACTGCCCTGCAGCGTGGGCGTGACCCGGGCTTCCGGTGCCGATACCTCCCCCGCCATCATCGCCACCCGGGTAGCGATCTCGTCGAAGTCGACGATCTCGTCGGGCGCGTGCGAGAGGGTCTCGTGCACGCGCGCGATGGACCCAACGCGGCGCACCGCCTCCTCCAGGGCCGCCCGGGCCTCGGGCGCCCGCAGCCGCCGTGCCTGCAGCCGCAGCAGTGCCGCCACGGTCTGCAGGTTGTTCTTCACCCGATGATGAATCTCCTTGATCGTGGCGTCCTTGGTGATCAGCTCGCGCTCCCGGTGCCGCAACTCGGTCACGTCGCGCAGCAGGATCAGCGCGCCCGAGCCGCTCCCCCCGACCACCAGCGGGATCGTGCGCAGCTGGACAACCGCGCCGTTGGCCTCCACCTCGGTTTCCATGTGTGCTCGCCCGCTCGCCGTGAGCATCAGCGAGTCGTCCCGCGGCCCGCTGGTCACGCACAGCCGCGCGGTGAGCGGCCCGAGTTCCTGACCGACCAGGTCGGCCGTCAGGCCCAGCCGGCGGTAGGCGGACAGCGCGTTCGGGCTGGCGTAGCTGACCTTGCCCGACCGGCCCAGCCGCAGCAGGCCGTCGCCGACCCGCGGCGAGCGCACCAGCACCGGCTCGGCGCCCGGCCGCGGGAACATCCCGGCCGCGACCATCTGCGCCAGGTCGTCGGCCGCCTTCAGGTACGCCAGGTCCAGGCGGCTCGGCGTGCGGGCCGAGCTCAGGTTGGTGGACCGCTCGATAACGGCGATGACCGCACCCGATCGCATCACCGGGATGGTCTCGTGCCGGACTGGCACGCCGCTGGCCCATTCCGGGTCGCCTTCCCGGCAGATCCGCCGCTCGTCGCGCGCCGCCACCAGCGGCAGCGCGTCAGCGGCCAGGCGGACGGCGCCCACGATGTCGTCGGGAAACGCCGTCGGCCCCGTGGTCGGGCGCATCTGGGCCAGCGCGATCCAGCTGCCGTCCTGCGGCGCCGGGGCCCACAGCACCAGGTCGGCGAAGGACAGGTCAGCCAGCAGTTGCCAGTCCGAGACCAGGGCGTGCAGCCAGTCCAGGTCCGGCCCGCTCAGCCAGGCCCGGCGGGCGAGATCGGTCAGCGTCGGCACCTGGTCATCATCGCATTCGCCGCTGGCGGGTAACTAAGCCGGCGGTGCGTCATGCCAGCGCCGGCGCCGGCAGCGAGAGATCATGGCCGTTGACATCCTCCCTGCCTGACGGCGGGGGATTCCAGCCCGTTCCTACGCTGGCGGAAAGAGCACAGGTTGAGGTTCGCGGTTCACGGGCCCGGCATCCTGGTCGCCTCCCCGCGCAGTCACCGCATGCCCTGCGGCGATGTTCCAGGCCGCGTTCACGTCAGCGTTGCAGGCGTATCCGCAGGCCACGCAGCGGAACAGGGC
>JBKQSL010000080.1:0-18773 GCA_052143655.1 Streptosporangiaceae bacterium | reverse complement strand
GCTGCTGCAGCGGCGCGGGCCGCCCGTCGGCTGATCAGGCTGGCGCTGATCAGGCTGGCGCTGATCAGGCTGGCGCTGTTCAGGCTGGCGCGATCTGGCTGGTGCGACCAGGCTGGCAGGGCCCGGCTGGCAGGGCCCGGCTGCGGGCCTGCGCTGCCGGGCGGCTCAGCCGCCCGCCCGCCGCCGGCGGATCGCCACGCCGGCTGCCATCCCGCCGGCCACCGCCCCGGCCCCGGCCGCGACCGGCAGCGCGATCATCGTGGCACGCCGGCCGGACCGGAAGTCGTGCACCGGCCAGTCGCGCGCGCGCGCCACCGCAAGCAGGTCGGAGTCGGGATTGACCACGTGCGGGTGGCCGGCCAGCTCGAGCATCGGCAGGTCGTTAAGCGAGTCGCTGTAGGCGCTGCACCGGGCCAGGTCCAGGCCCTCCCGCAAGGCGAGCGCGGAGATGGCGGCGGCTTTGGCCGGCCCGTGCAGCAGGCCGCCGGCCAGGCGGCCGGTGTACGCCCCGTCGGCGGTCTCGGCCACGGTGCCGAGCGCCCCGGTCAGCCCGAGCCGCCGGGCGATGATGTTGGCCAGCTCGACCGGCGTGGCGGTGACCAGCCAGACCCGCTGGCCGGCCTCCAGGTGACGGCGGGTCAGCTCCCGCGCCCCGGCCCAGACGCGGTCGGCCATAGTCTCGTCGTAGATCTCCTCGCCGAGCGCCACGATGTCGCTAACCCGGTGCCCGGCGACGAATGCCAGCGCCGTCTCCTGCGCCGCGTCGATGTGATCGGAGTTCTCCATGCCGCGGAGCCGGAAAGACGCCTGCGTCCAGGTGATCCGGGCCAGGTCACGCGGGCCGAACATCTTGCGGGCCGCCAGACCGCGAGCGAAATGATAAATCGAGGCGCCGCGCATCAGCGTGTTGTCGACGTCGAAGAAGGCGGCCGCGGCCGGGTCCGGGATCCTGGCCGGCTGCTCGACGTCAGCGGCGGCGGCCGCGGCCGCCCCGGCTATCGCCGCTGGGCTGGGCTGGCCCTGCCGCGCTGCAAGGCGCCCGCGCCAGGGCAGCCGCCGTGCGCCGCTGCTGCCATCGGCTGGTCCGGCCGGATCATCGGCCCGCCGCGCCGGCCCATTGGCCAGCCCCGCCAGGCTGTCGGCTGGCATCCCCTGGCTGTCGGCCGGCCCCGCCAGGCGGTCGGCCGTGGCCGCCGGGCCGCCGCTGCCGGCCGTGCTCGCTGTCAGGCTCTCGGCGCCGGAGGCGCCACCGTGCTGGCCCTCAGGCCCGCCAGCCGGGCCCGAGCGGGCCCACCGGGCCTGAAGCCGCCTCATGGCACCGAGATTACCGGGGCCGACCCGGATCACGGGTGCTCGCTGCCAGCGCATCACCCGAGGTCGGCACTCTGGTCGCATCCGGTTCACCGGTCGTGCACCATAGGCAGCAATGTCCATGCACCTGCTCGCGGCGTTTGCGGGCACCGTGATCGCTGCCGCAGCCGGCGGCCTGCTCGCGCTGCGGTGCGTGCGCAAGCCCGGCATCGCCCTTGCCGCGTGGACGGTAGCAGCGCTGGCGCTGGCCGTCGCGCTGGCGGCGCAGGCGCTCGGCTATCACAGCGGCTACGGGTCGGCCACCTTCCGGTCCATGGAAGTCGGCGCCCAGGTCATCGCCCCGCTGGCGCTGTGCTTCGGGCTGGCTGAGGTGGCCGGGCGCACGCTGGCGGCGCGGTTCGCGGCCCGGCTGCTGCTGCCTGCGATGGCCGTCGTCGCTGTGGTCGTGCTCGGCAGTGACCCGCTCAGCGGCGCGGCGTTCAGCACGGCCTGGCCCGCGCCGGGTACCTACTATCAAGTCATCCCGAACGCACTGGTGGCCGATCTGCTGGCCCCGGTGACCGCGCTGGTGGCCGTGATCGGCATCGGCTGCGTCACGCTGCGGGCGCGGCGCAGCCCCGGCTGGCGGAAGGCCTCGGCCTCAGCCTGGGCGGCGGGCCTGGCCGCGCTGCTGCTGGCCGGTCCGGGACTGGCCGCCCTGCTGGCCGGGCACGGCGGCATCGGCCGGTCATTCAGCTCGGCGTTCATGCTGATCTGCCTGGCGGCAGCGGCCCTGGCGGGGCTGGCGGGCAGCAGGCTCGGCCGGGTGCCGCTGAGCGAGCTGCAGGACCGCGGGGCCAGCCCGCCGGCCGCCGTCAGCCGCGAGGACACCGGCACCTGGAGCACCCGCTTCGACCAGACCGGTGACTTCGCCGGGCCCCTGCTGGCCGGCCGGGGCCCCAGCCAGGGCGGATCCGCCGGTAATGGCATGTACCCGGACGACGGGTCCGGTGACCTGTACCCTGACGCCATGTACCGCGACGATGGCCACGGCGGCGGCCCTTATCCGGACGGCCCATATCGCGACGACGACCGCGGCGGGTACAGCGGTGGCCACCGCGGCCAGTATCGCGACGAGGGTGACCCCTACCAGGACGATCGCGGCCTGTACCGGGACCAGCCCGGGCCCTTCCGCGATGACGGGGGTCAGTACCGGGACGACCGCGGCCAGTACCGCGACGACGACCGCGGCCAGTACCGCGACGACGGCCCCGGCCCGTACCCCGGCTCGCCCTACCCCGATGATTCCCGCGGCGGCTCTTACCCCGACCTGCCCTACCGGGACGACCCCAGCGGCGGGCTGTACCCCGACCGCCACTACCGCGGCGACGACCCGTACCGGCGCGATACCTCCTATCCGGAGCAGGACTGGTACCGCCCGGACGGGCGGTACCAGGATGCGGCCCGGCCATATCCGCCCGGTTCCGGGGAGCCTGATGACGATGGCACCGATCCGCTCGGCGGCATGTACGCCGAGCCCGTCAGTGCCACCTACGCTGTCGTCGCCTACGCCGGGGTCGCCTCCGGCTACGCGCCTGGCGCTCATTCCCGGAACGGCCACTCGGCGAACGGGAACGGCCACTCGGCGAACGGGAACGGGCACTCGGCGAACGGGAACGGGCACTCCGCCAACGGGAACGGGCACTCGGTGAACGGGAACGGGCACTCCGCCAACGGCTATGCGCTGACCGCCCCGGCCCGGAACGGTTACGCCGGCTACGGCCAGCCGCACAACGGCTACGCCCGCAACGGATATCCGGCCGGGTACGCCGAAGTCGGCCCCGGGGCGGCCGAGGTCGCCATCCCGGAGGAAGCGGGCACCGCGCGGGAGCGGATGCTCGGCCAGATCACCATCTACACGCTGGTGCAGGAACGGGCCGGCGAGTTCGACTGGCTGACCGAGCGGATCGTCGATCAGGTCCGCGGGACCGAGCCGGGCACGCTGGCCTACATCGTGCACGCGGTGCCGTCCGCGCCCGCGCAGCGGATCCTGTACGAGGTGTACCGGGACCGGGCCGCCCACGAGCTGCACCGGCGGCAGCCGCACACACTTGCGTTCGAGCGCGACCGCGAGCCGCTGGTGCTCGCGACCAATGTCATCGAGCTGGGCCTGCAGCAGGCTAAGGTGGCGCCGTTCCCCTCTGTCGATGACCTTTTCGGGAACGACGGCTACGACGCCTCCGGCTTCGCACGGCCTGGCTACGCCAGGGGCCTGCCGCCCGGCCAGGCCAGGAACTTACCGATAGCCGGCGGCCTGGGGCCGGGCGACTCGGTGCCGGGGGGAGGGGCGAGATGCGCGTGACATCCCACCGGGTGACCCTGCTGTCGCGGCCCGGCTGCCACCTGTGCGAGCAGGCCCGGGCCGTGATCGAGAAGGTGGCGGCGGAACTTGACGTGCAGTGGGAAGAGCGCGATATCACCCAGTCTCCCGATGATCTCGCCGCGTACTCGGAGATGATCCCGGTGACCCTGATCGACGGGGTACAGCACGATTTCTGGCGGGTCAGCGAGGAACGGCTGCGGGCCGCGCTGGCCAGCTGACGCGCTGCCGCAGCTGACGCCACGCCGGGTGACGTCAGGCCGGCGGCCAGTCGGCCGCGCAGGCTGCACGCAGCGCGTGGGTGCGCCGTTAAAGCGCAGGTAAAGCACTTGCCGGGGCGTCGGTAGCAGGTCCTGGCCGACTTTGTGCAAACGTTCACAAAGGCGTACCGTGATCCAGGAACCAGCGCGCCGGCCTGCGAGCCGCGCGCTCAGCGGCATTGATCCCAGGAGTTGCCGGCATGTCTCGCCGTCCGAGATCCGACAGCGGCAGTCACGGTATCCCCGAAGCCACGATCGCGCGCCTGCCGGTGTACCTGCGGGTGCTGTACGCGCTGGCTGAGCGCGGCATCGCGACGGTGTCCAGCGAGGAGCTTGCGGCCGCGGCCGGGGTGAACTCCGCCAAGCTGCGCAAGGACCTGTCACACCTGGGCTCCTACGGTACTCGCGGGGTCGGTTACGACGTCGACTACCTCGTCTACCAGGTGTCCCGCGAGCTTGGCCTGACCCAGGACTGGCCGGTGGTGATCGTCGGTGCCGGAAACCTGGGCCGCGCCCTCGCCAACTACGGGGGCTTCGCCTCCCGGGGCTTCCGCATCGCGGCGGTGCTGGACGCCGACCAGGGCGTGGTGGGCCAGCAGATCGCCCGGCACCGGGTGCGCAGCGCCGACGAGATCGAGGCCGTGGTCGCCGAGCACGATGTCGCGATCGGGGTCATCGCGACGCCGGCGGCGACGGCCCAGCAGGTGTGCGACCGCCTGGTGGCGGCCGGCGTCACCAGCATCCTCAATTTCGCGCCCGTCGTGCTCACCGTGCCGCCAGGCGTGGACGTGCGTAAAGTCGACCTGTCGATTGAGTTGCAGATACTCGCATTCCACGCCCAGCGCCGGGCAGTAGTGCGGGTGGCTGACCGGCCTGAGCGCGCCTGTCTGCGAGCCGGGCATGGTGGGCTCAATCGGCTGCCCAACGCGGACCTGCTGGCAGGAAACGGTGACATCGGCATGACAGCTGAGGCGGTGGCAAGGTGAGCCTGCTGGTCGTCGGCCTCAGCCATGCCAGCGCGCCGGTGGCAGTGCTGGAGCGCGCGGTGCTCGGCGACGAGAGCCTCGGCAAGCTGCTGCGAGATGTGCACCAGGCGCAGGACGTAGCCGGCTCGGCCGTGCTGAGCACCTGCAACCGGGTCGAGGTCTACGCCGACGTGGACACTTTTCACGGCGGGGTGGCGGCCATCTCCGAACTGCTGTCCCGGCACACCGGCATTCCCCTGGCCGAGCTCACGGCGCACCTGTACGTGCACTACGCCGACCGGGCCGTGCAGCATCTGCTGGCTGTCGCCTGCGGCCTGGAGTCCATGGTGGTGGGCGAAAACCAGATACTCGGCCAGGTCCGCCGGGCCCTGCGGATTGCCCAGGAGCAGGGCACCCTCAGCCGGTCGCTGTCGGAAGTCGGGTCCCTGGCGCTGCGCACGGGCAAGCGCGCGCACACCCAGACCGCCATCGACCAGGCCGGCCGCAGCCTGGTGTCTGAGGGGCTGGCCGCGGCGCTGCATGTGCTGGAACGACCGGCGCTGGACGGCGTCCCGGTGCTCGTCGTGGGCGCCGGATCGATGAGCTCGCTGGCCGCGACCACGGCAGCCCGTTCGGGTGCCGTGCCGCTGGTCATCGCCAACCGGACCGATCAGCATGCGCGGCGGCTGGCCGCCGCAGTCGGCGGCACTGCCGCCAGCCTGTCCGGGCTCGTGGCCCAGATTGCCGCCGCTGACCTGGTCATCACCTGCACCGGCGCGACCGGGCAGGTGATCAGCGCGGCCACGGTCGGGGCCGCGCTCGCGCTGCGGGAGCGCGGCCGCACGCTGGTGCTGCTGGACCTGGCGCTGCCGCGGGACGTCGAGCCGGAAGTTGCACGGCTGCCGGGCGTCAGCATCATCGGGCTGGCCGAGCTGGCGCAGTCCGGCGCCGGCGAGCAGAGCGCCGTCGAGGTGGCGCAGGTGCGCCAGATCGTCGCCGAGGAATTCGCCGCGCAGGCGTCTGCGCGGCGGGCCACGCTAGTGACGCCGACCGTGCTGGCGCTGCGGGCCAAGGCCGCCGCCGTGGTGGAGGCCGAGATAAGCCGGCTGGCCGGTCGGCTCAGCAGCCTGGACGACCGGTCCCGGCGCGAGATAGCGCAGGCCATGCACCGGATCGCCGACAAGATCCTGCACGCACCCACCGTCCGGGTGAAAGAGCTGGCGGGCTCGCCGGGCGCGGAATCATACGAGGCCGCGCTGCGCGTCCTTTTCGACCTCGATCCCGCGGCAGTGCGGGCCGTCATCAGCCTGGACGCCGCGCTGGCCGGCTGGCCCGCCGCGGACGCGGCAGCGCCCCGCCCGGCGGAACGGCCGGACACCGCGGAAGGGAGGCAGCCGAAGTGACTGCCCTACTGCGCCTGGGCACCCGCAAGTCCCCCATGGCCATCGCCCAGTCCCGTCAGGTGGCCCGGCTGATTACCAGGCTCACCGGCCGACCGGTGGAGCTGACGGGCATTAGCACGCTCGGTGACATCAGCCACGCCCAGCTGACTCAGATCGGCGGGACCGGGGTGTTCGTCAGCGCGGTGCGCCAGGGCCTGCTGGCCGGGGAGGTTGACATCGCCGTGCACTCGCTGAAGGACCTGCCGACCGGCGGGCAGCCCGGTGTCATCCTCGCCGCGATCCCGGTCCGCGATGACCCCCGGGACGCGCTGGTTGCGGCGGCGGGCGCCAAGCTGGCCGATCTGCCACCCGGTGCCCGGATCGGCACCGGGTCACCGCGGCGGGCGGCCCAGCTGCTCATGCTCCGGCCCGACATCAGGCCGGTGCCGATCCGCGGCAGCGCCGGCACCCGGCTGGCCAAGATTGACTCGGGCGAGGTAGACGCGGTCGTGCTCGCCTGCTCCGGACTGGCCCGGATCGGCCGGCTCGATGCGGCAACCCAGGTCTTCGAGCCGGACGAGATGCTGCCGGCTCCCGGCCAGGGCGCGCTCGCGGTCGAGTGCCCGGCCGGGCGGCCGGACCTGGCCGGCCTGCTGGCCGCCATCGACGATCCGCCGAGCCGCGCGGCGACCACTGCCGAGCGTGCGCTGCTCGCTACGCTGCAGGCGGGCTGCACCGCTCCGGTCGGCGCCTATGCGGCCGGGACGGACACGCTGCGGCTGCGCGCGGTCGTCGCGGCGGCAGACAGCGGAACGGCGCTGCGCGCGAGCGCCAGCGGACCGGCGGGCGAGGCTGCGCGCCTCGGTGCCGCCGTCGCCGCGGACCTGCTCGCGCGCGGCGCGGGACGGTATACGCAATCGGCCGACACAACAGCAGCGGGGACCGATAGCCTATGAACCCCACACTCACTTCGCAGCAGGCAGCCTCGAGCCCGCCCGGCGGCCCGGACGCCGCCCGGTCCGCGAGTGGCCCGGCTTCCGGCTCGGGCGGCCAGAAGCCGGCGGCCGGGCGGCCGGGCGCCCGGCCGCCCGGCCAGCCGGCCTCCCCGGCCTCCGGCATGATCGCCTTCGTCGGCGCCGGCCCTGGTGACGCGGGCCTGCTCACAGTCCGTGCTGCGCAGCTGCTCGGCCGGGCCGACCTGGTGGTCGCCGAGCCGGATGTAGCCGGGCAGATCGCGGCGGCGATCGGCGAGCAGGCCACCGTGACCGACCCGGCGCAGTCGGCGGCGGAGCCCCGGATGCTGGTGAAGGCAGCCCAGTCGGGCCAGCTGGTGGTGCGGGTGCTGCGCGGCGACCCGCTGCTGTTCGGCGCGGCGGCCGACGAGGCGGCGGCGTGTGCCAAGGCCAGGGTGCCGTTCGAGATCGTGCCCGGCGTCCCGGCCGCGACGGCCGTGCCGGCCTACGCGGGCGTGCCGCTGACGAGGCAGCCTGGCGGTGACGTGCGGATCGTGCGCGCGGCCGAGGTCAGCGCGCTCGCGGCAGGTCAGGGGACGCTGGTGATCCTGGACGCCGAGAACGGCCCGGCGGACCTGGGCAAGATGCTCGTGGCCGCGGGCTGGGCCGAGACCACGCCGATGGCCATCACCTGGAACGGCACCACCACCGACCAGCACACCGTTGTGTGCACGGTGGGATCGGTGGCAGCGGACCTGAAGGCTGCCGGGGTCAGCCTGCTCACCGCGCACGGCCCGGCGATCGCGGTGGTCGGCGACGGGGTCACGGCGCAGCGCTCCTTGTCGTGGTACGAGACCAAGCCGCTGTTCGGCTGGCGGGTGCTGGTGCCGCGGACCAAGGAGCAGGCCGCCGAGGTCTGCGACCGGCTGCGCGCCGCCGGCGCGGTGCCCGAGCAGGTGCCCACGATCGCGGTGGAGCCGCCGCGCACCCCGCAGCAGATGGAGCGCGCTGTCAAGGGCCTGGTGACCGGCCGCTACCAGTGGATCGCCTTCACCTCGGTGAACGCGGTGCGGGCGATCCGGGAGAAGTTCGAGGAGTACGGCCTCGACGCCCGTGCGTTCGCCGGCGTCAAGGTCGCCGCGGTCGGCGAGCAGACCGCCCTGGC
This sequence comes from Streptosporangiaceae bacterium, assembly GCA_052143655.1. Taxonomy (GTDB): domain Bacteria; phylum Actinomycetota; class Actinomycetes; order Streptosporangiales; family Streptosporangiaceae; genus CAVSUR01. The sequence goes on along the minus strand of JBKQSL010000080.1, from coordinate 10,378 downwards.
GCTGCGCAAGTTCGGCATCATGCCGGACCTGGTGCCGGCGGGCGAGCAGTCGGCCGAGGGCCTGGCCAGTGAATGGCCTGCCTACGATGACGTGCTGGACCCGATCAACCGGGTGCTGCTGCCGCGCGCCGACATCGCCACCGAGGCCCTGGTAGCCCGGCTCACCGAGCTGGGCTGGGAGGCCGAGGATGTCACCGCCTACCGGACCGTCCGGGCGGCGCCGCCGCCGGCCCCGATCCGCGAGGCGATCAAGACCGGCGGCTTCGACGCGGTGCTGTTCACCTCATCTTCCACCGTCCGTAACCTCATTGGCATCGCCGGCAAGCCGCACGCGGTTACCGTCATCGCGGCGATCGGCCCGCAAACCGCCAAGACCGCAGCCGAGTACGGCCTGCGGGTGGACGTGCTGGCCTCGAGTCCCTCAGCCACCGCCCTGGCCGACGCGCTGGCCGAGCACGGCGCGGCGCTGCGGGACGCCGCGGTGGAAGCGGGCGAGCCGGTGCGCCGGCCGAGCGAGCGCCGCCGGGGAGCCCGGCGGCGGATCAGGTAGGCCAGGCGCCGCGGATCGCACCAGCCGGACAGCGCCGCCCCGGATAGCACCAGCCAAGGAGCCGTGATGAGCGCCCGATTCCCGCAGGCCCGCCCGCGGCGGCTGCGCAGCACTGCCGCCATGCGCCGGCTGGTGAACGTGACCAGCGTGCGCCCCTGTGATCTGGTGCTGCCGCTGTTCGTCAAGGAGGGCATCAGCGAGCCGCAGCCGGTCGCCTCGATGCCGGGCGTCGTCCAGCACACCCGTGACAGCCTGCGCAAGGCCGCGGCCGAGGCAGCGGCGGCCGGGGTCGGCGGGCTGATCCTTTTCGGCATCCCGGCCGCCAAGGACGCCCGCGGCAGCGCCGCCGACGACCCGGACGGGATTGTGCAGCAGGCCCTCGCCGACCTGGCCGCCGAAGTGGGCCAGGACACGGTGCTGATGGCCGACCTGTGCCTGGACGAGTACACCGACCACGGGCACTGCGGCGTGCTGACACCCGAAGGCGCCGTCGACAACGACGCGACCCTGGAGCGGTACGCGTCGGTCGCCATCGCCCAGGCGGCGGCCGGCGCCCAGGTGGTGGCGCCCAGCGGCATGATGGACGGCCAGGTCGCGGCGATCAGGTCGGCGCTGGATGCCGGCGGGTACGCCGACGTGTCGATCTGCGCGTACGCGGCGAAGTACTTCTCGGCGCTGTACGGCCCGTTCCGCGACGCCGCCGAGTGCGCGCCGCAGTTCGGCGACCGGGCCTCCTACCAGCAGGATCCAGGCAGCCCCGCGGAGGCGATGCGGGAAGTGCTGCTGGACGTGGACGAGGGCGCCGACATCGTCATGGTCAAGCCCGCCCTTGCCTACCTGGACGTGATCGCCGACGTAGCGCGGACCGTGCACGTGCCGGTCGCTGCCTATCAGGTCAGCGGGGAGTACGCGATGGTCGAGGCGGCGGCGGCCAACGGCTGGCTGGACCGGGACCGGGTGGTCGCCGAGACCCTGACCGCGATCCGCCGCGCTGGGGCCAGCATCATCGTCACCTACTGGGCGATCATGGCCGCGCGGATGCTCAGCTGACGGCAAAGACGCCCGGGCCAGCCCGGATGCCGTGCAACAATCACCATGCATCATGCAGGAAGAGGGGCTGATGGTCGAGACGGTGCTGAGCTCCCGGCGCCGCCGGTCCGCTGAGCAGCGGCTGGCGGCGGCTGCCGCCCGCTACGCGACGCTCGGCTGGCCGGTCTGCGCCGGCGCCTTCCCGCCGGGCCGGGCGCCGCGCGACGGCGGCGCGCGGCGCGCCTGCTCCTGCGACCGCATCGGCTGCCCGGCGCCCGCCGCGCACCCGGTCTCCCCGACCTGGCAGATGCAGGCCAGTGCCGACCCCCTCCAGGTCAGCGGCTGGTGGACGGCGCAGCCGCAGGCGAACGTCATCCTGGTGACCGGCCGCGTCTTCGACGTGCTGGACGTGCCCGCCCGGGCAGGCCTGCAGGCCATCGCGGCGATGCAGGCAGCCCGCGTCACGCCCGGCCCGGTGGCGGTCAGCGCCGGGGACCGGGCTCTTTTCTTTGTGGCGACCCGCGGGGCACCCGACGCCCCCGATGAATGGTGGTCGTGCCACCTCGACTGCGAGCCGGAGTCAGTCGGCGAGGTGACCGGGCTGCGCTGGCACTGCCGCAACAGCTTCGTGCTCGCCCCGCCGTCCCGGCTGCAGGGCGGCGGGCGGGCCCGGTGGCTGCGGCGGCCGGACGGCCAGCGGCCGCCGGACGGGCTGCGGCTGCTGGAGTTCCTGGCCGACGCGTGCGAGGAGGCCGGCCGGTGACCCCCGGGCCTGTCTCGTCCCGCCCTGTCTCGGCTGGCCTGTACGCCCGCGCGGAGGCGGTACTGCCCGGCGGCGTGAACTCGCCGGTCCGGGCGTTCGGCGCGGTCGGCGGCACGCCGGTCTTCATGGCAGCCGGGCAGGGTGCCTGGCTGACCGACGCCGACGGCCGCCAGTACGTGGACCTGGTGTGCTCGTGGGGGCCGATGATCCTCGGGCACGCGCATCCGGCCGTAGTCGGCGCGGTGCAGGCGGCCGCTGCCCGCGGCACCTCGTTCGGCACGGCCACCGCGGCCGAGGTGGACCTGGCCGAGGAAGTGATCGCGCGCACCCCGGTGCAGAAGGTCCGGCTGGTGAACTCCGGCACCGAGGCCACCATGTCGGCGCTGCGGCTGGCCCGCGGCTATACCGGACGGCGCCTGGTGGTCAAGTTCGCCGGGTGCTACCACGGGCACGTGGACGCGCTGCTCGCCGCCGCCGGGTCCGGGGTGGCCACCTTCGGCCTGCCCGATTCGCCGGGCGTCACCGGCGCGGCGGCCGGCGAGACGCTGGTGCTGCCCTACAACGACCCGGAGGCGGCGCGGGAGGCATTCGCAGCCTGCGGCGAGCAGATCGCCTGCGTGATCACCGAGGCCTGCCCGGCGAACATGGGCGTGGTGCCGCCCGTGGCCGGCTTCAATGAGCTGCTCGCCGCGCTCTGCCGGGAGCACGGCGCGCTGCTGATCATGGACGAGGTGCTGACCGGCTTCCGGGTGACCCGGTCGGGCTGGTACGGCCGCGAGCGGGTGGCCGGCGACCTGGTGACCTTCGGCAAGGTCATGGGCGGCGGCCTGCCCGCGGCGGCGTTCGGCGGTCGCGCCGAGATCATGGACCGGCTGGCGCCGGCGGGACCGGTCTACCAGGCCGGCACGCTGTCGGGTAACCCGCTGGCTACCGCGGCTGGCCTGGCCACGCTGCGCGAGTGCACGACCGAGGTGTATGCGCGGGTGGATGAGGCCGCGGCCACCGTCGCCAAGCTGGCCGCCGAGGCGCTGACGCAGGCCGGGGTGCCGTTCCGGCTGCAGGAGGCCGGCAGCCTGTTCTCGGTGTTCCTCGGGCCGGCCGCGCCGGTGCGGGACTTCGCCCAGGCCCGGGCGCAGTCGGTGCCCGCCTACGCCGCGTTCTTCCACGCCATGCTGGACCACGGGGTGTACCTGCCGCCGTCGCCGTTCGAGGCATGGTTCCTGTCGGCCGCGCACGACGATGCGGCGATCAGCGCGATCGCCGCCGCGCTGCCGCCCGCGGCCGCCGCTGCCGCGGAAGCATTGGGCTGAGGCGCCGGCGCCGCCGGCCTAGCCCGCGGACGGCGGGCAGTGACCGACCCGGGCGGCGGCGCAGGAAGCCAGGCTGGCGAAGATCCGCTCGGTCATCGCGGACAGGCAGCGGTACATCGAGATCTCCTGACGGCCTCGCCCGGCCGTCCTGCCGGTGCCGCCTGCGGCGGCGTGCGCTCCGGCGGGCCGGGCGGCGTCGCGGCCGGTAGGCTGAGGCGGCAATGACCGCAGAGCAGACAACCATCGTGCACCTCGTGCGGCACGGCGAGGTCGCTAACCCCCGGCAAGTCATCTACGGGCGGATCCCGGGCTACCACCTGTCCGAGGACGGCCGGATGATGGCCAAGGCCGCCGCGGACTTCCTGGCGGGCCGGGACATCAGCGTGCTGCGCTCTTCCCCGCTGGACCGGGCCCTGGAGACCGCGGAGCCGATCGCCGCCCAGTTCGGCCTGGACCCCGAGATCGACGAGCGGCTGATCGAGCCGTGGAATCACTTCGAGGGGCTGAAGTTCGCCGTCGGCGACGGGGCGCTGCGCCAGCCGAAGCACTGGTATTATCTGCGCAACCCGCTGCGGCCGTCGTGGGGGGAGCCATATCAGCAGGTGGCCCGGCGGATGCTGGCCGCGGCCGCGGCGGCGGCCAGCGCGGCGGCCGGCCACGAGGCGGTCTGCGTCAGCCATCAGCTGCCGATCTGGGTGGCCCGCCGGTCAGCCGAGGGGCGCCGGCTCTGGCACGACCCGCGCCGGCGGCAGTGTGCCCTGGGCAGCGTCACCAGCCTCAGCTACGCCGGCGGCACCCTGGTGGACGTGTCCTACGCCGAACCGTCCGGCTCGGTCGGCGGGCAGGTTGCCGGAGCGTGACGCGGCCCTGGTCCCGGACGGCGGGGCGCAGGCGGCCAATCGCCGGCCCCGCGCCCGCCGGGCCTGGGGCGTCCGGCACAATGGACGCAGATACTACCTGCTGTAGGAGATCCCCCTTCGTGTTCTGCCCGCCGCGCCCGGCACGTGCGGCGGCCCGCGTGCTCGCGGGCCGCGGCGTGCTGGCAGCGATGCTCGCGGCCGGGACGGCCCTGGCCGTGGCGGGCTGCGCGGGCGGTGCGATCGGCGCGAGCACCGTGGCCAGCAACGGCAAGAGCTTCGTTTCGGGCGCGGGCCTGACCGTGTACCGGCCCGGCTCGCGGCCGGTGGCGCCGGACGTGCGCGGCACCACGCTCACCGGGCAGAAGCTGCGCCTGGCCAGCTATCGCGGGCACGTTCTGGTGCTCAACTTCTGGGGGTCGTGGTGCACGCCCTGCCGGGAGGAGGCCCCCGCTCTCGCCACGCTCGCGCAGCGGCTCGGCCCTGCCGGGGTGCGCTTCCTCGGCGTGGACGTCAACGACAACGTGGCCAGCGCCCTGGCGTTCATGCACACCTTCAACATCAGCTATCCGAGCCTGAACGATCCCGGCGACATGATCGCGCTGGACTTCTCCGGGACGGTGCCGCTCAATGCCACCCCCAGCACGCTGGTTATCGACCGGTCCGGGCGGGTGGCGGCCAGGATCCTCGGCGGCGTGACCTACGACGTGCTCAAGCCCATCATCACCCAGGTGGCGGCTGAGCGCTCATGACCAGACGACGCAGGTCGGCGGTGCCCTGATGAGCGGACTGCGCGTCCCGCCCGGAGCCGGTCCGGGCACTGCCCCGCAGCGAGCCCAGGACGCCGCCCCGGATCAGCCGCCATCGATGGCCGGCCCGGCAGGCCCGGCCCTCCGCATGCCGGGCCTGGGCGCCGTCGGCTGGCTGCGCTGGACCTGGCGCCAGCTGACCTCGATGCGCACGGCGCTGGTGCTGCTGTTCCTGCTGGCGGTGGCCAGCGTGCCCGGCTCGGCGCTGCCGCAGGAGGGCATCGACCCGGCGGCCGTCACCCAGTACTACGCCGCGCATCCCGCCCTGGCGCCAATCCTGAACCGGCTGTCGCTGTTCAACGTCTTCGCCGCGCCCTGGTTCGCCGCCATCTACCTGCTGCTGTTCGCCTCACTGGCCGGCTGCGTGCTGCCGCGGGCCTACCGGCTGGCCCGCGGGGTCCGCCAGCTTCCGCCCCGCGCCCCGCGCAACCTGTCCCGGCTGCCGTACGCGGCGAGCTACACGACCGCCCTGGCGCCGGACGCCGCGACTGCCGGCGCGGGACGGCTGCTGGCCGGCCGCCGGTTCCGGCTGCGGACCGGCGACGGCTGGGTCGCGGCCGAGAAGGGGTACCTGCGCGAGGTCGGCAACCTGCTGTTCCACCTGGCGCTGCTGGCCCTGCTCAGCTCCGTGGCCCTCGGCGGCCTGTTCGGCTACAAGGCCAACAAGCTGCTGGTGCAGGGAGACTCGTTCGGCAACACGCCCACGTCCCTGGACGTGTTCCATCCCGGCCGCCTGGTGTCGGGGGCCGACCTGCAGCCGTTCTCCATCAGCCTGGACAAGTTCACCGCGAGCTACGTCACCTCGGGCCCTGAGCTCGGCCAGCCGGTCAGCTACAACGCGGCACTGCGCTACCGGTCCTCGCCAGCTGCCCCGGTGCGCAGCTACCTGCTGCGGGTCAACCACCCGCTGGTGGTCGACGGCGTGCGGGTGTACATCATCGGCCACGGCTACGCCCCGGAGTTCACGATCACCGACGGGGCCGGGAAGACCGTGTTCCAGGGACCGGTCCCGTTCATCCCCGTCGACCAGAACGGCCTGACCTCCGAGGGAGTCATCAAGGTTCCCGACGCCGTGCCCGAACAGCTCGGGTTCGCCGGCCTCTTCCTGCCCACTGCCGTGGCGGCGGGCGGCCGGCTGGAATCGGTGTTCCCCGCCGCCCTGGACCCGCGGGTCAGCCTGGTCAGCTACGCGGGCAACCTGGGCATGAACAGCGGCCCGCCGCAGTCGGTTTACCAGCTCGACCGCGCCCGGATGCATAGGCTGCCGATATCGCCCCAGCCGCTGGCGCCCGGCCAGTCGATGAAGCTGCCCGATCACGCGGGCACGCTGACGTTTACCGGCTACAAGCAGTGGATCAGCCTGGCCATCACCTACGACCCCGGTCAGGCCCCGGCGCTGATCTCCGCGTTCACCGCGCTGGCCGGCCTGCTGCTGTCGTTCATGGTCCGGCGGTGCCGGATCTTCGTCCGCGCTTACGCCGGACCGGACGGGACAACCATGGTGGACATGGGCGGCCTGGCCCGCTCGGACGCGGCTGGCGGCCTGGAGCAGGAGTTCGACGAGCTTGCCGGGCAGCTGCGGATGGCTCAGGACGGCACTGCCCGCGTCCCCGTGCCGCCTGCCCGGCCCGGCCCGGCCGCGGCGCCGGCCGCGGCGCCTGGCGCGGCGGAGGCCGGAACGGCGGCTGAGACCGCAGCAGCAGATGAGCCCGGAAGAGCAGCGCCGGGACCGGATGGCCCGGGGCAGGACGACTCCGGAGCGGATGAGGCCGCCGACACCGGGCCGACAGCGGAGGCCGGACAAGCCATCGGCCCAGTACCGGACGGCGCCTGTGGGCCGGCCGGGGACGAAGGGAAGTGAGGCTCCAGTGCATGTGAACATCGGCCTGGCCGATATCAGTAACGCCAGCTTGCTGACGGCCGTGATCCTCTACGCGCTCGGCATGCTCTGCTACGCCTGCGACTTCGCCTTCGCCCGGCACCGGCTCACCGCCCCCGCCGCGCCTGCGGACGTGGTCACGGCCGACGCCCCGGTTCCGGTGGCCGTCGGGGCGCAGGCAGCGGCCGGCGCCGCCGGAGTGCAGGCCGGACGCCCGGCCGGGACCGGGCCGGCCGGCAGCGGAGGCGATGCGGGTCCCGTCGCCCCGGTGCCCGCGGCCGGCCCCGCCGCGGTCAGCCGCTGGCCGCAGGGCGGATGGCTGCGGGCCGCGGTCATCCTGGCCGCCGCGGGCCTGGCCGCCCATATCCTCGCCGTCGCCACCCGCGGGCTCGCTGAGCACCGCGTGCCGTGGGGCAACATGTACGAGTTCATCGCGGCATTCACCTGCATGGCGGTGCTGGCGATGCTGGCGGCATCAGTCCGGTTCCGGGCTTACTACCTTGGCCTGTTCGTGCTGCTGCCGGTGGTGCTCGCGCTGGCCCTGGACGTGACCGTCATCTACACCCCGGCCGGCTCGCTGGTCCCCGCGCTGCAGTCCTACTGGATCGCGATCCACGTCTCGGCCATGGTCGTCGCGCTCGGCCTGTACATCGTCGGCGCTGTCGTCACCGTGCTGTACCTGGCCGTCGACCGGCATCAGCGCCGGGTGGCCGCCGGGCTCCCGGCGCGCGGCAGCGGGATCCTCGCCCACCTGCCCAGTGCTCTGGTGCTGGACCGGCTGTCCTACCGCAGCGTGCTGTTCGCCTTCCCGGTCTGGACCTTCGGGATCATCGCCGGCGCGATCTGGGCTGACCAGGCCTGGGGCCGGTACTGGGGCTGGGACCCCAAGGAGACCTGGTCGTTCATCACCTGGGTGGTGTACGCCGGCTACCTGCACGCCCGGGCGACCGGCGGCTGGCGCGGACGGCGGGCCGCGTGGGTGCACCTGGCTGGCTTCGGCTGCCTGCTGTTCAACGTCATCGGCATCAACCTGTGGGTCACCGGCCTGCACTCCTACGCCGGCCTCGGCTGAGGCGCCGCCCGCGGACAAGACGCAGCCGCGCAGTGCGGATAAGTCAGGCCCAGCCGTCCGGGCCGCTGATCCGGCGCTGCAGTTCGTCCAGGAACTCCGGGTCGTCGTCGGGGCCGACGGGAATCGCCGGAAGGACGCTGCCGGTCTCCGCGGCTCCTGGCTCTGCCCCGAAGTCCGCGTCGGGATCGGCCGCCCGCCAGGCGGGATGACGCAGCCGGGCCTCACCCAGGCTGAGCCGCCGCGCACCGCCGGGCCAGCTGTCCCCTGGGAGCGGTGCCGTCCAGCCTCGCCGCCGGTGCCCGGCGATGAGCCAGGCCAGTGCGCCGACGGCCCAGAGTCCGGCGACCAGCACCAGCCAGGTCGCCTTGGCTGGCCGTCCGAAGGCGTACCAGGGCGTCCGGGCCACGTCGATCAGGCAGGGCACGACCAGGCCGACCGTGATCAGGACGAAGAGGGCGGCAGGCAGCAGCATGGCGGCAGCCTAGTCTGGCCGCCGCCGGAGCGGCAGGCAGATTACGGCAGTAATCCAGAAGTATGCGGTATGACCGTAATGACTAACTAAGAGTTAACGTGTCTGTTCTGATTGTAACCAGGCGTGACTCCGGCCGGGATACCGCATAGCCTGGCGGGGTCCTGATCGCCCCGGGGAGCATGGCATGCGGCTGCGGTTACTCGCCTGGTTCCGGCGCCTGCGGCGCCGCGGGCGCGCCGTCGCCCTGCCCGGTACCGCCACGCGCCCGGGGCCAGCGGGCCCAACGGACCCGCCGGGGCCGGGATCGCCCGGGGCGCACCGGCGCACCGGGCCGCCGCGCCCGGCTGCCCGGCCCACGTCCCCGTCCGCCAGGCCGTCTTCTCCGCCTGCCGGGCCCTCCTCCCCGTCCGCCGAGCCTACGTCTCCGCCTGCTGAGCCCGTTGCCCGGCGGCCGGCCGGTTCCGGTGCCCCGGCAGTCCCGCCGGGTTCCGGGCCGCCGGATCCTGGGCCGCCGGGTTCCGGGCCGCCGGATCCTGGGCATCCGGAACCCGGGCTACCGGGATCCGGGGGGCGGCATGCCGGGCCGTACCGGGGCGGCGCCGACGGCGCGGCCAGGGCCGCGGTACGGCCGGCGCTGGCGGGCCGGGCCTCCGCAGCGATCAGTCACGGCCGTGCGGCGGCTGCTCCCGCCCGCACGCGCCCGGCGGCGCAGTCCCAGGTAGCCTGGTATGAGGTGGCCAGGAGCAACCGCACCGCGCCCGGTCAGCGGCACTGCGGCGTGCTGGAGCGAGTCCTGGTGCGGGACTGGGCGGCCGCCGCCGCGCCGCCGCCGCAGGTGGCCCAGGCGATCGACCGGCTGGCGGAACTGCCGCAGCTGATCAAGGAGAAGCTGGCGACCGGGCTGGATGCCATCTACGTCGGCCCTGGCGGCGTGCCCGACCTTGACGACATGGGCGGCCTGGCCGACGTGCCGCTGCCGTCCGGCCGCGCCACCTGGGACGCCTGCGCCGGCGCCTACGGCGACGGGAAGATCATCGTAGGGTCACGGCCCTCGCCGACTCCCGATGTGATGTGCCATGAGATCGGCCACGCACTCGATGACCTGGACGGGCCGCAGGGGGAGTGGCAGTCTGACTCGACCGAGTTCACTGCGCTCTACCAGCAGTGCCTGGCCTCGATCGTGAGCCCGCTCCACCGCCAGCCCGGCGTGCTCGGGCGGCGGGAGTTCTTCGCGGACGCCTTCGCGGCGATAGCGTCCAGTCAGCGCCCGGCCCTGGTGGACATGCTCGGCGGGGACACCAGGGCGGCACTGAACGTCATGCTGTACTTCAACGTTCGCTATGGCATCTGATGGGAGTCCTGCCGTGGACGTGATACGGCTGCCGAACGGCAACCTGCTGGTGCCCGAGTCGGCGATCAGCAGCGACGGCCGGATCATGAGCGATGCCTACGTCGAGATCGGGCCGTCTGACGCCGACTATGAGCGGCTCGCCGCCGGTGCCCTGACCGAGGCGGAGGCGCAGGATCGGCGCAGGCGCTGGCAGGAGGGAGACGAATCGCTGCGGCGGCAGTTCCTGGATTTCCTCGCCCGGCGCGGGCATCCCGGTCACGGGCCCGATGGCGGCGACGGGAACGGG
>JBKQSL010000079.1:0-15953 GCA_052143655.1 Streptosporangiaceae bacterium | reverse complement strand
AAGCACAAGACCACGGGCCTGAATGTCCAGGTCGCCTGCGACCTTTACGGAAAGCTGAGATGGGTCTCAGACCCGGTCACCGGGAATCGCCACGACTCGGCCGCGCTTGAGATTTCCGGCGTACTAGACGGACTCGACCCCGCAGACTGGATCGGCGACAAGGGCTACATCGGCAGCGGAATGCTGACGCCCATCAGGAAACCACAGTTCCGCGGCCTTCTCGGCTGGGAAAAGGAATTCAACAAGCAGGTCAATAAGATCCGCTACGTCATCGAGCGGGCCATCGCTAATCTGAAGACCTGGCGAATCCTCCACGTAGACTACCGGCGGCCGCTCGCCAGCTTCGCAGAAACGATCTCCGCTGTCATTGCCCTGGAGTTCTATAGAATTACCTGTGAATAACCCTCATAGCCTGGCTATTCCATTTGCCCACTCGATTGGTCAGGTGTGAACACCGTAACCTGAGAGCCCGCGTTTCACACGAGGTGCAAGCAGGAGGCGGCGGATGGAACTGCGGCTGGACACGGTCGATGGCCTGGTGCGCCTTCACCTGGATAAGCCGTGCCCGGCCGGGGTGCTGGAATTCACCGAAGCCCTGACGGCTCTCGTGACACCTGGGCACCACACGTCCGGCCGGGCGCTCGACATCCACGTCCGCTCCGTCACGGACGGCGACCGCGAATGGGCCCGCGTCACCCAAGACCTTCAGCCGCCAACGTCAGGTGTGCTGACACGGCTGCCGCCCCATCCCAGCGTCCGTGTCATGGAGTCACCTGGACCGGGCGAGGTGGCGCTCCGCTGGCGGGGCGCCGGGATCGTCACCGGCGCGAAAGGGTCCGGCGAAATCGCCGTCCTGGCGGAAGATGGTGGCCCAGATCTCAGCTGGCTGCTCCGTTATCTGTTCGCCACGCCCCTCGCGCTGTGGGGGGCGATCGACGTATGCCACGGGTCGCTGGTGCGCTGGCAGGGGAAGCACATTCTGTTCACCGGCCCCGCGAGGAGCGGCAAGAGCAGCCTCAGCCTGCTGTTCGCCCTGCGCGGCGGGGAGCTGCTGACCGATGACATCACCTACCTCGATGTCCAGGGCCGTGCGGCACCCGCCCCCATAAGGGACTTCCTGACCCTGCGGGAGGGAACGTACCAGGCGTTCTCGATGGAACTCTCGCGGCGCTACGGGGCCGCCGCGCTCGCGGCACGGCGGGCCGCCCTGCCGCTGTCAGCGTTGCGCGGGCCAGTGGGCCAGCGTGAGCCGGTGCCTGTCGACTTCGTCGTATTCCCGTCACTCACCGCGGAGCCAGGCGTGATCCGGGCCCGGTTCCTGACCGAGCCTTCCGACCTCAACCGGCGGTGTTTCGAGCGCGACTATGTTTCCATGATCAACTGGCTCGGCCTGTTCATGCCCGGTGGCGGTTCGTATCGGCGGACGGGCAGGCTGGCAGCGGAGTGCCGGGCATGTGATCTCGAGGTCTCGCTGGACTATCCGGCCGTTTTCGGCGAGCTCGTGAACGCGCTTTTCATGGGAGCCCCGGCCATCAGCGCATAGCCAGCCGCGGTCACGGGCCGGCCATCATCGCCGTGGGCTGCTCCCTGGTGCCCGGCGGCCAGCCGCTCATCCAGCAAGACGATCGCGTCATGCTCCCGGTGGGCGAGCGCCTCCACCCGGGGAGCCAGCCTCCGGAGCAGCGCGGGCATGTCGCGGCCAGCGTGAAAGCCGTACAGCGCCGCGTGGTAGAGCTTGCCCCAGCCATCGCCAACAACCCGGAACGCCTCGGCGCAGCCCGCGACACCGGCTCCCGCGTCAGCGGCGGCCCGCTCGATGAGCAGCGCGTTGAATAGCCGCTGCGCGTTCAGGCGGCCGAAGAATGTGATCGCGGGGACCGTCCGCTCCGGGGGCAGTTCGGTGAGTTCGCCGAAGTAACGGGTGAAGTCAGGCAGGAATGCCCGGACCGCGTCCCAGCCCCCACGCACGCGAGTGCCGGATCGCTCCGCATCCGGTGGCGGGCGGAGGTACCGGCCGGCGGCTTCCGCGAGCGCGGTGGCGCCACGCTGGCGGAACGCGGCCGGCCCGGTTCCCGGGCGGGGTAGATCGACCGTCACATGCCGGCCGTGGAAACCTTCGTGGGTGGACCGCAGCTCAGGCGACCCCATGGCCCGGTCGATCACCTCCACTGGCAGCCACTGGATCATGCGGCGCCCACTGCGGCCATCCACGACCAGCGCCTCCCCCGCCCGGTGACCGGCGATCAGGACCCGGTGCGGATGGTGCCGCGTGTGCTGGAACGTCGACCTGGGCCATTCGAAAAGATCCACGCTGGCGATCACGGGACGCCCATCCCCCAGCACGGAACGGACGTGGTCCCAGGTCTCGCCCGGGTCACGGTGTTGGCTGATGGTGCCACGCACCCCGTACCAGCGGAACACCACGTCGTCGTGGCTGCCGCGGCGGGTCTGGATCGCTCCGAGCGGCCACGTTTCCCGACGCGGCGCGTACCGGTACCTGAAGTCATCTCCGAGAATGGCGGGCTCAAGCCCCATGACCCGGAGAACCCGGGCGTAGGTGCTGGTGGAACAGTCGAGATGGGTATCGGGGAGGCCATCGTCCAGGCCCGCGAGATCAAGCGTGATCACGGTCAGGGCCGCGCCGTTCCTCCGCCGATGAGCGGCGCCAGCGCCGACCAGAGCCCGCCCACGGACGCGAATGTGTCCGCGTTGAGGAGTTCGTCGGGGAAGGTGATCCGGTACCGGGATTCCAGGTCGAGCAGGAGATGGATGGTTCCCATCGAATCCAGCCCGAGCTCTCGCAGGTCGTCGGTGCTCCGCAGTGGGTCAACCGGGGCCGCCGCGGGCAGATGCGGCCGGAGGATCTCCTCATACTGGCTGTCCCATGGGACGGCGGGGGGATGCGCGGGTACGTCAGCGGCCATCGGTCGTCCTCTCCGGTGCGGAACCGTAGGCGCCAGAGGCGGGGCGCGTCCACCGGGGCCGACGGTAGGAGGTGACGGCGCGCCAGGTACGGGGACTGTAGTACCGGCGGGGCCGTGGGTCTAGCCGCCCGATTGGTGTTCAACTGGGCATCGCACGTAGTTGAATGACGCGGTGGCATCGGCGGCGTTACCACCGGCCACCAGGGATCAGGCTGGCAGCAAGCCGATCGCTTCCTTCGCCAGCCTGACCTTCTCACGGGCCTGCTGACTCGCCCGCTTGGCGCCGACGCGCAGGAGTGCGCGGACATGCTCGGGATCCCCGGAAAGATCCAGGTAGCGCTCGCGGAGAGGGGAGAGGGTGGCGAGCACCGCATCGGCGACCGCAGCCTTCAGATCACCGTACCGGTCGAACTGACCAGCCAGGGCGTCCGGTGAGTCGCCCACGCAGGCCGCCATGATCGCGAGCAGGTTGGACACCCCCGGCTTGCGTTCGGGGTCGTACGCGACCTCACCGTCGGCGTCGGTGACCGCTCGCATGATCTTGCGCCGCAACGCTTCCGGCTCATCCAGCAGTCGCAGCGAGCCGGCCGCCTGGGACGTCGACTTGCTCATCTTGTCCACGGGGTTGGTCAGGTCCATGATGCGGGCCGCTACTGGCGGATTCACGGCTTTGGGCAGCGTGAAGACGTCGCCGTACTTGCTGTTGAATCGGCTCGCGATGTCTCGCGCCAGTTCGACGTGCTGGCGCTGATCCTCGCCAACCGGGACTTCTTCGGTGTCATATAGCAGGATGTCGGCCGCCATGAGGATGGGATAGGTGAGCAGTGACACGCGGACCTGCTCCTGGCGCCGGGCCTTTTCCTTGAACTGGATCATTCGCTGGGCTTCGCCGTAACCCGTGACGCACTCCAGCAGGTAGTGCAGCTCAGTGTGCTCCGGCACATGCGACTGAACCATGAACATGCAGACGTCCGGGTCCGCGCCCGCCGCGAGCAGCAACGTGGCGAATTCAAGGGTCCATCGCCGCACGTCGGCGGGATCGTGCTCAAGCGTGAGGGCGTGCAGGTCGGATACGAAAACTACGGTGTCGCCGTTGGCTTGCTCCGAAATGATCGGGCGGATCGCGCCCACGTAGTTCCCGAGGTGAAGCTCGCCGGACGGGGTGAACCCGGTGAGTCGGCGTGGCATCTGTCACCATCCTGCTTTCATGGCCGTCCCGCGTGGACTACCCCAGCGGCTCACATTAACTGAGGGCGGGGGAACAGGGCTCACGTGCCCCGGCGAGCCATGCCCGCGCGCCGGACAGTCCCTCATCCGCCGTCTCGCTGGCAGAGATGGCGGCGCGGAGCAGCATGGCGCACAGATCCCCGACGTTCAGATCTTCCCACCGGGCGCTCTCCAGGAGGAGACCTTGGCCCACGGCATCCTGGATCGCCCGCCTGATCACTCCGCAGCGCGCGGGCGACAGGTTGACCGCCTTTGGCCCTGGGGCCGCAGCCTGAGCATCATCGGGCCACAAGCTGAGGTTCAGCCGCCGCATCGCGCTCAGCACGGTGGGCGTCGGCCCTTAGGGCGGCGACCGCGGCCGCCGACATCGCCAGGGCTTCCATCTCCCGTGACCGGCCAATGGCCTGGCCCGTCATGGCCGCCCGCACGGCATGCAGCTCGATGAGCAGGACCGCGATGACCGGCCCCAGCGCCCCGAAGGCGACGGCGTCCGCCGGGCCGCCCTGGGCCAGCATCCGGCTGGTCTCGGCCCGGGCCTTCGCGCCCCGGTCAGTCCGCCACAGCGCCGCGTCTGACATCGCGTTCAGCAGATCACTCGCGGTGTCACCGCGCAGCAGTTCGCGGACCGATTCGGAGACTTCCTCGGCGGTAATGCTGCCCATCAGCCATGGGGAGGACAGCACCAGCATCTCATCGCGGGAGTACAGCCGCCCTTCGCCGAGCCATATCGCCGGTGCCTCGCGCGGTCGCTCTCCCCCCGGCACGCCGCTGGTCGCATCGCCCGGGAGCGGTATCCAGGTCGGCTCGGAGGGGAACCCCACGCAGGCGGCGGGGATAACGAGCGACACACGCCCAGGGAACGTCCGCCGCAGCGCCCACAAATGGTTGTGGAGCGCACCGGCCAGATCGACTTTCTCCCACAGCGCCGGGGAAAGGACCTCCTGCGCGACGTCGCCATGCGTGAACGGAACATCCAGGCCCATGGCGCCCAGCCCCGTGGTTGAGACTTTGACGTAGCGCGCGACCTGCCGCTTCCTCAGCAGCGTGTCCAGTGAGACCACGTAGTGGCGGAGCGCGCGCAGCGCCAGGCCCTCACAAGCTGGGCAGTTGGGCGCCCCACCGCAACCACATACCTGCCGCAACGAGCGGTACACGACCGGGTCGGCGAGACTTGTCGCCGCGTTCGTGCAGTCGATGACGGTGTCCCATCCGGCCGCGACCTCACCAAGACGGTGCCGGTGGCCGGCGGCGGGCCGCGACATCAGCCGCTCCCGGCAGTCCCGTTCGGTCATCGCGGCGTCGATGATCTTCCCGCCCACGACGAGCGGGGTGTTCGGGATGAAGAGATCGCCCCAGCTGAAACGCCCTTCCGTCCGGGCACCCCGGCGGGACAGGCGCCGCTGGGCCGCCTCCGCGCTGGATGCCCGGCGGCAGTGAACGCCTAGCGACTGGACCTCGCCGCTCAGATCGGCGGCGAGAGCGAGGCCAACCTCCCCGCCGCCCAGGATCAGCGCGTTACGCACCTATTCTCCCCTCGCCGACGCGACGACCCTAGCGAGTCCGGCCCGCGAAGCCCATCCCGCGTTGGCGACCGGTGACACGGTCCCTCGCCCCTGACGCGAACGTCAGGTTTCTTCCCAGCTGTCCGGGCCCGCGGCGGTCACGGCCCGGCTGAGCTGCCCGCGCCGTTCGAGGTGGACAAGGCGGGCCATGGTCGCGCGGGCGGCGTACCGCCGCGCGCGTTCGGACATCCCCTCGAAAGCACTCGCTGAGACGATCGTCCGGGTGAGCTGCCAGCAGGTCAGGCCCGGCGCGCGGGCCACAGCCGCCAGCACGGCCGCCAGCCGTTCCCGGTGGTGGGCGGCCAGTTCCAGTGCCCGATCGCGAGCACCCAGGAAGTGGTACTCGTGAGCGCAAGCGACCCGTCCCACGTCCAGGGCCGCCACCCGTTCCAGCGACGCCAGGCAGTCCGCCACGGGATCCACACGCTGGCGCGCCGTCATCCACACATTCGGGTTGATCGTGGGCAGCAGATGGTCCCCCGCGTAGAGGACCCGTTCCGTCTCGTTCAGGAAACAGAGGTGACCCGCGGTGTGCCCGGGCGTCGCGATGGCGGTGAGCACCCGCCCGCCAATGGTCAGCCGCTCCCCATCCGCTACCAGGCGGTCGGGCACGGTGGCGGAATCACCGGGCCAGGCCGGCGCTCGGGGCGGTGGCAGACCCATCCGGCCGCACAGCGCCAGCTCGGCGGGCCGCTCCCCGGTTTCCCCAGGCCGCACTGGGCTCGCCTCGCGCAACCGCCCGCCGAGGCCCAGATGATCTGCGTGACCGTGGGTGATCAGGATGGCCGTGACGTAGCGCACCCGGCTGGCCGCACAGAAAGAGGATTACCCGCGCCGCCTCCTCGGGAGTGGCGGCACGGCCGCTGAGGGTTGGCCGCGGCGCGGGCCTCGCCGCTTCCCGGTGCCCGGCCCCTCCATCCGGCGAAGCCGCCGTGACCCGGCCGAGCGGAATCGACCGGCCGCCGGCCATGATCACGTTCCAGCTTCACGTGGCAGCCTGAATCGGGTGCTGACCGGGCCAAGCGCGGCCGCGTTCACGTTGATGGCGAGCCGGGCGCATTCTTTCGCCGCCGAATAGGTCAGGCCGAGCATCGCCGCCTTGCCCGCGGCGTAGTTGGCCCCACCGGCCAGCCCGCGCGTCGCGGCACGGGACGAGACGTTGACGATCTTGCGTCGCCGGGGGTGTCCGGCCGCGGCCTCCCGCTTCGCCAGCGGCCGCCAGAGCCGCAAGCACTCGCGGATCATCCGGAACGGGACCACCGCGTGGATGCACAGCATGGCCTCGAACAGGTCGAGGTCAGCGATGACCACGGACGCCCCCGCCGCCAGCAGCGCGCGGCCGGTCGCCGACCCGATTCCTCTCGCGCCGCCGGTCACCACCGCGACCCGGCCCGAGAGCGGGGTGGGCTCGGGAGCACCAGCGCTGATGCCCTCGCCGGGCTCATCCCCGGCGGCACGCACGTGCCCGGGACCGGGTACTTTCATCGGTCCTCAGCGGCACCGAAGACACGCGCGTAGACAGGGTCTGTCGCGGCGGCGTGCTGCCGCGCGGCCTGTCGCTGCCGTGGCGTGGCCATGGCACGCCCGATCTCCCGTTCTCGGGCCAGGGCGGACGGGAGATCCGAGTTGACCGCCGCGTCGAGCAGCGTCTTGGCGGCCCGAAGCGCGTAGTCCGGCGCTTCGGATAGTCGGAGGGCGAGTTCCCGAACGCGCCCCGCCAGCAGGCCCGGCTCGGTGACCTCATGGACGAGTCCAGCCTGTAGCGCCTGGTGGGCGGTCAGCCGCTGACCAGTCATGATCCTCCACTTGGCCATGGGGAGGCCGACGAGATGGGGAAGCCTAGCGGTGCCGCCACCGCGCGGCAGGGCGCCAAAGCGGATCTCGGGCAGGCCGATCCCCCCGTCGGCGGCACTCACCGCCGGCGGCGTCAATCACCTTGACCGACACGTGCGGCCGAAGTGTGCCGCAGGAGCCGGGCTTACGGAGATGCATGGCGGGTTCCATCAGCGTCACCAGGCCGAACTCTGACGCGCCGTAAGCTTCGAACAGGCAGGGGCCGAAATAGCTGAGCGCCCGTTCCTTTAGGGTCATCGGCACCGGCACCGCGCCCACACCAAGCATGCGCATCGAAGAGACGTCGAACGACGCGAGGGTCTCGGGTGGCAGCGCGCGGATCCGCTGCAGCATCGTGGGCACGGTCGTCCAGTGGGTGATGCGGTGCCGGTCAATCAGCGCGAGCGCGCGTTCGGGAACGTACCGGTCGAGCAGGTAGCAGGTGCCGCCCTCCTTGTGGCACGCACGGGCGCGGAGTATTTGACGAAAGGAGCGGCGCGGCGGCTCAATCGGGGCGGCGCGGGGTCCCCGCTGAGCAGGGAGGCGAGAGGCACGGCTCCGGGGTGACCCGCCCCGACGGTGATGACCTGGAAACCCGCGCCTAGCGACGCCGCGAGGGCGCCGGCGTCCGCTTCGTCAGTGACGACGATCGGCGCGCCGCATTCCCTGATCATGGGCACCCGCTCCGCCTCGGTGAGCCGCCAGCTGATGGCGATGTGCTCCCAGCCCAGCTTCGCGAGCGCGAGGTTCACCACGAACCACTCGGGACGCTGGTGCATGCATACGCATACCCCGTGCTGGCGGGGCTGGAGTCGCGCCAGCGCCTCCAGCCAGCTGGTCGGCGGCGCGGTTCCACTCCCCGTAGGTGAGGATCCGCTCTCCGTCGACGACGGCCGCAACATCCGGAGTCACGCGCGCCCAGTACTCCGGACGCTGCCGTTTGACCCCGTGCATCAAGGCTCTCCCTCACTGAGGGGAAGGCGGACGGCGTCTCACCGCGCCGGAACGCCCGATCAGCCGGCGGGTTGGCCATCTCGCGGTCCGCGTGCGTCCCGTCGTACCGTACGGGCAGCAAGCCGGCGGCCGGCGGATCGCGCGTGGTCGCCTTCATGGATCGCAAACGGGGATGACATCATGCCTTCTCGCCTCCGTCCGGCGCCGCCACCGGCCACCCAGGTGCTCGCACCCGGGATCATGGTCTGGGACGCGGAATTCGAGCGGACAGCCCGCGCGCTGACCGCAGCGCTGGCACGGCTTGACCACGACCTTTGGGATGAGACGGCCTTTCCGCCGCCAGTGATCAGCCGCGCGGTCCTCGCGCGTGGCGGTTACCTCGCCTCTTTCCCTGACCTGGTGGGGGGTGTCGCCACCTTCACCGGCGATGACGGTGATCACGCGGCCATCCTCACGGATGACGAGCTGGCCGCCCGGTGGGAGGATCGCGCGTCCGCCTCTGACGTCGCGCTCGCGCCAGCGGCCTGTTACTTCATCTACCCCTTGCTCGCGGGCACCCTGCCGAGCGCGGCCATCGAGCGGTCCGTGATCGCACAGTGCTACCGTCACGAGCCGTCCGAGGATCCCATGCGATTGCGGAGCTTCCGCATGTATGAGCGGGTCATGGTCGGGGATCAAGAGGCGGTCGATGAGCACGCGCGCCGCTGGCTTCACCTCGGGCGGGAATTCCTCGCATCACTAGGGTTGACGACCGAACCAGCGATCGCGAATGACCCTTTCTTCGGACGGGCGGGGCTCTTCAGCGCGGAACGACAGCGGCGGGCTGAGCTGAAGACGGAGCTGCGATGGCCCAGCGAAGGAGCGGAGACGACCGCGATCATGTCCGTCAACCAGCACGGAACGCATTTCGCGGAGGCGTTCCAGATCCAGTGCCCCGATGGGCGAATAGCGTCGAGCGCGTGCGCCGCCTTCGGTGTCGAACGGGTGACCCTCGCGCTGTCGCGGACGCACGGCCTAGAGATTGCCGGGTGGCCGCGTGACGTCAGGGCGACACTGAGCCTGCCTTAGACCCCGCGTGCCCGCGACAGTCTGGCTCCCCGCATGTCACCGCCGGGCACTGGCGCGAGGGATCCAGCCAGCCACCTTGTGCGTCTTCGACGCCGACTATGACGTGACACGGCTCAGGTCACCAACACCACGGTGACCTCCGGTATGGGACAGCCGTGGCTACCTCCTGGGACCGGGTGCATCTCCGGCTGACTGCCCAGGCGTCCGTTCCAACGGGCAGCTCGAACGGCGCGGCAAGCGGTTCAGCGAACCGCTCCTCCAGCCCTAAATCCGTCCGTCATGCGTCCGTAACCAACGTCACCCGCCGTCGTCTCCTGACCGAAGATGACACAATGCAGGACGGTCCGCAGCACCGGGGAATCCCAGCACTCGGACCGTTTCCGCTGGTGGTGGCAGGTGATGGGTTCGAACCATCGTAGGCTGAGCCGACGGTTTTACAGGCCGCTCATTCCTACCCATCGGAATAGCCGTTGAACTGCGGTTTCTCCATTCCACGCCGCATGAAAACCGCGTTCTGTCCGCCCCGCGTCCGTGCATATCGAGTGGCCCAGGTCAGCGCGACGCACCTTCTGGATCATGTCCCATGACGTCCAGCCGAGTCCTACTGCATCCAATTCTGCCGCCGCTGCCCTGCCGTCCCCGGCCCGGCCAGGCATATCACAGCACGCTCACCTGCCGCAGCCAGGACCGCACTGGCCCGGCAGGACACCCGCCTGACCCCGTCCCACCCTAGAAATCCGGTTCGGGCGGCCATTTCTCATCCCCGCACATACATTCCCGGCCGCAGCCGAAACCCGCACGGCAGAACCGATCCCACGATCACACCATGTTCCCCGCCATCCCCTGCCCCCCGGAGCTCTGAGCGACGGCGACGGGTCCCGTTACTGTCCTTCGGCGGGCCCGATGCCCGCCAGCGGCGCGAACTCACCACAACCAGCACAGCGCACCGCGTTACCTGCCGAGCCAGCCCGGCCGCGGCTGCCGGCCAACCTACTGACCGCCACCGGCCTGCAATGTACCTCCGATGTACCTGGCATTGACCTCGCATAGACCTGCGCCGCCACCGGGCGCAGGTCAGCACCGCGACCACGCGTTCACGCTCATGCGCCTCCTGCCCATGAGCGCTCAGCAGAAGGACATTGAGATCCTGGCGCCCCCGGCACCAGCTCATCGTCCGGCAACGCCAGGCCGGCCGGCCCGCCTTCACCCAGACCCTCGCATGGTGCCCGCCGGGCTGCTCCCCCGCCTCCCGGCGGAGAAGCTGCGCCAGCTCCTGCTGCTGGTAGGCCCGGACACACAGCTGCGCTGGCACCGCGACCTGATCAAGCGGCGCCACGCCGCGACCTGCGCGCCGAAGCGGCGCCGGCGCCCGCGCACCCGAACGGAGAGCACAACCTGGACCGCTTCCTGCACAGCCAGGCCGGCTCCCTGCTGGCTTGTGACTTTTCGAGACCCGCGCCCTGACCTGGGCGCGCCGGTACGCCTGCGCGGTCACCGGACACGCCACCCGGCGCATCCGGATCCGGGCGTCACCGCACACCCACCGCCGCGTGGGCGACCCGGCCCGGGCGGAACCTGGTCACGGATTTGGAAGACGCCAGCGCCCAGGCGCCATCCCTGATCCGTGACTGCGACGCCACGTTCACCGCCGCGTCCGGCGCCGTCCTGAATGATGCCGGGCTGGAGGCCGTCACGAGCGGTGCCCGGGGTGCTCTGGATGAACTCATCATGGAGCGCCGGGTACAAACCTGCCAGCGCGAGCTCCTCGATCGCCCCTGATCTGGAACCAGCGCCACCTCTTGCACGCGCTGCGTGTGCACGAGAGGTCCTGCAACCTGCACCGGCCTCACCGGACCCTCGGACAACCGGACCCTCGGGACAAGCAGCCCTGTGCCGCCGTGGCCCGAACCGATCACCGAACCAGGCCAGATCATGCGCATGCAGATCCGCCGGCAAGACCAGCTAGCCGGAACCCTTCACGAGTACCGACACGCCGCCTGGCCAGGCCGGATGAATAGTCGGCACCCGCAGGATGCTGCTGCAGGATCAGCCCCGGGACAGGAACCGCAGCCGCGCCGCCCGCGCATCCCACGAGTAGATGACCGCCGTCCCTGCGATGACGTCGTGCAGTGC
This sequence comes from Streptosporangiaceae bacterium, assembly GCA_052143655.1. Classification (GTDB taxonomy): domain Bacteria; phylum Actinomycetota; class Actinomycetes; order Streptosporangiales; family Streptosporangiaceae; genus CAVSUR01. The sequence goes on along the minus strand of JBKQSL010000079.1, from coordinate 4,252 downwards.
CCGGCGCTGGCCGCCCAACAGGATGCCCAGGAACCCTAGCCCCAGGAGCAGGAAGCTCAATGGGAGTGCGAGCGTGCGCACGACCGCCCGCCGCCCGCTTGCGTCGGTGCCATCGTCTCGCACCACCCGCACGCCGAACAGCGCCATGCCCGCGGTCCTGCCACTCGCGGCCCAGGAATAGGCGAAGTAGAGGAACCCCCAGGCCGCATACGCGATGATCACCCAGGTGTCACCCTTGTTCCAGGCGATGTCCTTACCGGTCAGCACCCTCGCCGCGAACGTGATGGCAGCCAGGGCGAGCAGGAACACGCCGAGACTGACCCCCACGTCCACGGCGAAGGCGGTAAAACGCGACGCGAAGCCCGCATACTTCCCTTGCAGGCTCTCCCGGATGACCGGGGGCTCAGCGGGCGTGGCATCGCCCGCGCGCGCAGTCATGGCCCTGCCGTGGCCCGCAGCCCGTCAGGCGGGCCGGGCGGGCCGGTGTAGGGGCGGCGGCGGAGCCGCCCTATCCAGCGGGCGATGAACTCATCCAGCCCGACGGTCTGGCTGCGGACCACGTCGAGCGCATCGCTCGCGACCCCGCTGGTGGAGCTGGCGATGATGGCGCCGAGGTCGGTCTGCTCGACCAGCGCGTCGATGTCAATGCGCTCGACGATGCCATTCAGGTCGACCCGGTCCAGCACGGCGTTCAGATCGACCCGCTCCAGCACGGCGTTCAGATCGACCCCCTCCAGCAGCTCATTCACATCCAGCGCGGAAACCACAAGCTCGACCGCACGCTCCGCGACGACCTGGGCCAACGCCTCCACACTCGGGCCCAGCCGGCCGTTCACCGGGCGCCGACGCCCCAACTGGTCCACAAGATAAGTATCGCTGCGCTGTGCGGGCCTGGACCACCCCCCAAGGGTGAGCCGGTGCGGAGGCGGGCGGCGGAGGCGGTGCGGGCGAGACGGTGCGGAGACGGCTGCTGGCGCCCGGAGCGAACGCCATCCGCGAACCGATGACAGGCACTCGCGCCGCGAGCTCTCCGTCCGGCTGCCGATCGTCAGTGAGCACCACCTGCGCCAGGCGCTACGTGAATACCTGCGGCACCACAACACCGCCCGGCATCACCGGGCCCTCGGCCAGCTCGCACCCGCTCAGACCGACGCCCGCCACCCTAGATCAACCTCGCCCAGCACAAGATCCGCCGAAAACGTCACCGCCCCATCGAATATCAGTTCGCACAGGGCGCGGCCAGCCGTTTCGCCGTCCCGGCTGCTACTGCCCAGACGTCAGTCTGCCTTCTCGATCGCGACCCGGCTGCCTTCCGGCTTCGCCTCGCCTACCGGGATACTGACCTCGAGGATTCCCTTCTCATAGCGGGCGGTGACGTCCGTCGCGTCCACCTTGGCCGGAAGCCTGACCGACCGGGTGACCGAGCCGTAACGGAATTCTGAGCGATACGGATCCTTGTCTTCCTGGCGACGCTCGGCATGAATCGTCACGACCCTGCCGTTGACGGTGACCTCGATGTCCGTCTCCGGGTCCAGGCCGGGAAGCTCGGCCCGGATCACGTAGCGGTTATCCCGGGCCACTTCCTCGACCCGGAACGTCTGGGCCGCCGTAAACGGCAGCGGGGCCGTCCATGGCGACTCCAGCCAATCGAACAGGTCCGGGAACATGGCCTGGAACACGGCAGGTGCCTGAGGGCGCGGCAGTTTGGCCATGACATCACTCCTCTCAGAGTTGCCACATAATCCAATCAGATGCCCCCCGAACGGCCCAGAGGGCGGAATACCCGCATGCCCGTGACCCTAGACCCTGGGAACCTGGCGTGCCGAAAGCCCCGTCCACGTCATGCAACCATGCGGTATCCGCCGATCGTGCCGCGGCGTGAACCTGTTTCCGGACGCGGTACCGGCCGAGAGCGACCGGCTGGGGTAGCGGTTTCAGCGGCGCGGCTGCGTGCAGGGAGCGGAGGCCGGTGCTGATTGTGGCAGGTCTCGCACCGGCGAGTGACCAGGCGGCAGACCACCCGGCGCCGGTGGCCAGCAGTCATGGTCAGTGACCCTTTCCGGCCCGTGCACCCGGCCCGGGGAAGATCACCGACTCGTATTCCCCAGCCAGCGCACCCGGTACGGAGGCGATCCGTCCGGGCCAGTCACCGCGACGATCTCGCCGAGGCGGGGGATTCCGGCCAGGCCGCCGGTGCGGTGCCGGGTGATCAGCATGTCTCCAACCTCGGCCCTCAGTGCCCGGCTCGACCGGGAGCGCAGCTCATGGTGCGGTGAAACCGATGATTCGCCCAGCATCACGACCCAGCACCCCCTTGATACCGGCGGGAAGCCGCCCCCGCAGCGGCCCTTTCCTCACCCGAATACCACCCGGCCTCACCGCCGATGCCCTCGATAACCCGCCACGGTGCCGCCGGCGAAGCGCGGACGACGCTGATGCGCGCGTCCACATAGAGCGAGCCGCCGGCCCACGACGGGTCGCTGGGCAGCGGGTCGCTGGGAGCGCCGGGTGTAGCGGCAGATGACCAGCGGGTGGACACTGCGCCCTCGCGGGTGTGCCGCAGGGCCAGAGCGATGGCACGGTCAACGGGCAGCAGGCCCTCGGGCGGGTCCGGGACGTACCCGGCGATGTCGTGCTCGGAGGAGACGACCTCATTCCTGAGCGATTCAACCAGCGGCCTGGCCAGGTCGGCCGGCACCGGCGTCACCAGCCCGACCCACAGCGAGGAGAGCCGCGGCATGAGCAGCGGCACCGGAAGAAGTACGCGCGGCCGCAGCCCGGCCACACCGGAGTACCGGCGCATCATCCCCGCGTAGGTGAGGACATCCTGACCGCCGATGGCGAAGCGGCGGCCGACGTCGGCTGGCAGCGCCGCGCAGCCGACAAGATAACGCGCCCTCAGGTTGAATGCGGCCATCGGCGCCTGGTCGGCGTGCCCGGAGTCGATGGCCTGCTGGTAGGCCGCCTTCGCGCCGTCCGCGTCCCCCCGACCCGCCAGTAGCACCCCCAGGTTGACCGCAGTGGGACGTTGCCGGCTGAATGTGCGGTAGATAGACGCTGGGCAAGCCGCAACAGGCCGAAGAATAGGAGTGCAACGCCGACCAGGTGGTCGAGGAGGCCATCAGCAAGGCGATGGCGCTCGCGATCGACTTCGCCGCGCTGTTCAGTGGCGTGCCGACCGTGTAGGCCTCGGTTACTCGATCTGGCCTGGCTGGTGGAGTCTTCCGAGCTGAGATCATCCCTGAGTGATCTTCTCGGTCGGCTACCGGCTCGTGCGTTGCCTGCTCAGCTGCCTGATGGTGCTGCCCGGCGTGAGGCGTCCAAAGATGCCGAACTGCTGGTGCTCCGGCACGAGAACGGAGTACTGCGCCGCCACACCGGCCGGGTCCGCTACCAGCCGGCCGACAGGCTGTGGCTCGCCGCAGTCTCCCGGCCGATCCCCCGGCGCCGGTGGGACGAGGGTGTTCGCCGTGACCCCCGCGACCCTGCTCGCCTGGAACCGGCGACTGGTCACCGCAAATGGGACTACACGAACCGGCGGCGTCCCGGACGGCCGTCCACGGCAGCCGCGATCCGCAAGCTCGTGATCCGCATCGCAGCGGACAACCCAGCGCGGGGCCATCGGCGCGTGCAGGGCGAGCTCGTCAATCTCGGCCACCCGATCGCTGCCTCCACGGTATGGCAGATCCCGCACGCCGCCGGGATCGACCCAGCACCGCGCCGCACGTGCCCAACCTGGAAAAATTCCTGACCGCGCAGGCCCGCCAGGATCCTTGCAGCCGATTTCGTCCATGTGGACACCGTGCTGCTGCGGCGCCTTTACGTATCAGTTACGTGGAATCCGAGCGCAGAAGGCTCTGTCGGCCGAAGGCCGTCCTCACCTGCGAGGATTCCCACGTAACACGGATTCTGTGGACTGCGACGAAGGAGCATTCCATAGAACCTTGATCGTCATCGAGCATGGCACCCGCCGCGTCCACCTGGCCGGCATGACCGCGAACCTCGACGGCGCGTGGACGGCACAAGCAGCCCGTAACTTCCTGATGGGGACTGTAATTGAGTTGACAGACCCCCCACAACGTCTTGATGAGCAAGGGCACCCCGACGTTCGCGCTGAGGTCAGCTGGTGGCCGCGCCGTAACGGCGTCGCCGTCGCGCGTACTCGGCGACGGCGTCCCACAGGTCGCGGCGGTCGACGTCTGGCCAGAGGCTGGTGGTGAAGAACAGTTCGGCGTACGTGGAGTGCCAGGGG
>JBKQSL010000078.1:0-4565 GCA_052143655.1 Streptosporangiaceae bacterium | reverse complement strand
GGGATACCTCCACCGTGGTGGCGAACACGCCGCGCCCCAGCTCCAGGGCCAGGCCGCGCGGCGTGCACCGGCCGTCCACCCGGATCAGCAGGGCCCACTGCAGGGCTGACACGCGCACGCCGGCCGCCCCGGGCCCGCCTGCGCGACTTCCTCCCGGACCGACTCGATGTCCAGCCGCAGCGGCGTCCCGGCCCAGTGCCGGTCCCGCGGAGCGAGCCAGGTCCGGACCGAGTACGGCTCGCCGGGCATCGGCACGGTCAGTGAGACAATGGCGTCCAGGACGGCGGACCGCGTGATCGCCTGCAGTTCGTCGGCGGAAATCAGGCCCTGGTCGGCGAGCGCGCCGACGCCGCGGCCCTCCGACTGGGCGGTGCGCACAGCGACCTGCCACTGCCAGTCCGCCAGCCGCCCCGAGCCGGTCAGCCGGGCACCGAGGTCCGGGGCGCCCGCCGACTCGGCGAACGTGACGCAGCCGTCGTCCAGGTAGATGGTCCCGCCCGGGTCGCCGTCGATGACCAGTGCTCCGGAGGCGCCGTTGCGCGCCAGCGCCAACAGCTCCTCGGCGATCTGCGATTCCACAGGTCCCCGTGACACGCTCGCTCAGGGCCGGCAGGCTAGCGTGCCGCCCCGGGCAGGCATCAGGGACCTACGGCCCGGTTCCCGGCAGCTGAAGGCCCTGGCAGTGCGACAGCGCCGAGGCTAGCAGAGCAGGTCGTTCATCACGCCGTTCCGTTCAGGAGACAAGCCGGTAGCTCACCCGTGGTAGCCGCGGCGGCGGTCCCTCCGTCCGCTCCAGCGCGCGGCCGAAGCTCAGAGCGGCTACCCAGGCCGGGTGAACCGCTCGCCACGACGGGCCGTTCTGCATGCTGGGCCGCGAGCATCGGCCGGGGCGCGACAGCGCAGGCGGCACCCAGACGAAGGAGAGCGCACAGCTATGGGACAGGGAATCAGGGCTACGGGGGCCGTCATGGCCGCGGCTGCCGCGATCGTGCTGGCCATAGCCGGCTGCTCGGCCGCGCACACTGCTTCGGCGGGCAGGGCAGCGGCGGGCGCCCGGAGCGTTTCCGGGCCGTTCTTGGAGCGATTCCGTGATGTCAGCCAGATCGCATCCACCGTGCCGGGGAACGGGGACGTCAATCCCTACGGCGTGGCGGTGGTCCCGGCCAGTGCGGGCCGGCTGGTACGCGGCGACGTGCTGGTTTCGAACTTCAACGACAAGGCCAACCTCCAGGGGACAGGCACGACGATCGTGCAGGTGGCGCCGGACGGCGCGGCCGCCGAATTCGCCCGGCTGACGACACTGCCGCGATCCATGCGGTGCCCAGGCGGCATTGGCCTGACCACCGCCCTCGCGGTCCTGCCCGGCGGCTGGGTGGTCGTCGGCAGCCTGCCGACGACCAGGCATGGCACCCTGCCCGCAGCGAACCCGCTGGGCTGCCTGATCGTGCTGAACAGCCAGGGGAAGCCGACCGAGACGTGGGTGAGCCAGGACATCGACGGCCCGTGGGACATGACGGTGGCCGATACGGCGGGGCACGCTGATCTGCTGGTGACCAACGTGCTGAGCCGCCCGGCCGGGATGCGCGGGCGCCCCGCGCCGGCCGGAGTCTGCACGGTCATCCGGGCTGCCGTTACGGTGGCCGCCGGGCGCCCGCCGAGGCTTACCGGGGTCACAGTGATCGGCTCCGGCTTCCCCTGGGCGCAGAACAAGGCCGCCCTTATCCAGGGGCCGACCGGAGCGGCCCTGGGCAGGGACGGCACGCTGTACGTGGCCTCCACGCTCGGCAACAGCATCACTGCTATCCCGGCCGCGCTGACCAGAACCACCGCCGTCACGGCTGGAACGCATGTGCTCACCTCGGGCCACTGGCTGGCCGGCCCGCTCGGGCTGGCCCGCGCGCCGTCCGGGGATCTGGTTGCCGTCAACGGCGGTAACGGCGATGCCGTCGAGATCACTCCGGCCGGCCGCCAGATCGCCGCGGTCACGCTGGTCCGCCGCGGTGCCGGTGACCTGTTCGGCCTCGCCCCCGAGCCCGGCGGCCGCGGGATGTACTTCGTCAACGACGGAACCAATGCGCTGGACCTGCTCAGCGGCTGATCCGGCCCGCGGTACCCGGGCCCGGGCGCGGCCGCCGGGCTGGATCGCCCAGCCGGGGTACGGACCGACGGACGGGCAGGACGCCCGGGCTGGTCAGCGGCCGGTGAAGCGGGCCTCGCGCCGCGCTACGAAGCTGTTCAGCCCCTCGACTGCATCCTCGCTGCTCAGGATGCCCGGCAGCAGGGAGGCGAGGTGCTCGCGCGCCGCATCCGGGCCGCCGCGGGCCGCGGCGCGGGCGTTGGCGAGCGTGCCCTGCACGCCGAGCGGCGCCTGGCGGGCGATCAGCTGGGCTATCTCGCGCGCCCGCCGGACGTGCTCCCCCGCCGGGACGACCTCCTGAACTAGCCCGATCCGCAGCGCATGCTCGGCGCCGAACTCCTCGGCAGTGAGCAGGAACCGCATCGCGTTGCCCCAGCCGAGCTGGGCCGATGCCCGGAATGTCGCGCCGCCGAAGGGCAGGATCCCGCGGGCGATCTCCAGCTGGCGGAACCGCACGTCGTCTGCGGCGATCACGATGTCAGCGGCGAGAGCGAGCTCGATCGACAGCGTGAACGCGATGCCGTTGACGGCCAGCACGACCGGCTTGGGCACCGGGTCGCGCCAGACCGCGAACGGGTCGAAGGGGTGCGAGCCGGCGAGTACCTCCGGGCCGTGCTCGGCGACCGCGGGCCCGACCTCGGCCAGGTCCAGGCCGGCCGAGAAGTGATCTCCGTGCCCGAACAGCACGCCCGCGCGCAGCTCGGCATCGGTGCCCAGCGTCTCGTACGCGGCGCCGATCGCCTCGATCGTCGCCAGCGTGAACGCGTTGCGCTTAGCCGGCCGGTTGACCCCGATGAGCAGGACGTGCCCATCGCGCTCGACGGTGACGGGCGCAGTCTCCGGGCTCTCGGTCACGCAGCCTCCCAGCGCTCAGGGACGGTCGCCCTGACTGTACGCGCTCTGCGCCTCCGGCTGACCGGAAGTTGCCCCGGTTCGCGGTAAAGCGCCGGTCCGCGCCGGAGTTCGGTATCAGCAGCTGAAAGTTACGTCACGGCTACGCTGCGCAAGAGATCAGGCGTGGCCGGGCGGCTCCTAGTCGATCGGGGGAACGGCGATGGCGCCCGGCAATCCAGAGCCCGGTGGCACCCCGGAGCCGTCGCGGAACCAGCACCGCGGCAGGCTGCTGGCGGCTACGGCGATCGGCCTGGTCGCGCTGCTGAGCGCGGCGGCGGCTGGCGCAGCGCCCGGTGCCGGCCGGCTGGCCGGCCGCCGGCTGGCCGGCCAGGCTGTGGCCGCGGACGCGGCGATGACCGGCAGCACGGCGGCGGGGCTTACCGCAGCGGGGCCTGCTACGGCTGGGCCTGCTACAGCCGCCCGATCCGCGTCGGCCAGGTTCGCGCCGGCCAGGTTCGCGGCCGCTGGCTCCGCGCCCGCGCTGCCGGGCGGGGCCCGCGTGCTCGGCCCAGTGACCTGTCGGCGCGGCTGCGGATCACCCTGGCACTGCGGCCGCGGGATCCCGGTCAGCTGGCCCGGCTGGCCCGGCTGGTGGCCACGCCGGGGTCGGCCAGTACCGACGATTCCTGCCCCCGCGGGAGGTCCGGGCCCGGTTCGGGGCGCCCCGGGCCGCGGTGGCGCTGCTGCGGACCTGGCTGCGCGCGAGCGGCCTGCGGGCCGGGCCAGCATCCGGGGACGGTCTGGTGCTGCCGGCTACCGGGTCGGCAGCCGGGATCGAGCAGGCGTTCCAGACGCCGATCCGGCTGGTCCGGCTGCCGGGCGGCCGGATCGCGCACGTCAACACCCGGGCCGCCATGCTCCCGCAGGCCGTACGGCCGTGGGTTATCGCCGTACTGGGCCTGGACAGCCTCATCCAGCCGCAGTCATATCCGCTGCTGGGAACGGCGGCCCGGGCACCGCCGCTAGCGCCCGGCTTCATGATCCCGGAGCTTTTTCAGGTCACTACGCGGAAAAGGCTCCGGGATTCATGATGGCGCTGCGCAATGCGGCCGTCATTGCTCGAGCACGTACGTGCCGGGGGCGCTGCCCAGCACCGGGCACTTGGCGCTGCCGAGCGCTCGCGGGGCTGGCTTCAGCTCGCCGCTTCGGCTGGCCAGCCAGTCGGTGTAGTCCGGCCACCAGCTGCCCGCAGTCACCGTCGCCTGGGCCAGCCAGTCCTCGGGGCGGTCGGGGCGGCTGCCGGCGATCCGATAGGTGGCCTTGGGGTTGGTCGGCGGGTTGACCATCGCGGCGATGTGGCCGCTGGTGGACAGCACGAACTTGATGTTGCCGCCGAGCAGCTTGCTGCTGCGGTAGGCGGCCGGCCACGGCGCGATGTGGTCGTCGATTCCGGCCACCACGTAGGTCTCGGTGGTGACGGTGGACAGGTCCACCGGCGTGCCGAGCATGCTGGCGGTGCCCGGGGTGGCCAGCGCGTTCGTCATCGAGACCTCGATGAAGCTGCGGTGCAGGCCGGCGGGCAGCCGGGTGGTGT
>JBKQSL010000077.1:0-4425 GCA_052143655.1 Streptosporangiaceae bacterium | reverse complement strand
CGCGCTCAACCTCCTCCGGCTGCACGCCTACTGGACCGGCACCCCGCTCGACCGGCGCCGGACCAGCCACCTGGCACGACTCGAACTCGGCCTCGCCGCATAGAACCCGAATAAACCACCAGGATCGGCCGTGGTACGAGACCTGCGGGTGGCGCGGGCGCCGGTGACAGCGGAGGACCTAGCAGCGCTGCAGACCGATGTGCTGGCCGGCTTCGTGCTGGCCCGGGCAGCGGCGGGACTGTCGGACGGGACGATCGCCTCTGACGTCGTGCACCTGGAGCAGGTCCGGGCCTGGCTCGGCCGGCCGCTGTGGGACATGGAGCCGCAGGACGCCGACGCGTACTTCGGCAAGGTGCTGCGCGACACCGCCGAGGGCACCCGGCTGTCGCGGGCCCAGGCGCTCAAGACCTACTTCCTGTTCCTCGAGCTCCGTCACAAGGCCGAGATCCACCAGATGACGGGCCGGATCGTCGAGTGCCCGATCGACGAGATGAACCGGCCTCGCGGCCGGCAGCAGGCCAGGCTGCGGATCCCGCCGACCGCCGCCCAGGTGGGCCGGCTGTTCGCCGGATGGCGCGAGGAGCTGGCGACCTGCCGGAAGTTCGCCCCGGCCGCCCGCAACTACACCGCTTGCCGGCTCCTGTCGGAGGTCGGGCTGCGGGTGAACGAGGCCTGCAAGCTCGACCTGCCCGACATCAAGTGGGACCTGGGCCGGTTCGGCAAGCTTCATGTCCGTCACGGCAAGGGAGCCCGCGGCTCAGGCCCCCGCGAGCGCATGGTCCCGCTGATCAACAACGCAGGCCAGACGCTCCGCTGGTTCGTCGAGGACGTGTGGGGCCAGTTCGGCGACGATCACACCCGGCCGGGGGTGCCGTTACTGCCGTCCGAGCGCAGGAATGCCGACGGCACGGCCTCCCGGATCGGTGACGAGACGCTCCGGTCGGCGCTGGCCAGGGCCGCCGGGACGCACCTGCCGGACTGGCCCGACGTGGTCACTCCCCATGTCCTGCGCCATTTCTGCGCCAGCCAGCTCTACCTGGGCGGCATGGACCTGATCGCGGTCCAGGCCACCTTGGGGCACGCCTGGATCGCCACGACCATGCAGTACGTGCACGTCCCCGGAACCCATATCGAGGACGCCTGGATCGCAGGTCAGCAACGTGCCGCCGCCCGTCTGAAGGGATTGCTGAGATGACCGGACAGCCGCGATGAAGTGGAACCTGCGCCTGGCGGCCGCCAACCGCGGCATCTGGAAGGCCAGCGAGCTGCAGCGGATGCTCGCCGATCACGGGCTGAGCATCAGCGCCGGGAAACTGTCCGGCCTGTGGTCGGGCAACCCGGCCAGCATCAAGCTGTCCGACCTGGACGTCATCTGCGCCGTCCTCGGCTGCGGTGTCGGGGAACTGCTGATCCCCGAGCCCGGGAAGGTCACGCGCGACGGTGAGCCGGACCAGCGCGTTGCGGCGTCCTCGTCAGGAGAGCCGCCGGTGACGCCCAGGCGGCGAGACGGACGTTCGCTTCCACCTGCCTGAAGTGCCTCGCACGGGAGCATCCAGCTGCATCGACTGCCTGGCCTGGGGCGTGCTGCACTCGCGCCGCTGCGGGTCCTGCTCGGTCTGGCGGCACAAGCACCCCGGCGAGGCCGAGTGCACTGGCCGCGGCCGGACGCTGGCGGTCAGGGACGGCTATTGCCGGCTGTGCTGGCAGCAGGCCCGCCAGGAGGCCAGGCTCGCAGGGGGCCTGCCGCGAGGTGCGGTCTCGGTCCTGCAGGCCGGCGGGAGGCTGAGCCATCACCAGCTGTTCTTCGACCGGATGAAGGGCCGCCGTCCTGAGAGCCCGGTTCATCAGCACGGCGGCCGCCGCGGTGCTCCGCCCAAGCCCCCGCCGGCACCCGCGGTCCGCCCAGCCTGCCGCTGGATCCAGCCGAGATTGTTCGAGGCTTGCCGGGACTTCACCCGGTTCGATGAAAGCACGCATGCCGACCTCGGCAACCCATGGCTGACCTGGGGACTCTATCTCGCACACCGCCGCGGTGAGGCTCGCGGCTGGAGACGAGGAACGCGGTTCGGGGTCCGCCGGGCACTCATCATCGTGCTGTCCCTGCACGCGCCCGGCGACAAGGTCTGCTACTCCGAGATCTTCCCGGCACTACGGGCCCTGGACATCAGCGTCGAACGGGTCGCCGGGGTGCTCCAGGAGATGGGGGTGCTGGCCGACGACCGGCGTCCCTCCTTCGAGGGATGGCTGGAACGCAAGCTCGACGGCCTCGCCACCGGCATTCGCCAGGACGTCGAGGTCTGGCTGCGGACCATGCGTGACGGCGGTCCCCGCACCAGGCCCCGTGACATCGCATCGGTCTGGAACCTGATGAACCACGTTCGCCCGACGCTGACGGGCTGGTCGGAGCGCTACGACCACCTGCGCGAGGTCACACGCGACGACGTCATCGCCGTCCTCGGCGAGCTGCACGGATCACGCCGGTCCAACGTCCTGGTCGCACTGCGATCGTTGTTCGCGTTCTGCAAGAAGCAAGGCACGATCTTCCGGAATCCGACCCAGGGCATCAAGGTCGGCCAGCACCCCTACGGCATCGCCCAGCCCCTCGGCCAGGACGAGGTTGACCAGGCGGTCAAGGCCGCCACGACCCCGGCAGCCCGGCTCGTCCTGGTCCTGGCCGCGATACACGCCGCCCGCCGCAAAGCGATCGGCGAACTCCGCCTGGACGACGTCGACCTCGGCAACCGGCGGCTCACGATCGCCGGCCGGGTCCGCCCGATCGATGAGCTCACCCGCCAGATCCTGCTTGACTGGCTCGGCCACCGGCGCGCTCGCTGGCCGAACACCGCCAACCCGCACCTGCTCATCAACCAGATGAGCGCGAACGGAACCGGGCCCGTCAGCACCATCTACTTTGCCAAGACAGCCCTACGCGGTCAGGCTGCCACCCTGGAACGGCTGCGCGTCGACCGGCAACTCCAGGAAGCCCTCGCCCACGGACCCGACCCGCTTCACCTGGCAGCGGTGTTCGGCCTCGACCCCAAGACCGCCATCCGCTACGCCGAAAACGCCCGCCTGCTCCTCACCACCAGGGCCGAGGAGCAAGATCCCGCCAGTTCCCGCGAACCCAAGGGCCAGAACGAGCCATAGAGCATGAAGACTCTGTGGTTCATCGTGAAGACCCTTCAGTTCGCCTGAACTCTGGGAATTCTCGGCCCTCGGGGAACAACGGAACAGCCAGTCACGCTAAGCGGCCCGGTGCTCGGGTCCGTACGACCAAGTGCAAAGTAGCTCTGCGTGATTGCTTGTTGTGCGGGTTGAGCGGGCTCTTGGTGGTCTGGTCGGGCTGAAATGTAGCTCAGGGTCAGGTTGCGGATTCGCTACGCGAGGATCACGGCTCGGCGATACCGGCTGGTAGTCAAACAGCTACAGATCATGTTTTCTCCTGACCTTGTGCGTGGTTCGGGAGAAAGGCGTCAAGATGCGGCGCGAGTGGGAACTCGAGGATCTGATCGCGTGCTGGACGCTGGACGAGGATGAGTTCGCCCTGCTGGCGAACAAGACCGGGGCGACACGGCTGGGGTTCGCATTGTTGCTGAAGTACTTCGAGCAGGAGGCGCGGTTCCCGCGGCGCGAAGACGTGCCGAGGGCGGCGGTCGACTTCATGGCCGGGCAGGTGAAGGTCGGCGCAGAGCTGTTCGCCGACTACGACTTCACCTCGCGGCAAGCGGCCAACCATCGGGGCCAGGTCCGGGACTTCCACAAGTTCGCGAAGGCCATGGTCCAGGACAAGGACCTACTGGCCGTGTGGCTGTCGACCGACATCTGCCCGACGGAGACCTCGCGGGACCGGCTGCGGGCTGCGTTGCTGGCCCGGTGCCGGGAGCTGCAGATCGAGCCGCCGGCGCCGGGCCAGGTCGAACGGGTGCTGGGCGAGGCGGAGACGCTGTTCGGCAAGGACTTCACCGCCACCACCCAGGGCAGGCTGCCGGACAGGTCGGCGGGCAAGCTGGAGGAGTTGCTGGAGGGTGAGGATCCGGATTCGGTCGGTGGGCGCCGGGGGTTCCTGCAGGAGCTGAAGGAGGACCCCGGGTCGATCCAGCTGGAGACTCTGCTGGCCGAGATCGGCAAGCTGGAGCGGGTGAAGGCGATCGGGCTGCCGGCGGGCCTGTTCGAGGGGGTGTCGGAGAAGGTCGTAGCGGCGTGGCGGGCCCGGGCGATGAAGATGTACCCCTCGGATTTCGAGGCGGCCGCGCCGCCGGTCCGGCTCACCCTGCTGGCCGCGCTGTGCCACGTACGGAGGTCGGAGCTGATCGACGGGCTGGTCGGGCTGCTGATCCAGCTCGTCCACAAGATCAGCGTGCGGGCGGAGAAGAAGGTCGAGGGGGAGATCAACGCGGAGTTCCGGCGGGTGCACGGCAAGAACGG
>JBKQSL010000076.1:0-20284 GCA_052143655.1 Streptosporangiaceae bacterium | reverse complement strand
TTTGAAGCGGTATAAGCATTTCTCTACTCTATCGGTCTGATTAATTAGATTACGATCCGGTGAGCTCCTGAACGCCTGAACGCCGGTGCCGGCGTCGAGATGCTGGCTGTCCTGATCCCCATTCGGGTATGGGCCTGTTCGCCTGATTGATTTCGCTGATCGGCCATCCGCCAGGGCTGCAGCAGATTCTCCTGATCAGGATGCGCAGCTGAGTCCGTTGGCGTCCAGGTACTCCCGGTATCGCTGGATGCCCTCCGGCCCGCCCGCGAGGTCAGCCGCCTCGCCATCCCAGTCGGACGGGCGCAGGACAGCGACCCAGCCCGCACCGTACGGATCGGTGTTGAGCTGCCGCGGATCGCTGACCAGAGACTCATTCACTGTGACGATCTCACCGCTCACCGGGGCCGGCACGGGGCCGACCCACTTGCCACTCTCCACAGTCGCGATGTTGCGGCCCTTCCGGATCGCCTTGCCTGGAGCCTTGAGCGTGACGGCGATGATGGATTTCGCCATGTTCTGCGCCACGTCAGTCATCCCGACCGTCGCCAGCTCTCCGTCCCAGCGCACCCAGACGTGCTTGTCGACCAGGTACAGCAGGTCGTCCGGCAGGTTGCAGTTGTTGACGACTGTCATGGCGCGTCTCCCTGGTGCTGGCCCGCGCCGACGGGCTTCGGTTCCGGCGTGAGGGCGCGCTCGACCAGCGTCGCAATGTCGGTGACGGCCAGTTTGCCGACGCTTCCGGTGGTCCTGGCCGCGTCGGTGAACATGACGAGATCCTTCGGGCAGGCCACGACGAACCGCTCCACGCCGAGGCCGGCGGCTTCGCGAATGCGTATCTCGCTGGGCCGTTCCGACGGGTAGGTGTCGTTCATCCAGATCCGACCCCCGCCCGCGCCGCAGCAGAATGCCTCGGCGCCATGCCGGGGCATCTCGACCAGCTCGCAGCCAAGCGACGCGAGCAGCCGCCGCGGCGGCGCGATGACGTTGTTGTACCGGGCCAGGTAGCACGGGTCGTGATAGGTGACCCGCTCGCCAAGTGGGTGCACGGAGATGGTGCCGTCCGCGATGAGGCTGTCCAGCAACTCGGTGTAGTGCCAGACTGGCCAGCTCGCGCCGCGTGCTGGGTACTCGTTGCGCAGCGTGTTCAGCGAATGCGGGTCGGTGGTGAAGATCTCGCTGAACGAGGCGGCGCGCAGCGCCTGGATGTTCTGCTCGGCCAGCAGGTCGAACAGCCCTTCCTCGCCGGCCCGCCGTACGTCGTTGCCGGCGTTCCGCTCGCTGTCGTACAGCAGGCCGAAGTCCACTCCGGCGGCGTGCAGGATCCGGGCCAGCGTCCGCGTCGACTCCGCGGCCCGGTCGTCGAACGAGGCATAATCTCCGACAAACCACAGGTACCGCACCGGTTCCTTGCGCGCGTCCTTGATCGTGAACCCGAGTCCGGAGGTCCACCGGGCCCGGGCCCGCGCTGGCTTGCCCATGGAGTTGCCCTGCCGGGCCAGGGCGCCGAAAGCCGCGCCGAGCCCGGCCTCCACCACTCCGTCGTCCACCAGCGACCGGCGCAGCTGGACTATCGTCGGCACATGCTCGACGCCGACCGGGCACGCCTGCACGCACCGCATGCAGGTGGTGCACGCCCACAGCGTGTCTGCGCTGATCACATCCCCGGCCAGCTTTGACGCTGACGCCTGGCCGGCCGCAGCCGGGCCGGCCGCGCCGCGGCCGTTCGTGCTACCCGCTGACCATGCCCACGCCCGCAGGTCCATGATCAGCTGCCGGGGGGACAGCGGCGCTCCGGCGGTCTGAGCCGGGCAGTGCTCATGGCACCGGCCGCACTCTGTGCACGCGTCCAGCTCCAGCAGCTGTTTCCAGGTGAAGTCGCTCAGCTCCCGGTACCCTGGCCTGTCCTGTGGCGGCGGCGGGAGATTCGCTGACGACGTCCGATCGGCCGCCAGCAGGCTGGCCGGGCTCGCCAGCATATGCGCGGCCTTGGAGAACGGCAGCCAGGCGATGAACGCCAGCGCGAGCGCCGCGTGCAGGTACCACAGCACCGTATGCGCCGTCGCCGCCTGGGCTGACGTCATCCCGGCGGTGGCCAGGGCGTCCGCGACGGCGCGGCCGAACGGACTGAAGGCCGTGAACCACGGCATACCCTGACTCAGAATCCGCAGCCCGGTCAGCAGGTATGCAGTGACCAGGATCGCCAGCAGCAGGCCGAGCAGCAGCGGGTTACGCCGGGCCGGCCCGCGCCGTGCCGCCATGAAGCAGAGCGCGACCAGGAACGCGAATCCCATCGTGTCGATCACGAACGTGTACCCAAGGAAGAACGGCCCGTGAAAGAAGCTGATGGCATGTCCGGTAATCGCACGTGACGCTGGTCCGAGGACGTCGGTGTCGACCGTGAGGATCAGGGTGGCCATGACTGCAGCGAGGAAACCCCAGAAGATGCAGAAGTGCGCGGCCCAGGTCGCTGGCCGCGCACGGCCGACAGCCCGGCCGGTGCCGATATCCCGCACCGGCCGCGGGCCGGTGGCCGCCGCCGACGCTGGACCGGCGCCGCCCGGCGAGGCCCACCGGCTGCGCAGCGCGGCCCGCAGGACGGCCCGGCGATCGGCCGGGCGGCCCCGCCGGTAGTGGCTGATCCGGCGCCATGCGCCGTAGCAGAAGATCGCTATCGCCACAGCGGCGGCTAGATAGAAGCCGGCCTTGCCGGCCGCGGTGATGCCCTGGAAGATCTGCCGAGTTGGCTCCGCTCCGGCCAGGGGGTTGTCGCCGCCGCTCATCGGGACCGGAACTGCTCGGTCAGCTCGGGGACCAGGTCGAACAGGTCCGCGGTCGTCCCGTAGTGAGCAACGCCGAAGATCGGTGCTCGCGCGTCGGTGTTGCAGGCGATGATCAGCTCGGCGTTGCGGATGCCCTCCAGATGCTCGGGCGCCCCGGAGATGCCGAACGCTAGGTACACCTTCGGTCTAACAGTCCGTCCCGACTTACCGACCTGCCGTGACCGGGGAAGCCAGCCCGCGTCCACGACGGGCCGGGAGGCAGACAGCGGCGCACCGAGAGCATCCGCGAGTTCCTGCACCAGATCCAGGTTGTCAGCCGATTCGATGCCGCGGCCGACCGACACCAGGACTGGCGCGGCGGCCAGGTCAATGTCCGCCTGCACCGCCTCGACCTGCCCGGTGACCGACATCGCCAGAGCGTCCAGCGCCGCGGGAGCGGCCACGTCAACGACGTCAGCCGCCCCGTGGTCGGCATCCGCGCCACCATGGGCCGTGCCGGTAGTCACGCCCAGCCCGGCGCCGAGTGCGCCGGCGATCGCCGTGATGATGCCCCGCTCGCCGCCCAGCTCCACGTCGGCGAGGACCTTCCCGCCCAGGATCTGTGCCGTCGTGACGACGGCACCGCCTTCGACCGCCAGCGCGGTGACTCCGGTCACGGCGGGTGCGTCCCAGCGGACCGACAGGGCGCCGGTCAGGTCAAGTCCGGCTGTGCCAGCCGACAGCAGGAGCAGCCGCGGTGAGCGTTGCTCCAGCAGCGCGAGCAGCGCCTCTTCGTAAGCCTGGGGCAGATAGCTGCCGACCGCCGGGTGGACCATCGAGAGCACGGTCACCGTGGCCGGGACCGTGGTGGCTAGCTGAGCCGCGAGCGGCCTGGAACCGAGGACGGCCACTTCAACGTGCCCGCCCAGCGAGCTCGCGGCGGGCAGCGCCGCGGCGATCAGGTCGGGTACTGACTCCGCCAGCTGCCCGCTGGCGTGCTCGGCGAGTATCAGGACAGTTCCGTTCGTCACCCCGGTCACCCCTTAACCAGGCCGCGGGCGCGCAGTAGCTCGGCGATCGCCGCTGCCGCGCCGCCGGGCTCGGCCGGCAGCATCTGTGCCTGGCCGCCCGCCTGGGCGACCTGCATGGCGCGCACCGTCAGACCCGGAACGGACCCGGCGGCCCGCACCTGAAGCTCGGTGATGCCGCCCGCCTGCATCGCCTGCCGAAGCCGGCTGACCGGCACGTACCGCGGGGCCTGCCTGGCCGCCTGAATGCCGGCGATGCCCGGCAGCCGCACCGCCAGGTCCTGCGCCCGGCCTCCGGCCAGTTCCTGCCGGATGGCCACTTCGCCGGCTCCGGCGGTCACCGAGACCGCGGCGCTGACGTGCGGCCAGGACAGGAAGCCGCCGAGCGCCGAGTGCAGCTGAGCATCGAGGTCATCGACGGACTGCACGCCCGTGAGTACCAGGTCGGCCGGATGATCGGTCAGGTAACCGGCGATCAGCGCGGCGCGGCGCATGGTGCCGCGAACGTGCCCGCCCGCCTCCGCTCCTGCGTCGGCCAGCTCGCCACCGTCGCCGGATCCCGCGGCCGTGAGCCTGACCGCTTCGTCGGCTCCCTTGGCGAGCGCGGAGTAAAGCGCCTGGTCGATGTCGTGATCGATGGTCAGGCCGACCACTGTCACCCGGGCGTCGCCTGCTTCCTTGAGGAGCAGCGCCTCCTCCAGCGCCTGGCCATCCCATTCGCTCAGCGAAAAGGACAGGAACTCTCTGTCGATGTCGGTCTGATCCGGCGTCAGCTCCAGGTCCTCGGCCAGATCCGGCACTGTCCGCAGCGGCACGACGATGTGCACCGCACTCAACTCCTGTCGTTTCGTTGGCTGGCCGCCCGCTCGGTCAGCCTGGCTGGTCAGGTCGATATGGGTGACATCTGATCCGCGCCAGCCAGGCCAGCCCAGCCCAGCTCGGCCAGGGCCAGCTGCGCGGCGATGTCCTCGGCGTCCGGGCCAGATGGCCGGAACGGATAGTCCCGGTACGGCTCACCCGGCCGGTATGAGCCGTACGGCCTGGTGCAGCCGGGCTCGCCAGCCTGGCCCGGGCAGCCGTTCGTCATGAACGCGGCGCCGTCGGCGACCACGGCCTCAAGTTCCGCAGCGGTGACGCCGATCCCGGCCAGGCTGCCGGAGTCATCGAAGCTGAACTGACCCACATCGCATCCGCCGTTCTCCACGAGATGGCGCGCCAGCTGGATCCGCCGCCAGCGGCGCAGCCCGGGCGCGGCCAGACCGGCCAGGCGGGAGCCCGGCTCGGGTCGGAAGGAAAAGAGGTAGGAGAAGACCTGCTGGTCGCGGAGGCGCTGGAAAATGGCGATCAGGTCTGCGTCGCTCTCGCCGAGTCCGACCAGGGTGTGCACGTTGACCTTCCACGGCCCGAATATGTCCCGCGCATCGGCGATGACCTCCCAGTACTTGTCCCACCGCAGGCCGCCGGCGGGCACGTCGGTCCGGTGCGCGCGGAACAGGTCCTCGGTCACCGCGTCGAGCCCGACGCCGATCATGTCGGCGCCCGCGTCCTTCAGGGCGATGAGCCTGTCCCGGTTCAGGGTCGGCGGGGCGGCGAGCACCGAGACCGGTATTCCGGTCCTGGTGCTGATGCGTGCCGTGATGTCAGCCGTGTCGGCGTAGGCGTGGCCGTGGGTGATCATTGAGATGCACGCCCGTGTCATCCGGTCGGAGTACCGGGCCATCCGCTCGATCACCTCGTCGGTGCGGACGGTCGGCCACTCGACCCGGATGAACGATCGGCCCGCCGGAGTGACCGGCCTGGTCCTGGCCAGCCCGCAGTAGCCGCAGTCGGACAGGCACCCGCCGCCGTAGCTGAGCAGCATGTTGACCCCGCCGAAGGCGAAGTCGCGGTCGAACTTCCCGCCCCGCATCCGCAACGTCATTGCCGTCGCCATCGACACCTGCACGTATTCGGGGCTGACCAGCGCGGCCTGGGAACGGGGGCGATCCGGGGCCGCGCCGCCGCGGGTGCGGGAGCTGCCCGGCTTCATGACGTGCCGCCGGATGACGTGCCGCCGGGGAAATAGCAGGAACCCTCGGTACGGATCGGCTCGGCGGCGAGGCGCTGGCTGGCCTGCGCCGCCGCGGACGTGACGGCGGCGCACAGGTCTTCCTCGGTGATACCAAGAGCGGGCGCCGCCCCGGATGCCCCGACGGCCGCGCGCAGCGACGCCGGTTCCAGCCGCCGCCAGCGCAGCGTGGCCTCCAGATCCAGCAGCGGCGGCGGCATGTCGTTGAAGTCGCCGACGACCATGGCGCTCTTGACCAGGCCGCCGTGGGTGGTCAGGTAGATCCTGGCGAGCCCGGCGTCGGTGCGCAGGAGCGCCGATCCGCTGCCGTCAGCGGACAGGCTCCGCTCAGCCAGCCATTCCCGTGCGCCGTACCGGCCGGCGGCCAGCTGTGCCGCCAGGACCCGCTCGGCTTCCGCTGTCTCGCCGGGCATGAGGTCCGCGCGGCATTCGTCGCGGAATCCGGCCGCGATCGCCGGGCGCACCGACCTCGCGTCGTGCCGCTCGCCGGTCAGCGCCGTCACCGTGGTGATCCGCTCCTCCACCGCGGCGACAGCCCGCCCGGCCAGCTTGGCGGCCGGGATCCTCAGCACGGTGAGCATGAACGGGACGTCCAGGTCCGCCAGGACGCTGGCGTGGAACAGCATCGCCCCGGCCGGGTCGATGTACAGGCCGAGGCCCGCCACCTTGCGGCCGCCGACCTCCAGATCGTTCTTGCCGCGGAACGCCGCAGTGATGCCGAGCCCGGCCAGTCCGCGGATCAGGGCACCGGCAAGCGCTTCCATGATCTGCTTTGGCCGCAGGCCAGCGGGCGCTCGGTCGATGTAGGCGACGCCGAGCTGGCTGTCGCCCATGATGATCGCGCCGCCGCCGGTCGGCCGACGGCTGACCGGCGTACCAGTCCGTCCGCAGGCCTCCAGGTCGACTTCGGCAGCGAGGTTCTGGTACCGGCCGATCAGCGCGCAGTGCGTGCGGTAGCTGTACAGGCGCAGCGTCGGAGGCCGGCCCGGCTCGCCCCGGCCGTACCCGGCCATGAGCGCCTCATCCAGCGCCAGCCCCGTGGCAGCTCCCGCTCCGTCGCCGGTCAGTAGGCGCCATGGCGCGCGCCCGGTCATCCCGGCACCGTCACGACGGTCAGCCCGGCCGCGTCCTGGCTGGCGCCGGCGGCCCAGGTCAGTGAGCAGCAGTATTCCGACAGGCGGGGCTCAAGCCCGCGAGCGCGGGCGTAGCCGATCACCCCGTCCGCCGGGTAGGCGATGCCGTTGAGGCCCAGGTCAATCGCGGCTTCATCCAGGTCCTTCTTGGCCGGCCCCGGGGTGCGCGCGCAGCCGAGGTTGATCGGCACCCGCGGCGCGGCGATCCGCGCTGCGGCGAAGAAATCGGTGATCTGATCGACCGGCGGCGGAGTGCAGGCGGCCATGGGCGTCCCCGTCAGCGGGACGAGTACGACCAGGACCAGGGCGTCGATCGGGTATTTCAGGATCAGCTCCAGGGCCCGGTACTCGCCGACGAACCGGCCGTAGTGCAGGCCAAGCACGAGATGCGGGATGAGCCGTAGCGAGCTGGCCGCCAGCGCCGCGAGCGCTCGGTCCATGTCGGCGACCGTCCGGTCCAGGTGGTACACCTCGCGGAATGTCTCATCGGCTCCGATTACGTCCAGCATGACGCCGTCGGCTCCGGCGGCCGCCAGGTCCCGGGCCAGTTCCCTGGTGACCAGGCCGGAGTGCACGATCACGGTCATTCCTAGCTCAGCGCGGATCCGCGCGATGTCGGGCAGCCACCGGGTCAGCGGCACCACCCCGGTCCTGGTCGACCCCCCGGACACCAGCAGCCCTCGGCAGCCGCCGTCATGGAGCCTGCGCGCCAGGTCAACGAGGCTGGTTCCCGGCCGAAGCGTGATCATTGATTCCAGCACCCTGGACTGGCAATGGTCGCAGGACAGCGCGCAGGCCGCGCCGGTGACCGAGACCGGCAGGAACGTCCGCGGGCGCAGCGGTACCCATTCGCTGGTCTGCCAGCGCTTCAGGCCAGGCGCGTAGAAGTCCATGATGTCGGGGAAATGGGCGCGCCGGACGGCCGCCGCGGCGGCCGCACCGGTGGTGCCCGGCGTCGTGGCACCCGGCTCTGCGGCTGGTCCGGAGCTGGCTGACGACGTCATTCCGCGAGAACCCCCTGGTCCCGATAGTCGGTGACCCGCGCGGCGAACCACTCCCGGATCGCGACCGGGTCCGTCAGCAGCGCCGGCGTGGGCTTCCCGGTAACCGCGACCTGGATCAGCCAGCCGTCGCCGTATGGGTCGTCCTCGGCCAGGCCCGGATCGGCGGCGACCGCGTCGTTGACCGCCAGCACGGTTCCGGTGACCGGGCTGACCAGCGGGCCCACGAACTTGGCGGCTTCCAGCTGCCCGAACGGGGCACCAGCCCGTACGGTCTCCCCAGGACCGGGCAGCGACAGCTCGGCGAGCGAGCCGCTGGTCTGCACGGCCAGGGCGTCCATTCCGATCGTGACGACGCCGGCCCCGGCCGGCAGCACCCACATGTGGCTGTCTGGCTGGTAGCACCGGTCCAAGGCGACCGGGTATCCGGCGACTAGCCCTAGCTCCATGACAGCCTCCGGTCCGCGACGGCGGCCAGCGCCTTCGCCAGCCCCGAGGCATGCGGGCCGTACCCGGCGAGGACATCGGCCGCGGCGCCAAGCCGCTGCCCGGTCAGCGCCTGCTCCGCCAGGGCGTCCATGCCCGCGGCTGACAGCCGCACGCGGGCCAGCACGCCTCCGATGACGGCGCCGACGACGCCAGCGCCGCCGTGCCGCGCCGAGAAGGTCCACACCCCGCCCCGCACCTTGACCCGCCGCATCGCCGCATCCGGGCAGCCCGTTCCCGCCCTGGCCAACCCCGCGGTGGGCGCCGTCCGGGCCGGTTTGCGTCCGGCGGTCCAGGCCGGGTCAGCGAACCGCTGGTCCAGTTCGCCGAGCGCGGCCTGTTCGGTATCGGTCAGCTCACCCGGTGCCGGTTGCAGATCCAGCGCGGCTGAGTAGGCAGCGATCACGGCATGACGGAAACGTGCCGGGTCCACCGGGGTCGCCGCGACATACCGGCTCATCAGGTCGCGGGTCCACGCGGCGTGCTCAGCGTCGGGCAGCGCGAGGATCGCGGTGGCCCGCTCGTGGTCGAACCGCTCGATCAGGTTCCCGCAGACGATGACCGCCTCCTCGATCTGGACGGCGGCATGGCCGCAGATCTTCGCCTCGGCCGCGCAGATCTCGCCATGGTCATCGAGCCGCGCGTCGACCCCCGCGGCGCGGAACGCCATGACGGCCGGCTTCAGGAGCGCGGTCATCGCGCGGCCCCGGACGGGCGGGACCGCGCTGGCCGGCAGGCAGATCTGGAAGAAGAGCTGTCCCGAGTCCAGATAAACCGGCCCGCCGCCCGCCATCCGGCGGTAGACCGGCAGCCCGTGCTCGCTGCAGTAGTCAAGATCGATCTCGGCTAGGTCCCGGTGGAACCCGGTGCAGACGTACGGAGCCGCCGGCCGGGTGAACGACAGCGTCGTCGGCGCGCCGGCCGAGACACCGTAACCCAGGGCGTGCCACAACGTCTGCGAGCGCAGTGGCGGGCAGGTACCGAAGTCGAGCACCCGTAGGGACCGCCCGCCAGCGGGGCCGGTCGCGACCGGCCGGTCGGCCACCGCGGGCCGTGGACGGCACGGGTCGCTCACGTGCCGCCCCCCTCGGTCGTCATGGCCGAGTCGATCAGCTCAGCGATGTCCAGGACCCGCAGGTGGCCGTTGCCGGTGGCCTTGGCCGCGTCCTCGAACCGGGACACCTCGTATGGGCAGCACACGATGAGCGCATCGGCCCCGGTCTGCGCGGCCTCGCGGATGCGGCGTTCCGATAGCCGCTCGGTGATCCGGTCCGCGCTGGCGCGCTCAAGCCACATGCCGCCGCCCCCGCCGCCGCAGCAGTACCCGTTCTCCCGGCACCTGGCCATCTCGACAAGCCGCACGCCGGGGATCTCATTGAGCAGCCGCCGGGGCGCCTCGTACTCGCCGTTGCGCCGGCCCAGGTAGCACGGGTCGTGGAAAGTGACGGTCAGGTCGAGCTCGCGCGCCCACGGCAGCCGGTCCGCGTGCTCGGCCAGCAGCTGGGTGTAGTGCTGGACCGGGTAGGTCCGGCCGCGGGCCGGGTACTCGTGCATCAGCGCGTTGTAGGCATGCGGATCGGGGGTAACGATGCGGGCGAACTCATACTCGTCCAGCACCGCGGTGACGTCCTCGAACAGCGCCTCGAAGAGGCCGCGTTCGCCCGCCAGCCGCTGCGAGTCGCCGGTGGTCTTCTCCCGCGCCCCCGCGATCGCCCAGTCCAGTCCGATCGCCGTGGCGATCCGGGCGAAGGCCCGCGCGGCATCCTGGCCGCGCGGGTGGAAGCTCCAGTAGTCCTCGACGAAGAGCAGGACGTCGACTGGACCCGAGGTCCTGGTCAGGTCCCGGACCGGCACGCCGGCCGTCGCCGCCCACTGCGCGCGACGCCGGGCATTCTGGCCGAGCGCGTTGCCCGTGCGGAAGGTCGCCTCGAAGACCTGGGCTAGCTCGTCGGGCACCGCTCCCCCGCTCAGCGCTTCCTCGCGGACAGCGGGCAGGACCTGGGTGACGTCGACGCCCTTAGGGCATACCCGGACGCAGTTCCCGCACGTCGTGCACAGCCACAGGTCGGGGTCGAGGGTCAGGTCCGTGCCAGTCTGCACCTTACGGTGCAGCTTGCGCGGTCCATAATCGCCGACGACGTCGACCGGGCAGACCGGGATGCACCGGGCGCAGCCGTAGCACCACTCCAGCGATTCACCGCCGGGCAGCGCCCCGATCCGGGCGAAGCCAGCCGCCGAGTAATCCGTGACGACGCGGGGCCGGAGCATCCTGTTCCACATGGCGGGCAGCTCGACCTCGCGGCCGGAGATGGTGGACGCGACAGTGGCCGACTCCTTCTCCACCGTCTCCGGCATGACCTTCCGGCCTGACACTGGCATCGCGTTAACCTCTCCCCGCTCCGAGAAGGCGGCCGATAAGCGCCGGCACTGGTGGTACGACCGCCCCGAACTGCGGCGTCAGCCGCAACCGCAGCACCGTATGCATATAGATCCCGTACACGCCGGCCAGGAACAGCTCGCCGCCAAACGGCCCCGGCCCGATGACGAGGGCGGCGGCCCGGCTGACCCGTTCGTACTGCTCTCCGCGGCTGACCGCCCCGGCGCCCAGGTCGCCGTCCACGAGCAAGGGGAGTGCCCCGGTGCCCGTCGCCGGGTCCCACATCCACCTGCTCCATAGCTGGCAGCGCGCAGCCGCGGACGCGGCGGGCCCGCCCGTGGCCCGGCCCGGCTGTCCGGCGGCGTCCGCGAACCGGAGCAGCTCCCCGGGCAGGTCGGACAAGGCGCGGGCGACGGTTTCCGATACGGCGGCGACGCCGATCGCGGCCTCGAACTCATCGAATCGTTTTGCCGCCGGGCCGACTCCATGGATCAGGGCCCCGATCGCGCCGGCCAGCCGGCCGGCGCCGATCTCCGCCGCGATCCGGTCGGCGGCCCGCCGGGTCGCGAACACCAGCCGCAGGATGTCCCGTACCCTTCCCGGTTCCGGGCCGGCCGCGACCAGTGCTGTCAGCGTCTCAGCCTTGCGCCGGACTCCGTCGCCGAGCAGGGCTAGCTGCTCGGGCGTCACCCGTCCGGCTAGCTCGTGGCGGAACTCGCGCTCCGCATCGGTATCGAGCCGCAGTTCCATCGCTGTGGCGGGTGTCTCCGCAACCGCGTCCGCCGCGGTCGCGGGCCCCGCGGCGCTCACGACGAGGCGGGCACAGCCCGCGAGCGCAGGTAACCGACGGCCCGCACGGCGGCGGCGGCGGCGGAGGTGGCGCAGTCCTCCAGGTCGGCCGGGCCGAGCGCAGCGCCGCAGGCGTAGACCGCTTCCCGATCGGTCCGGACCGGATCGAGCACGCCGCCAGCGGTGTCGATGAAGCCGTACTTGTTCTGGCGGACGCCAAGCAGGCCGGCGACAGTGCGGGTGCCCGCCGACGGCTCCATCCCGACTGACAGCACGACCAGGTCTACGGGCATCTCCATGGGCCGGCCCATCGTTGTGTCCTCGCCGCGGACCAGCAGCTGGCTGCCCTTGGCGAGCACCTCGGTGATCATGCCCTTGACGTACTGGACATGGTGGGTTTCCTGAGCCGGCCAGTAGAGCTCGTTCTCCCAGTACCCGTACGTCCGCATGTCGATGTAGAAGACGAAGACCTCGGACTCGGGCAGCTGCTCCCTTAGCTCGATCGCCTGCTTGGAGGCAACGCCGCAGCAAACCTTGGAGCAATATTCGTTGCCGACCTGCCGGTCCCGGCTGCCCACGCACTGGATAAAGCAGATCCGCTGTGGCGTCGCGCCGTCTGACGGCCGCCGCACCGCACGGGTCCTGAGCATCGGCTCCAGGTCCGCGATCGTGACGACGTCCGGGTACTCGTAGTAGCCGTACAGCTGGGTCGCCCGGCCCGGGTCGAAGTGCTGGAAGCCGGTGGCTACGATGACGGCCTCGCACTCGACCTGACCGGCCGGTCCGAGACTCAGCGTGAACGCGCCCGGCTCGCCGGCCACCGCGGTCACCTCGGCGCCGAGCCGCACGTCGATCGCCGCGCTCGCGGTGACCTCCGCGGCCAGCCCGAGCAGCAGCGGCTCGGCCTGCTCACCGCGAGGCGTCAGGCCCGCGTACCCCGCCGCGATGGGCATGCCGCCGAGCGCGGTGCGCTGTTCGATCAGGATCGCCCGCGCTCCGGCCTCGGTGACGGCGAGTGCGGCCCGCAGGCCGGCCGGGCCGCCCCCAATCACCGCGACGGTACCGGCCCCGGTGCCGACGGGGGTGTCAATGGCGCCGTTCACCCCGCGTCCTCCCAATCCAGATAGCGCTTCTCGCCCCGCTCGAGGCGCTTGAGGTCGGATTCGAACTCGGCCCAGGCTCGCTCCCAGTCGACGCCCATCTTTTCGAGCAGCGGCCGGTAGTCGGCGGAATGCCAGTGCAGCTGGCATACGCGATAGGGATGGGCGCCCATCGCAAGCGCGGCGAACTGAGCATCGCTGAGCACGGCCACACCGACGTTGCGGTCGTGCGCTCGGGTCGCGAACTGGCTCTTGTCCAGGGTGGTGACGCATCCGGTGTCGTGAGTCAGCACGACGTCAGGGTCGGCCTCCTCCTTCATGATCTCGATCTTGCGCAGCGTGGCGTAGGACCTGGTGAAGTCACGCTGCACAAGGATGTGCCGGAAGCCGAACCCGCAGCAGTCGAACCAGCTGGAGTAGTCCCGCACCTGCGCGCCGAGAGCATTCGCCAGCCCCGTGACGACGGCGGTGCGCTGCCCGCCGTAGATCTCCGGGTCGTAGATCGCGTCGTTCTCGACGAGCTTGTAGTAATGGCACGCGGGGTGCACCACGACCTTGACCGCCGACAGATCCCGCACCTGGTGCCCGGCGATCTCCTGGCGCAGCGCGTACACCCATTCGGAGTAGTGCACGATCTCCTCGGGCACGACCAGCGGCTTGCCGAGGCTGGCCATGATGCCGCGTACCTGGCGCCGCAGTTCCTCGTGGCCGATCAGTTCCTCGCGGACCTGCTTGTAGTGGCCATAGGAGGTCCCGCAGTGGATGAGCGGGAAGTATCCGGTCTCGTAGGCGGCGGCGAAGTTCCGCACCGCGACCGCCGCCTGGGCGGCCGTGTTGGACGTGGCGCTGGCGTAGTAGTTCCAGGCGGTGCACGACGTCTGGTCGGTCGGGTCGTGGTAGTCGTAACCCAGCTTCCGCATCAGCCAGAAGATCGACGTCGAGTAGCCGGGGATGTGCCCGCACTGGCCGCACGACTTGTGGTGCCATAGGTGCGCCTTCTGGATCTTCTTAGGCCGGCCGAACTTGGTGGCGACCTCGACGGTCTCGCGGTCCATCCGCTGGACGATCAGCTCGCCTCGCTCCTCGAGTTCCAGCAGCCCGGCGCGCGGGTCAGCCTTGGCGCGCCGGTCACCGGTCCAGTCCACGGCCGCGGTCATAGCTCGATCCCTTCCTCTTCCAGTCGTTCTTCCATCAGGTCCTGAAGGATCGAGAACAGGCTGGCGTCGACGTTTTCGATCAGGTCCAGTGCGCCGGTCTTGAGCCAGATCAGGTACAGCTCGATGAGGGTCTTATCCGCTACCGACCATCCCGTGCTGGTGGTGTGCAGGGTCTCTGGCGGCAGCGCCCGGCGCCACAGGTCAAGGTTCCGCGCCACGTCGGCGGTCTCTGGTCCCCAGTCGGGGAAGGCGTCCGGCTGCAACATGTCCGGGGAGACCTGGGTGCCGGTGGACATGATCTTGTAGATAATGCGGGTGTAACCGGTCATCGCGGCCCTGGCCGATGGCAGGCCATTGCGGACGGCGATCTCGCGCATGATCGTGACGATGCCGCCCGGGTTGTTGCCACGCGGGCAGCGCAGACAGGAGAAGCACTGGGAGCACTCCCAGATGTCTTCGATCATCTGCTGGTAGATCAGCTCGGCGTCACGCCGTGCCGCGGCTTGCGCGATGCGCCGCGGACTGAAGTCATAGAACTTCGCCGACGGGCATGCGGCCACGCAGATGCCGCACTCGTAACAGCCATAAAGGTAATCGCCGAATCTCGGGTCGGCGCGCACCTCGGCGGCCAGCCGTTCCTTCTCCGCGAGCGGAACCTCGGCATACCCGGTGGCATCCGGCAGCTTGTAATGCGCGTCGCTCACCGCTGGTCCTAGAAGCTGATCACGGCATCGGCCGCTATCGCCAGGTCGTTGAAGGCCGCGCCGCCGATCATCTCGACGCCGTCGACGAGCTGGTCCATGGTCAGCCCGTTCAGGTCAAGCGACGGCTGGCAGACCAGGAGCCGGACGCCCAGGCCCGTCGCCTGCTCGAGGAAGTAGCGGAGCGGCTGGCCGCGGTCACCCTTCGGCCCGATTCGGTCGATGACGTCCTCGCGCAGCAGGGTCGGGCCGTACATGGTGAAGTAGATCATGACCTCGCTGTCCATCGCCGCGGCTGCTGCGGCGAGATAAAACGGCGTGGCTGACCGGCCTGGATCGTCGACTCCGTGAGTCTGGACATAAAGGACCTTGCTGTCGTGGTCATCGCTCCACATGGCGGTACTACTTCGAGCGCCGGATGAGAACGTGGAAGACGTCCCCATCCTTTGTCAGGTCGATCAGCTCATGTCCGGTGCGCCGGCTCCACGCCTGGATGTCGGGCTCCACCCCTGGGTCAGTGGCCAGCAACTCCATGACCTGACCGACCTCCATGCCGCGGATCGCCTGAAACGTCTTGGTGACCGGCAGCGGGCATGCCAGCCCGGTGCAGTCGAGCACCTTGTCCGGTAGCACACGACTCACATGTCCTCCGTCACTGAGCTGGCAGGCACGCATGGCTGCTCACTACTGTCGTGTCCCGGCCGACGCGGCCGCGAGGCGCTCATGGCGCGGTAAGCGGATGCCCGGCTGCCCCTGCATGTCGCAGGGCTCAGGCCGCCCGCCCCAGGGGACTCGCGTGCTCCAAGATTATTCGCTATTATCACCCGGCTTACTAGGCATTCAGAGGCTAGGACGACCGCGGTCTGCCCGGCAGGGACCAAGGTCCCGAACCCCCTGGCGCAAGGCCCAAGATCCGGTCGCTGCCTCATCACGGGCTCGCCAGGCAGGCTGGCGGAAGGTGGAACCAGCGGAGCCGCTCCACGTGCTCGGGCAGGCCAGTGGGACCTTGGTCGATCTCGTCGGCCCGGCTCGCCAGGATCCGCTGAGCGGCCTCGAACTGAGCGGCCAGCACCCCGTCCGGTGCTCGCTCTAGGCCACCTGCCCAGAGCATCCCGGTCCGGGAGAACCGTGCTTCCTGCAGGCGCAGCAGAGGCTCCGCGGGCCAGTCCCGGTGTCGCCAGAGCCCGGTTCGGGGATTGAAAACATAGTCGGTCAGCAGCCGGTGGCCCTGCCTTCCCAGCAGGTCGACGGCGTCGATGATGTACTGGCTGGCGACCTCGGAGGTGGCATAGCTGAAGCTCACCCGTGTCCAGCCGGGCTTGATGCCGTCGTACCCCTCGCATATCGAGTCGCGGAACTCCCGCGAGCGTTCTCCGCTGATCCTGAGCAGCCGGTGGCCATACGGCCCGGCGCAGGAGCAGCCGCCCCGGGCCTGGATGCCGAACAGGTCGTTGAGCAGCGCGACCGCATAGCCATGGTGCAGGTACAGCGCGCCATTGCGAACCAGGAACGACACCGTGGCGAGCCGCGGCGCGTCGAGATTCCCCAGGATCTCCAGGTTCGGATTAGCGATCCACCGCTGCCGGGCGGTCTGCCAGAGCTCTTCCTCCATCGCGATGAGGCTGGGGCCGACCGCCTCCCTGAGCGCGAAGGCCAGCCCGGCGCGAATGGACTCAACAATGGCTGGTGTGCCGCCCTCCTCGCGGGCTACCGGATCGTCCACATAGCGGTGGCTGACCGGGTCCACGAAGGAAAAGGTGCCGCCGCCAGGCACCGTGGGCACCGGATTGCGCAGCAGCCCGCGGTGTACCACGAGCACGCCAGGGGTCTGCGGGCCGCCAGGCAGCTTGTGCGGCGACAGGAAGATCGCGTCCTTATGATCGGCGCCCCCAGGTCCGGTGGCGGCCATCCTGACTGGCACGTGCGCCAGCGCTGCGGCGTAGTCCCAGCAGGAAAGCGCGCCGTGCCGGTGCAGTACTTCGGCGACCCGGCTGGTGTCGGACAGGATCCCGGTGACATTTGACGCGGCCGAGAAGCTGCCTATCCGGAGCGGCCGATCAGCGTGCCGGGCGAGTTCCGTTTCGAGCTGGGCGACATCGATGCCGCCGCTGTCATCCTCGCCGATGACCACCACGTCGGCGACGGATTCCCGCCACTGCACCTCGTTTGAGTGATGCTCATACGGGCCGACGAACACCACCGGCCGCTCGCCGGGCAGTAGCGTCAGGGCGGCCGGCCGGCGCAGGCCCAGGCAGCCGATCAGCTTGGCGACCGCCGCTGTGCTGCCGGAGCCGCAGAAGATCACCAGGTGCTCGTCGGTCGCCCCGACAGACTCGTGGATGATCCGCCGGGCGTCCTCCCGGAGCCTGCTGGTCTGCGCGCCTGTGCCGGAGCTCTCGGTGTGCGTGTTGGCATACCAGGGCAGTACGGCGTCCCTGATGAAGCCCTCGATGAAGTCGACGGAGCGGCCTGAGGCGGTGAAGTCGGCATAGGTGATTGCCCTCGGCCCGTACGGGCCGGGCATCATCATGCCCTCGCCGATGATGCCCTGGCGCACCCGCTCGATCAGACCGTCGGCCTGGGTACCTGGCCATGAGGCGGCTGCGCCGAGTCCCCTGCCGTCACCGTCCTCACCGTTCGGCTGCGTCCCTATCGGCCGGAGCGTGGCGATCATCAGATGAAGAGCTGGATGTCGGCCCGGGCGGCCATGTCGATGAAGCTGGCCGCTCCCAGGACTGGCTGGATGCCGTCGATGAAGTCGTCTGTCGTCAGCCCGTACAGGTCCATGGTCATCTGGCACGGGTGCAGCCGGACCCCGCAGTCGATCGCCATCTCCAGCAGCTCGGTCGGGCTGGCGACCTTGTAGTCGCGGGCCAGCTTCTTGATCATCGCGGTGCCGCCGCCGCCGAAGTGGATCTTGCTCAGCTTGAGGTGGTCGCTGCCGCCCCGGTCGATCAGGGACTCGCCTATCTGCATCCAGTTCTTGCCGGTGACCCGCTTGTCGTTCTTCTGCAGCACCCGCAGGCCCCAGAAGGTGAAGAACACGTCGACATCGAGCCCCGACGCCGCGCCGGTGGTGGCCAGGATCAGGACCGGCCATACCCGGTCCAGGTCGTTGCTCCAGCAGATGATCGCCATCCGCTTCGGCTCGTCGGCATCTGCTGCCGCGGCCGCGACGCTGTCGCTCATCTTGCTGCTCCTTAGTTGAGTCCGGATTGGACAATCGGGCTTCGGCCGGCTCGCGTCGACAACGCCGTCAGGCGGGGACCTTCAGCTGCGGTCAGCAGCCGGGCCCTGTAGTGAATTGCTCCGAGCGGACGAAGGGCGTGTTCGGGATCTGTGCCGTGAAGTGGTCCGATCCTCATGGGCACTCCTCTGTGCGGAGCCGCTCCCTATATTCCCGAACGGGAAAGTTACTAAAGCTCCGGCGCCCGGCAGCAGGACCAAAGTCCTGACTTCGAGTGGCTTTGGGCCGCCGGACGGGGCAGCCGGGTGCCGCCGCGTCCTGAGGATGAAGCCCGAGTGCGTGGCCCAGTCGCCGAGGTTCTGGGGAGCCTTAGTCGGCCGAAGGGGAAGGTGCTCCAGGCATTCGAGGAGCAGACCTTCTCCATCGAGAGCAGGCATCCCCGATCAAGCGCAAGCGAGGATCCATGCCACCAGCCGATCCTCACCGACCGCAGCCGCGTTGTCGAGCCCGAATCTCCCGGCATCACCATGACCACCGCCCGGGCGACGAGGCACTCATGGCCGCCCGGCACCAGCATGTGACCGACACGAGCTGTGCGTGCCGAGAATCCTGTCCATGGCGCTGACCAGCAGAGTTGCTCTCCCGGCGTCCGGCCGTGATGATCACCGATCATGTGCCTGCGGTTCGCGTTCCTCCTGATCACACGGCTAGCAGCCGGCCTGCAGTTGTCCCGGCGCGAGGAAACGTGGAAGAACGCAGAGATCTTGATCCTGCGCCATCAGCTCACCGTCCTGCGACGCAATCAGCCGTGCCGCCCGAAGCTGACCTGGGCGGACCGGGCCCTTTTCGCGACCCTGCTCAGCGTGATACCGAAAGCGCGTCGTCAGGGGCTGCGGTTGCTGGTCACTCCGGACACGATCCTGCGCTGGCACCGCGACATCGTCCGCCGCCGCTGGGCCGCCCGGTCCATGCGCGGCAAGACCGGCCGCCCTGCGACCCGCCCGAACATCAGGGCACTGGTCCTCCGGCTGGCCAGGGAGAATCCGGGGTTGGGGCTACCGCAGGATCCACGGCGAGCTCGCTGGCCTGGGAGTGAAGGTAGCGCCGTCGACGGCCTGGGAGATCCTGAAGAACGCCGGAATCGACCCCGCGCCGCGGCGGACTGCGCCTACCTGGTCACAGTTCCTGCGTTCTCAGGCCGACGCGATCCTGGCATGCGACTTCTTTACGGCTGACCTGCTCGACGGCACCCATGCTTACGTCCTGGCCGTGATCGAGCACGCCACCAGGCGCGTCCGCATCCTGGGAGTCACTTTGCATCCGACAGGAGAATGGACCGCCCAGCAGGCCCGCAACCTCCTCATGGACCTTGGCGAGCAAGCACACCGAGTCAAATTCACGATCCGCGACCACGGCTCTAACTTCACGCCTGCGTTCGACGCGGTTCTCGCCGATGCCGGGATCCGGACCGTGCTGTGCAACGTTCGGACGCCCCGCATGAACGCGATCGCCGAACGCTGGATCGGGGGATGCCGCCGCGAGCTCCTGGACCGCACCCTCATCTGGAACCAGGCCCATCTACGGCGGATCCTGAGCGACTACGAGACCCACCATAATCAGCACCGGCCGCACCGCTCTCTGAGTGGCGCCGCGCCGCTGAAAACGCTACCCGAGCCAGCCGATCTCGACCTGTACCGCATCCGAAGACAAGCTCAGGTCGGTGGCCTGATCAACGAATACCGCCTGGTGGCATGACGTGGACGAGGTTATCGGCACGCACAGGCACGGGTCACCCGTACAACTGAGGCTCGCACCGTGGCAGCCACGCGATGATGATCCCGGTGCCCAGCGCGGCAGATCAGGATGTTCGCCATGTTCCGCCGCGTGCATAGTTATACGGCAACGCAGAGTCACGCGGAAGACGGGACCTTGATCAGCGGGTGCCCGAGGGTATCCCTGACTGCGCACGCGTAGCCGCCTGCGTGGTCAGCCAAGGCATAACGGCGTTGCCCGCTGTGTGCTACAGATCAGGCTGATCTGCGCTGTAGTCACAACAACTGGCTTCAGTCCTGTCATGCTGTGACGCAGTTGGTCCAAAAGCACTCGTTTCGACCTCATATTGATGTCAGTCACAGGTCACCTGAAGTCAGCGATGTGCGCTGCAATGGCAGCATTCCACTTAAAACTTTGACGAGCCGTCCTGGAAGTCGGAGGAATTCTCTGGCATCTGGGATGCAGCCAAGCCTGGCAGCAGTCCGCTTGATCACAACCGGTCAATGCAAATGATCTTGGTCGGGGCGAGCGCGACCGACACGACCTCGCGGTTCGTGTAATTGATCATGAAATGTGAGAAGTTCGGCGGACCCGAGATGGAAAGGTCGCCGTGCCGAGGCTCACATTGTGCGAAAGGGAAGAAATATCCCGTGGAATAGCTGAGAAACTCTGTCAGAATGACATAGCCATCCGGATCGGCCGTGATGCATCGGTAGTGTCGCGCG
>JBKQSL010000075.1:0-6301 GCA_052143655.1 Streptosporangiaceae bacterium | reverse complement strand
GGTGCTGCTGTCCGCGGCGGCTGGCCGGTTCGACAAGGCCGCCGCCGTCACCGCCACGATCGCGCGCGCCGACCAGATCGACTGCCCTGGACTGGGCGCGGTCTTCGGGGACTGGCAGCCGGCCATGCCGGCGCTGACGCCGTCGCTGCGCAAGCGGCTGGTCCGGCACATTGACATCTGCCGCATCTGCGCGCAGGGCCGGGAGGGCCTGTCGCTGAGCCCGGAGCTGCTCAGCGCGGTGCCGATGGCGGGGCCGGCCGCGGCCGCAGCACAGCAGATCTCCAGCGCCTACGACCCGGCGCTCGGGACGTATCGCCGGCAGCGAGCGGAGTCGGCCGCTGCCAGGACTGCCGCTGGGATGGCCGCCGTCGGCGCAGCTGGCACCGGCGTGGCTGCCGCCGAGCTGGTCCCCGCGCGGCCGCGCGCCGCGGCCGGCCGGCCGCGCGCCGGGATTGAGGCCCAGGACGACTGGGGTGACCTGACCGCGGATCTTCCCGGCCCCAGCCACGGCCACGGACTCAAGATCGTCCGCAAGGTGCCGCTGATCAGCGTTGCGGTGCTGGTAGTGCTAGTACTCGTCGCCGGGATCGGGGCGGCGGCGTACCTGCAGGCCAGGCACGACCTGAACAGCATCCGGCGGCTCGGCAACCCGTTCGCGTCGATACCCGCCAGGCTGCGGGCGCCGCTGCCGACCGGGCCGGCGGCCAAGGACCTGACGTTCCTCGTCGTCGGCGTGGGTACCCGCTCGGCTGCCGCCGGGAACTCGGCCAGCGGTATCGCGGACGCGCTCATGCTCGTGCACCTGATTGCCGGCGGCAAGGGTGCTTACGTGGTGTCGATACCACGCGACTCCTGGGTGCCGATCCCGGCTCACCACAAGGGCAAGGCTGGCTCCGCGTACGCCCTCGGCGGCGCTGCCCTGACGATCCGGACGGTCGAGCACCTCACCAATGTCCGGATCGACCACTTCGCGATCATCGACTGGACCGGCTTCCGCGGCGTGACGGACGCGCTCGGCGGGGTGACCGTGAACATCCCCGTGACAACGCACGATCCGGGCAGCCCGGTGACCTGGACGGCGGGCAGGCATCATCTCGACGGCGCGCAGGCGCTGCTGTACGTCCGCGGCTGGGGCAGCGCGGCCAGCGCCGACATCAGTGATGAGGCCCGGCAGCAGAACTACCTGCGGGCGATGTTCCAGCAGGCCCGGCGGGCGGCCACGCTGGCCAACCCGCTGCGGGCGGTCTCAGTGCTGAACGCGCTGCCCGGCGCGGTCAGCCTGGACAACACCCTGAGTGACAGCCAGCTGCTGCACCTAGCGGACAGCCTGCGCGGGATGAGCATGAGCCAGGTTGTCTTCGCCACCGCGCCGAGCCTGGGCACTGGCTCGGCGGCAGGCCAGAGCATCGTGCGGCTGAACAAGTCCGTCGGCCAGGGATTCTGGCACGCATTCGAGTACGACTCGCTGCCCGCATTCATGCAGCAGCACGGCCTGCACCAGCTCGGCGCCGCAAGTCACTGACGGCCAGCGGCCGGATCAGCGGCCGTGCCGGGATAACTCCGGCTACGCGAATGGCATCGCCTGCACGAACGGCGGCTCGGTGTGCACAGCGGTGGGAGGGTCTTGCACGAACGGCGGCTCTGCGTGCGCGGTGGGGGCCCCAGAACGCTGGCTATGCGCAACTGACCTCCGCGCCTGGATCGCGCTCGGGCTCCGGGCCGGTTACGCGCGTAACCTCCGCCATCTCAGCTCGCCTGCTTCTGATCTGCTTGCGCCTGCTGACGGCCCGCACCGCCCGGCTCCCAGCTCGCCACGTATCAGCTGCGCTTGCGGGGCTTGCGGTCGGCTGCACCCGGCTGGCGGCCGACGGGCTTGCCCTCGGCCGGCCCATCATGCGGAAGGCCCGGCCAGCGCGGTGCCAGCCAGGCCTCCTGCGCGGTGCCAGTGCCGGATGGCTACTCGCCCGCCTCGGCCACGGCGTCCCGCACGGCAGCGGCCAGCGCGTCCAGGAAGGCACGCTGATCTCCGGGCTGGCCGTCGACGCCGTACCGGGACAGCAGCCCGCGCGGCGAGTCCGGGCCCGCCGGCCGGGCCGCCCTGCTGGTACTCAGGGCCGCCGTCGCGCAGCCAGCCGTCCGCGATCTCGCCGGCGCTGAACTCGGCCAGCAGCGGGTCCGGCAGAGTCCAATGCCTCCACCGTGGCGGTATCGCCTTGCCCGACGGCAAGGCTGAGCATCTCCTTGCGCAAGCAAGCGCCCTGGTCCGGGCTCACTTTGCCCAGCCGGTCCTGCCCCCTGGACGCAGACAGCAGCTGTCGCACCGGCTTCGGCCGGGTCGTGACTGGTATTCGAGCGAACAGCTCAAGGAGCGTCGGGATGTGCGGTGCGGCTGCCGCATAATCGATGAGATCGCACCAGGCGTCAGGGTCCGTCCGGTCCCAATGCAGGGACTCCACGAAGGCGGTAACTGTGCGACAGCGACGGTCTTTCTGATAGCGGGTGCAACGCGCCACTCCCAGCCAGGCTGCGGCAACCTGGGGATCCTGCGCTTCCTCAAGGCGCGTAGCCGCCTCCATGAATGCCCGTTCAACGCGAGGCCAGTCGCCGGGCGCCCGGTTGTAGTTAGCCTCCGTCTCGGCCCGAGCGGACTCCGCTTCGCCGAGCGCTATGCGGGCCTGCCGATCAAGGCCGGTCAATGGGGGTGCTGGTTCGTCGAGACGGGGGAGAAGACGCCAGATAGAGGCAGCCAGCCCGGGGATGATCTTGTATTCACCTGGGACCATGGCAGGGGGCGCAGGATCGAGGTAGAGGACGACCTGCGGGGCGATTTCCCTCGTATCAATCTTCGCCCAGCAGGGGAAAGCCCGGCCGGCATTGAATTCCAGGAGGGCCTGCTGTATGGGCGCTGCGATGACTTTCAGCAGGTAATCGCCTTGCTCGCGGTTGACGTAGAGGGCGACTTCCGGCAGGTACCCGACGTGCTCGCGGTTGACGTAGACGGCTACCGCATGCGGGTCGGCTGTGTTGTCCGTTTCTGGGACAAGCACCGCGTCCAGCAAGCTGTCCGGCAGCGTCCCTGACTGCGCCGCCCGTATCGCGTCGGCGTGGAAGGTCGCGCCCGCGACCTCTACCGTGGTTGTTCCGGACGGCCGTTCCGTTTCGTCGTCTGGAGGCTGTAAGCAGCGGGCTGGCGGTTCCATGATGAATAACGATAGCGGCCGGTTTCCGGCCGTCCGGTGCTTTCATTGCGTGTTCTGTCGCTCGCGCTCCCAGCGGCAGAGCCCCCCTCAGCTGAGGGCGACCGGCACCGGGGAGAGCCAGGCCATAAAGATCACCATTGAGGTCGACGAGGACCGGCTCCGCGAGGCGGGGGATGGGACGACCGACGCGGAGCACCGGCCGCGATCGAGGCCCTGGCAGACGGGTCGCGGCTGAGCCTCCAGAGCCGGGACACTGGATGCCGGTACGAAACCCGAGGATGCGCGCGCGGTCAGACCTGGCCAGCGAGCCCGAAGCCGGAGCGCGCGCCGCGCACTAATTCCGGTCGCGTGCGCACATGACCTTTGTCATTCTGTATCGCTTGTCACTTTGCGCTTATGTCACTTTGTCACTTGCTGCTATTTTGACATTGCCTTGCGTGCTTGCCTTCTGGTTTACACTGCGCTTATCTTGATGCTTAGTCCTTTAGCCCGCACACCGATGCATTAATAATGATCATGGTCAATTCAGCGAAGATCAAATCAGCTAAACAAGATCATCCGGGGAGGGATCATGGCGGCGATCGCGACCATCGCCAGCGGCCATGACCCGGCGTACTACACGCAGGCGGCCAAGGGACCGGAGTACTACAGCTCGACCGCCGGCAAGTCCGGCATGGAGCCGGAGGGCACCTGGACCGGCGCCCGCTGCCCGGAGCTGGGCCTGGCGGTCGGCGCCGCGATCAATCCTGAGGTGTTCGTGTCCCTGTTCGGGGAGCACAAGGATCCCCGAGATGGCTCGCGCCTGGGCCGGGCGATGT
Source organism: Streptosporangiaceae bacterium (assembly GCA_052143655.1). Classification (GTDB taxonomy): domain Bacteria; phylum Actinomycetota; class Actinomycetes; order Streptosporangiales; family Streptosporangiaceae; genus CAVSUR01. Next base: position 2,283 of record JBKQSL010000075.1, on the reverse strand, counting down.
CCCGTTACCGGGACTGGCGGGCTGGCTATGACGAGGCGCTGAAGGCAGAGCCGGAGGCCACGGCCGAGCGGCGTGCCGAACTCAGGGACGAGGCAAAAGCACAGTTCAGGCAGGCTGTGCCGTACTTCGACGTGACGTTCAGCCCGAGCAAGAGCATCACGCTGCTGCACGCGTCGTTCATGGCGAACATGACCGCGGCGCTGGACCAGGGAAGCCCGCAGGACGCCGGCTACTGGGCCGCGGCCGCCGATGACGTGTGGGACTGCGTCAGCAGCGGCAGCCAGGCGATGCTGGACTACCTCCAGGAGCACGCCGGGTACACCCGCAGCGGCTATCACGGGACATCGGCGAGCGGGGTCAGCTCGGGCCGCTGGGAGGACGCCCACGAGTGGGTGACCGGGAGCTTCCGGCAGCACACCAGCAGGTCAGGTGACCCGCAGCTGCACATTCACAACGTGATCCTCAACCGGGTACGGCGAGAGCGGGACGGGCAGTGGCGCACGCTGGACGGGAAAGCGCTCTACCGGGAGCGCGCTGCCGCCGCGGCTCAGGGCGCCCTGGTCATGGACAATGCGCTCACCAATGCGCTGGGCGTCGAATGGGCGCAGCGGACTGATGGCCACGGCCGGGAGATCAAGGGCGTCTCGCAGGAAATCATCGACCAATTCAGCAAGCGGACGCGGCAGGAAATCGCGTCCGTGCTGGGCGGCCTGATCGAAGCGTATAAGGCTGATCACGGGCATGACCCGGACGCCCGCGCTCTGGGGAGCCTGCGCCTGCACGCGAACAAGCTGAGCCGCGCCGCTAAGAGCGATTCTGAGCCTGGCGACTTGCGGGCTCACGTGCACGAGTGGGCTCAGCAGGCCCGGCGCGCTGAGGGGCAGGCGCTGGAGCCGCTCGGCCCGGCAGTCAGCAACCGCAAGGGACCGCGCTCAGATGCGGCCGCGCCGGAGCGTGAGCCGGCGATGGTCCCCGGGCGTCCGGTGCTTACGCCTGGGCAGGAGCACCGGCTCATGACGGCCGCGCTTGAGCTTGTCCAGTCGGCTCAGCCGGCCTGGACGCGCAGTGCCCTGCACAGGGCGCTCGGCGAGCTGCTGCCCTCCTACACCGCGCCGATGGACGATGACGAAGCCGGGGGCCTGCTCCCGGCGCTGGTTAACCGGGTCCTGGCCGGCGAAGCCGGCCGGGTCATCATGCTCGAGGCGCCGGAGTGGCCGGCCGTGCCCGAGTCGCTCAGGCGCAGGAACGGCGAGAGCATGTTCGCGGCTCACCACGCCGAGCGGTACGCCACCGAGGCCCAGCTCGGCATGGAGGAGCGGATCATCGCCGCGGCGTCACGCCGCGGAGCGCAGGTGCCCAGGCTCGCGCCCGCGACGGCGGCTCAGCTGCTCGGCTCAGATCAGGCTCAGCTCGAGGCTCAGCTCAGCCGCGACGTGAGCGCCGACGTGACCACCGGGACAGGCTCGGGCCTGCACCTGGACCAGGCCGCCGCCGCCTACCGGCTGCTGACCAGCGACCGGCGCGCCGAAGTGATGATCGGCCCCGCCGGGACCGGGAAGACCCGGACCGTCGCGGCGATGGCCCGCGCATGGCGCGCGGCCAACCCGGGCACGCGCGTGATCGGGCTGACGACCAGCCAGCAGGCGGCGCAGGTGCTGATCGCAGAGGGCCTCACCGACTCCCACAACATCGACATGTTCCTGACCGACCCGCGGCTGCAAGCCATGGAGCCGGGCGCCCTGCTGATCCTCGACGAGGGATCGATGACCAGCATGCGCCACTATGACACCCTGCTGCGGATAGCCGAGGCCAGGGCCGCGAAGGTCGTCATCGCGGGTGACCCGCAGCAGCTCGGCGCGGTCAGCGGCACGGGCGGCATGATGATGCTGTCGCGCCAGCTCGGCCACGTGCAGCTCGGCGAGCCGATGCGGTTCCGCGCGCACTGGGAACGCGACGCGAGCCTGCGGCTGCGCGGCGGTGACGTCAGCGTCCTGATGGAGTACGACCAGCAGGGGCGGCTGCGGTACGGCACCCGCGAGGAGATGACCGAGGCCGCCTACCGGCACTGGCTGGCGGACTACCTGGCCGGGAAGCACTCGGTGCTCATCACTCACGACCAGGCCGACGCCGATGAGATGTCGCGCCGGGCCCGCGGCGACATGATCCGGTACGGGCGCGTGTCCGCGGCCGGCGAGGTGAGCCTGCGCGGCGACGCGCGGGCCAGCGCCGGCGACCGGATCATGGCACGCGCGAATGACCACGATCAGCCGGTCGGGGTTCCCG
>JBKQSL010000074.1:0-8340 GCA_052143655.1 Streptosporangiaceae bacterium | reverse complement strand
TCGCGCTCGGACAGGTCGGGATCATCCTGGCGCTGGAGGTCTCACGGCTGGTCCGCGACAATGCGGCGTGGTACCGGCTGCTGGATCTGGCCGGGGCGTGCGACACGCTGGTCGCCGACGCCGACGGCCTCTATCATCCGGGTTTGTTCAACGACAGGCTGGTTCTGGGGTTATCCGCCCCCGCCTGACCGGCGTCTTCAACGTCGCGCAACGTTCCGGCGCGCCTCCGGGAACGGTCGTTGGCGACTGGTTATCTTCCCCTCGTAGGCAACGTCTGCAAGGGGGGCGGATGAGCGTCTGCGTGCAGCCGGTCGAGTTGCCGGGCGGGGACAGGACCTGGACCGTGCTGGGGGCAGACCACCGGCAGGTGGGGCCGGTGGAGGAGTTCCTGGAGTATCACCGGGTCACCGGCTCGTCGCCGCACACGGTCCGGGCTTATGCCAAGGCGCTGCAGCTGTGGTGGCGGTACCTGGAGCTGGACGGCCGCGGCTGGGCCGAGGCGGACGTGCCTGCGCTGGCCGGGTTCGTCACCTGGCTGCGGGAGGGCACCCCGCCGGGGGTGGCACTGCTGGATCCGGCGGCTGCCGCGCCGCCCCGGCTGGCGGAATCGACGCTGGCCACGCGGCTGGCCGCGGTGGTCAGCTTCTACCGTTACCACCATGACGCGCACGGGGTGGCCCCGGCGCTGGCCCGGGCGTGGTCCGGGCCGCCGCGGCGCAGCCGCTACCGGGCGTTCCTGGCTCACCTGGACGGGCGGTCCAGGGCGAGCCGGCGCAGCCCGATGCCGGTGCGCCGCAGGCGGCGGGAGGCCTGCCCGCTGCTGACCCCGGCGCAGGTCGCGGCGATCTTGTCGGGGTGCGCGGCGCGGGATGCGGCGAGCGGCGAATGGTCGGGGTCGCTGCGGGACCGCCTGCTTTTCGCCACGCTGGCGGAGACCGGCATGCGCCTGGGCGAGGTGCTGTGCCTGACCCACGCCGACTGGCATCCGGGTTCGGGAGGCACGCCGTTCATCGAGGTCGTCCCCCGGAGCCATCCGCACGGTGCCCGGGTCAAGGGCGGGCGCGGGCGGCGCATCTACGTCTCTGATGAGCTTGAACGCCTTTACGGGGATTACCTGTGGGACCTGGCTGAGCGGGCCGGGCGGGCCGGGTTCGAGGTCAGCGACGAGTGGTTCTGCTTCGTGAACCTCGGCGGCGAGCCCCGGTTCGCCCCGGTGCGGCCCGAGCGCGTCTACCGGATCACCGGCCGGCTGCGCCAGAGGCTGCCCGGCCTGCCGGAGGGCTGGTCGCCGCACTGGCTGCGTCACACGCACGCCTCGGCCTTGCTGCTGGCCGGGGTGCCGTTGCATGTGGTGTCCCGGCGGCTCGGGCACGCCGACGTGCAGACCACGATGGACTTGTATGGCAACTCTCAGGAATTGCATCAGACGGGCGAGAAACTGCAGGTCGCCTAATGAGCGGGCTATCGGAGTAGGTCGCGTATTGCGCAAGATTGCGCCTTTGACCTGTATCGCTTGCTAAGTGGTCCCATCGGATGCATGATTCATCCTTCAACGGGGTTGCATCAGATGGGCTGGAGGGCCTGTGGGCCGTGGGGATCTTGCGGGGGCTGCGGGTCTTGAGCTGGTTCAGGGTGTGGCGCAGCTGCATCCGGAGGACGCGATGTTCGAAGCGATGCTGCGGGGCTGGCTGGCGCAGCAGGCCGCCCGGGGGCTGCGGGAGGAGACGGCTGGGAAGCGGGAGCGGCTGGTCCGCCGGTTCATGGGGTTCACCAGCGAGTACCCGTGGGGATGGTCGGCGGGGCACATGGACGAGTGGTCGCTGTGCCTGACGTCAGAGGAGCACCTGGCGCCGTCGACGATCCGGGGGTATCAGGGCTGCCTCCGGCAGTTCACAGAGTTCCTGACCGATGCCCGTTACGGCTGGGTGGCGGCGTGCGAGCGGGAGTTCGGCCAGGGGAACCACCCGGTGGCGATCTGCCACGAGTGGAACACGATCGCCCATCTCAGCGACTATGAGGGTGATCCTGAGGCGAGGCCGTTCACCCGCGAGGAGATGCAGCGGTTCCTGGATTATGCCGATGACCAGGTGGAGCGGGCCGCGAGGTCGAGGCGGAAGGGGGCTCTGGCCGCCTACCGCGATGCGACGCTGTTCAAGGTGATGTACGGCTGGGGGCTGCGGCGGACCGAGACCTCGAAGCTGGACCTGGCCGACTGGGGGCGGAACCCGTCGGCTCCGGGGTTCGGCCGGTACGGGACACTGCATGTCCGGTACGGGAAAGCCAAGCGAGGCCAGCCGCCGCGGCGACGGAACGTCGTCACGGTGATGGCCTGGGCAGCGGAGGCGGTGGGCGACTACGTGGAGAACGTGAGGCCCCGGTTCGGCTGCGAGGATCACCCGGCATTGTGGGTGACCGAGCGGGGCGGCCGGGTGCGGCCGGCGGAGATCAGCTCCCGGTTCGTCGCCTACCGCGACGCGCTCGGCCTGCCGCCGGCCCTGGTCCCGCACTCGATCAGGCACGCCTACGTCAGCCATCTCACCGAGGACGGGGTTGACCGCCGGTTTATCCAGGTCAACGTCGGTCACGAGACCGACAGCTCCACCGCGATCTACACCCACGTCAGCGACGACTTCATGAACACGGCGCTGCGGCGGGCGCTGGCCCCGGCGCTGGATGCCGGCTCCGGGCAGAAGAAGGAGGACCGGTGACGGCCAGGCTGGACTACAGGTGGCACCTGCGGCAGGTCATGGCGAACCGCGGCATGTTCGCCACCACGGACCTGATCGGCCTGCTGGCTGACCGGGGGATCAAGCTGTCATCCAGCCAGGTCTACCGGCTGGTGACCGAGCGGCCCGAACGGCTGAGCCTGAAGATCCTGATGGCGCTGCTGGACATCCTGGACTGCACCATGACGGACCTGATCGAGCCGGTTCCCGCGGCCGGGCAGGACAAGAAGAAGGACAGGGCAGCCTGCGGAGACGCCGGCGTCGGAGGGCTGCGCCCGAGACGAGCCCGGATTACCCGGCCCGGTGACTGACCCCGCGGGCGATGCCGTCGCCGACCCGGTCGGCGTCATGGTCACCCTGATCGCGGGCACCGATCCGGGCCTGGACCGCGATGCGATCCGAGAGGCGGTCAAGGCGGCCGGCGGAGGGCGGGCCAAGCAGCGCAGGCTCGCCCAGGCCCTGACCGCGCGGCCGGGGATCTTGTCTGACGGCCGGTCACCCGCGCCCCGGGCAGCGGGAGACCTGCTGATCGCGCTGGTCAAAGCGGGGGCGACGGAGATCTCGCCGCCAGCATGCGCCCAGTGCGGCAAGGCCTTGCGCACCCTGCAGCGCCGCGGGAACGACTGGTACTGCACCGTCTGCGGCGGCGGGCGCGTCGAGCCGTGCGCCGCATGCGGGGACTCCCGCGTTGTCTCTTCCCGGGACCGGGAAGGCAGGCCGCGCTGCGCGAAGTGCCCCGACCCCGACACGCGCGACCCGGTCCTGGTCATCTGCGGTATCGTCGCCGGCCTCGATCCCGGCGCCAGCGGGGACGCCGTCGCCGGGGCCGTCCGCCGGGCCGCTCCCCGGACGGCCTGCCAGAGGCAGCTGGCCTGGGCACTGGAAAGGCAGCCGTCGCTACTGGCCGGCGATGCGCACCTCGCCCCGCTCCGGGCGATCCCGCGGCTCGTCGAGATGCTCTGCGATGCCGGCGTCGCCGGCGTCGTCCGCCCGTCATGCGGGCACTGCGGCCGCACGGTCCGGATCGACAAGCCGCTGGACGGCGTCCGGGCCTGCCGGAGGTGCCACGCGCGATCCCGCGCCCAGCCGTGCGGACGCTGCGGAGCCGTCCGCGATCCCGTCACCAGGGACGGCGAGGGCCGGCCGGTCTGCGCGAACTGCATGATCAGCGACCCGGCCAACCTCGAGGTCTGCGTGAACTGCGGACGCCGCCGGCCGGTGAACACGCGCAGCCCCGACGGGCCGCTTTGCCCTTGCTGCCCGCCGCTGCCGATGCTGACGTGCTCGGTCTGCGGCCAGCTCCGGCCATGCGGGATCTCCCGGCTGACAGGGCTGCCGTGGTGCCCGCCCTGCCAGGCCCTGACCGCCCGGTGCTCCGGTTGCGGCCAGGTCCGGCCGGTCGGGTCGGGCACGCTGGCCGAACCGTTCTGCCAGGGCTGCACCGTCCCGGTTTTTCCGGACTGCGCGGCTTGCGCGGACGGCCTGCGGCCAGGCCAGTGCGCCAGATGCCGGCTGGAACTGCGGCTGCGTGAGCTGCTGACCGGTCCGGACAACGGCATCTGCCCGTCGCTGGGGCCGCTGAAGAAAGCTCTGGCAGCGACCGACCCGCCCGGGACCGCGCTGCGCTGGCTCGCCAAGCCGTCCGTCGCAGCCGTTCTGAGCGGCATCGCGGCCGGCGGCCGCGATCTCAGCCACGGCGAACTGGACCGCCTGGAACAGACCCCGGTCCTCGCCCACCTGCGCAGCGTGCTCGTCGCCACCCGGACGCTGCCGCCCCGCGACGAGCAGATGGGCCGCCTGGAACGCTTCACCGCCGGCATGATCGACAGCCGGCCAGATCCGGAACAGCGGCAGATCCTGCGCCGCTACGCGACCTGGCACCTGCTGCGCCGGCTCCGCAGCCGGAACCACGGCCGGCCCGTCACCGGAGAGCAGCACAACGTCGTGCAGCAGCAGGTCCGCGGTGCCGTCGCCCTGTTCGACTGGCTGGACTCCCGGGACCTGACCCTGGGCACATGCGGCCAGGCCCATCTCGACGAGTGGCTGTCAGGCAGCGGGAACTTCCGCAGCCGCGATGCGGGGCACTTCGTCCGCTGGGCCGCCCGGCAACGGCTGACCCCGGTCACCATCCCCGCCGTCAAGTGGCAGGGCCCAGTCCAGGCTCTGGACGACGAAGCCCGCTGGAAGGCCGCCCGCCGGCTGCTGCACGACCACACGGTCAACGCCCGGGACCGGCTCGCCGGGCTGCTCGTCCTTCTCTACGCCCAGCCCGTCGCCCGGGTCGCCCGCCTGACCACCGATCACGTCACCGTCAGCGGCACCACGGTCCAGATCCACCTCGGCCCGGCACCGATCACCCTGCCCGAACCGGTCGCCGGCCTGGCCCGCCAGCTCCTGGACGGCAAACGCGGCCACGCCACCACCGGCGCCGCCAGCCCTTCGCCCTGGCTATTCCCCGGCGGGCAGCCCGGCCGCCCGGTCAGCTCGGGCCACCTCGGGCAGCGACTGAAAGACCTCGGCATCCACCCCGGCCAGGCACGCTCGACAGCGCTGTTCCAGCTGGCCTCTGAACTTCCCGCCGCACTGCTCGCCCGGATGCTCGGCATCCACATAGACGTTGCCACCACCTGGCAGCGCATATCGGCAGGCGACTGGATGGCCTACGCCGCCGACATCAGCCGCCGGAACCAGCGATAACGGCCAGCACAAGTCCACGACAACCGCGGGCACCCCGGCACTCCCAGACTGGCTATTCCGACAGTTCTAATACCTGACTGTGCCGTTATGGGTCACCGAGGACGCCGAGCTGCGGGCGGTAGCCGGATGGCGCTCCTTCACCGAGGGCTGGCGGGTGACCGGTGCCTAGCCGGCGGCCTTCCGCGTCCGGGCCGCCGGACGCGGCACCTAGCCCGGCGGCGCTGTTCGCGGCCTTGCCGGCCAGCTTCCAGACAGCGACGGTCGATTTCACCGCCGGGCCGTTCGCCCGGCTGACCTATGCCTGCCCGGCCCGGCCGCCTGCCCGGCTGGATCTGGCCGTGCTGCCGGTGCCGATGCGCCAGGAGGCCGGGTACTGGCTGCACACGCTGGCGGTGGCCGGGGAGCGGGTGAACTCCTGGGCGCTGGCCGAGTGGGTGCGCGTCGCGGCGGCCGTGGCGGCCGGGCAGGACCTGTGCTCGTTCACCGGCCTGACCGTGGAGGAGTGGGTAGCGGCGGCCCGCCGCCGCTACCACGACCGGCACCGCCGGCTGCCGCCGCCCAGCTACCTGCACAACCACCGCGCCACCATCGCCCGGCTGCACGCGGCAGTGACACTGGCCTGCCAGGCAGGCCAGCCGTGGTGGCGCTCACCGGTGTGGGACCCGCGCCACGACCGGCGGATCCCGGTCCGCGAGCACGAGCCCCTGGAAGGACAGCGGCTGAACTTCGCCCGGATCAGCCCGGCGTGGCTGCGCGAGGCGATCCAGTGGTACTTCGCGGCCGGGCTGAGCACCGGGCTGCTGTCGTGGAGCTCGCTACCGAGCTTCCTGAGCTACCTCGGCCGCCACTTCGCCGCCTTCCTGGCCGCCGAGGGCATCGATACCCCGGTCCTGGACGCCGGTCCCGAGGCCGGGATCCGCCCGGTGGCGCTGCGGCTGGCGGCCTGGCTGCGCCAGCAGCGCACCCGCGCCGGCCGCCCGCTCGCGCCCTCCACCGCCGGCCTGATCCAGACCACGGTGTCCGGGTTTTACGCATTCATGGCCGACCGGCGCGCCGAAGCCGCCCGGGAACTGGCCGAGCCGCGGTGGGCCGGGCTGTCCGACGCCCACGCCTGCTGGTGGCGGCCCGGCGAGATCGCCGGTTCCGGCCGCTACCGCGGTCCGGCCGAGGGCAACTACATCGACGCGGCGGCCCTGTCCCGCATCGCCGGGCATGTGGAGATCCTCGGGCTGCCCCGCGACCAGGCCAGGACCGTCCTGGCGGACGGGACGGCACGCCAGATCCGGGGGCTGGGCGATCAGCAGGCGATGCGGGCGTTCCTGCTCGCGATCGCGACCGGACGGCGGATCAACGAGATCTTGATGATGGACTTCGCGCCGCTGTCACCAGTCCCCGGCCTGGACACCGGCAAGGCCGCCGAGGCGGGCGGCCCGGCCGCGCGGCTGCGCTACCAGCAGACCAAGATCGCAGGCGCGCCGCAGGCCATCCTGGTCGGCGCTGACGTAGTGGCCATCGTCAGCGAGCAGCAGGAGTTTGCCCGTGCCCTGGTGCGAGCGAACGATCCGGTCGCCTCCGACCCGCCGTATCTGTTCCTGGCCTGGCAGGCCAACACCGCCGGCGCACGCCACTACCGCGCGAGCACCCTGAACGGGCTGCTCACCCAGCTCGCCGCCGCGCTGCAGGTCACCGACGCCACCGGGGCGCTGGTGGACTTCCAGCGCACCCACCGGATGCGCCACACCAAGGCCACCGACCTGCTGAACGCGGGCGTGCCGATCCACGTCGTGCAGCGCTATATGGGGCATGTCTCCCCGGCAATGACCATGCATTATGCCAAGACCCTCGCCGAGACCCACGAGGCCGAGTTCCTGCGGTTCGCCAAGCTCCGCCGCGACGGCCGGCCGCTGGAGATGGACCCGGCCGATGTCTACGAGCTGGTGCAGCTGGACCGGCACACCGACCGGATCTTGCCCAACGGGGTCTGCCTGCTGCCGCCGCCCAAGCGCTGCGACCGCGGGAACGCCTGCCTGACCTGCGATCATTTCGCCACCGACGCCCGCCACCTCGACGATCTGCGCGCCCAGCTGGCCGCCACCGGGGAACTCATCCAGGCCCGTCAGGCCCAGCACCGCCAGCGCACCGGAGCCGAGATGGGACCAGGACATGTCTGGCTCGCCGGGCGGAACGCCGAACTGGCCTCGCTGCGCGCGATCATCGCCGCCCTGCAGGCCGGGCAGCGTCCCGGCGCGGTGCGCGGCGCCGGAGTACCAGCCCGGCCCGGCCAGCCGGTGCCCGTCACGATCGGCAAGAAGCCGGAGGATCACCGGCATGCCGGCTGAGCAGGACAGGATCGCAGCACTGCGCCAGGCCGCCGCCGCCAAACGCGATGCCGCTGTCGCCCGCGCCGAAACCGGGATACGCGCGCTCACCAGGACCGGCCAGCCCATCACCTTCCGCGCGGTCGCCGCGGCCGGCGGCGTGTCGGTGGATTTCCTCTACCGCCACCCCGAACTGCGAGCCCGCATCGAACGGCTCCGCGGCCACAAGCCCGCACCCGCCCGGAACGCGTCACCAGGCGAGCCCGGCAACCATGCCGCCACCAGCGTCGTCGCCACCCTCACCACCCGGCTGACCGAACTGCGCCGCGAACTCGCCGAGACCAAGGCCCAGCTCGCGGCCGCCCACGGCGAGCTGCTCGCGCTGCGCAGGCACCCCGGAAACGCCGCTCCCGGCGGCTGACCCAGCCGCCCGCCGTCCCCGGCGACGCCACGTTAAAGACGCGTCATCAACGACATGACCTGGCCATTCACGCCTCCAAAGTTGATCAAGGTCAGATAACTCGGCCTCAAAGGGATCATGAGCGAGGCTGAGCTCCATGTGCTGCGGGCCCGCCTGGACGGCGGGATCCGCAGCAAGG
>JBKQSL010000073.1:0-6130 GCA_052143655.1 Streptosporangiaceae bacterium | reverse complement strand
ACGACGTGCGCCTTGAGGCCGCCAGGCTGGCCCGGGGCGACAGGCAGTGGGCGACCAAGGCGCTCCACAGCATCGCGGTCGACGAAGGCGTCGGTGACGACGTGCGCCTTGAGGCGGCCAGGGAACTGGCCGGGCTCAGCGAACGATCTCCAGGTGTCCCGTAGTCACGATGCCCGTATCTCAGCGCCGCACGCCGGTATCACCGGCCGGGAGCAGCGCAAGCTGTTTCGGGCAAGGCCGGGGCCGCCGAGGTCAAGAGGCGCTGCCCGCGGCCGCGGCGGTTGCTAGGCAACCCAGACCAATTGAGCAGTGATCTTCCCCGGCGGGTTCCGGCGCCTATCTGGAGGACGGGGGGACAGACGCGGAGATCCGGGCTAGGCAGCGTGCCGCTCGATCTCGCTGACCAGTTCTGGCCACAGCGGCCGGGAGAAGAGGTGGCCCAGGTGCACCAGGACGAAGCGCCCGTTCTGCACCTTCTCGGCGATCTTCCGGCCCGCCGCGGGCCTGACGAGCGGATCCTCGTCGCCGTTCATGGCGAGCACCGGCTGCGTGATCCTGGCGATGCCGCCCGCCGGCAGTTTCGCCGCCCGGCCCGCGGCCAGCTGGCGGGCGCCGGCGTGCGGATCCGGGGAGCGGCGGCGCAGGGATTCCGCGGCGACCTGCTCGAGCCACTCCTTGTCCAGTGGCAGGCTGTCGGCCTCGGCGAGCCGGGTGATGTCCATGATCCTCCGCTTCTGCTCCTCGGGATTGTCGCCGTAGCGGCGGAAGGCCAGCTTGAAGGGGCCAGGAAAGCGGATGTAGCGGAACAGCAAGAGCTGGTTGCCGTACTGCGGGATCGCCGAGATCACGGTCAGGGTCCTGACCCGCTCGGGACGCAGCAGCGCGGCGAACTGCGCTAGGCCGCCGCCCATCGAGATCCCGACTAGGCTGGCCGACTCCCACCCCATGGCGTCGAGCACGGCCATCATGTCATCGACCATGTCGGTGACCTGGTAGGCCTGTTTCTTGCCGGTGAAGTGGGTCGACAGGCCCGAGTCCCGGTGGTCGTAGCGCACCACCTGGAACCCGGCATCGACGAGGGCCTCGCAGAACCCGTCAGGCCAGCCGATCATCAGCCCGTCCAGCCCGCCGATCAGCAGGAGCGGCCTGTCGCCGTCCTTGCCGAGCACCTCATAGGCGATCTGGACCTTTCCGTTGTGTGCGACTCCGCTCTCCACCCCGCTACCTCCCAGTTTTACAATGCAGTCGCATTACATCGTAGCCTAGGCAATGCGAGTGCATGACGAAACGGAATGCGGATGCCCAAGCAGGTGGATCACCAGGAGAGGCGGCAGACGATCGCCGAGGCCGTGGTGCGGCTGGTGGCGGCAAAGGGCGCGGAGGCGGCGAGCCTGCGCGCCGTCGCCGCCGAGGCAGGCGTCTCGATGGGGGCGGTGCAGCACTACTTCACGACCCGGGACGAGATGCTGCTGTTCGCGCTGGAATATGGCAATGGTGTCCTCGCGGCACGCGCCCAGATGCTGCTCGCCGAACGTAAACCGGCCACGCCGCGGGAGACTTTCCGGTTGCTCTTCACTTTGCTGCTCCCGCTGGATCCTGACAGCCGCGCGGGCGCACGGCTGTGGGCCGCACTGATCGCCCGAGGTTGCGTGGACGAGCCCACCGCGAAGCTGGCCGCCAGCGCCTACACTCACCTCACCGCCTTCGCCATCCGCTGGCTTGCCGAGACTGCGATGGAACACCAGACGGTCGAGGGGATGGACCTCGGCCAATCCGCACGGCATCTCGTCAGCGTGATCGAGGGTCTGCGATGGCCGCTGCTGTTCGGGGTCTATACCGAGCACGAGGCACTAAGCGTGCTGGACGCCCAGCTTGATCAGATCTTCGGGGCTGAGTGACCAGATCGAGCAGCCTCCTTGCGGACTGCCCGCTACAGCAGCTCGTCGGCCAGGGCGCGGACGCGGCCGCGGATCTGGTCACGGATGGAACGGACCACCTCGATGTCCTGGCCGGCCGGGTCGGGGAGGTCCCAGTCGAGGTAGCGCTTGCCCGGGTAGACGGGGCAGGCGTCGCCGCAGCCCATGGTGATCACGATGTCGGCCGCCTGCACCTTGTCGGTAGTCAGGCGCTTGGGGAGCTCGCGGGAGATGTCGAGGCCGATCTCGGCCATCGCCTGGACCACGGCAGGGTTGAGCTGGCCGGCGGGCTGGGACCCGGCAGAGGTGACCCGGATACGTCCGGCGGCTTCGTGATCGAGCAGGGCGGCGGCCATCTGCGAGCGGCCCGCGTTGTGGATGCAGACGAACAGCACTTCGGGGATGTCTGCCATGCCGGGGATGCCTCTCCTGGTCAGCCAGCGAGCTGGACTGGCTGGCCGGCCCGGGCGCCGGTGAACTCCGCCGCCCGACGCCTGCCGACAGCGCTGGTCATGCGGTAGCGGGCTTGACGGCCCGGATGATAGCCGAGTGCAGGCCGGGGGCTGCCGCGCTGGTGAAGGTAACAGACGCAGCGGCGAAGCCGGCCGCGGCCAGGCCGTCGAGATACTCGGCTCGCGACAGGGCACCAGCAATGCAGCCGACATAGGAGCCGGCCGCCGCCCGGTCGGCTGGTGACATGTGGTCCTCGGCCACCACGTCGGAGACGCCGATCCGGCCGCCCGGAACCAGGACCCGGAACATCTCCCTGAGGACGGCGGGCTTGTCGGCGGACAGGTTGATCACGCAGTTGGAGATCACCACGTCGACCGAGCCGTCCGCGAACGGAAGGCCCTCGATCTGTCCCCTGCGGAACTCGACGTTGGCCGCGCCGGCTGTCGCCGCGTTGCGGCGGGCAAGCTCCAGCATGTCCCCGGTCATGTCGACGCCGTAGGCGAACCCGGACGGGCCGACCCGCCGGGCCGACAGCAGCACGTCGATGCCGCCGCCCGAGCCCAGGTCCAGCACCCGCTCGCCCTCGTGCAGGTCCGCGACGGCCAGCGGGTTGCCGCAGCCCAGGCTGGCCAGCACGGCCTCCTCCGGCAGGCCCGCGGTCTCCCCCTCGCCGTACAGCGGGCCGCCGAAGCAGCCCGCGGAGTCGAGCGCGGCCGATCCGGTGGCGTGCCTGTCACCGCAGCACGAAGAGCCGCACCCGCATCCGGGCTCGCCGTGCGCATCCATGACCGCGCGGGCAGCCTCCGCATAGCGAGACCTGACCTGCTCGACCAGTTCGGCGGCCGTCTCCTCGCTCATCCCGTAGCCCTTCACATATAGATGACTGTCAATGCCAAGCCTGCCCAGAAAATAGACAGGTGTCAATGCCTGCCGCATACTGACGCTGTGACCAGCGCACCCCTCCAGATCCAGGCCAGACCCGCCGCCGCGGCGTGCTGCATGCCGCTGCTGCGCCAGCCGATCACCGCCGCCGGGGCCGATGACCTCGCCAGGACCCTCAAGGCTCTGGCCGACCCGACCCGGCTGCGGCTGGTCTCGATGGTGGCGGCGCACGAAGGCGGCGAGGCCTGCGTCTGCGACCTGACCGAGCCGCTCGGCCTGACCCAGCCGACTGTCTCGCACCATCTCAAGATCCTCGTGACCGCCGGGATCTTCAGCCGTGACAAGCGCGGCGTCTGGGCCTACTACTCGCTCGTGCCCGGCGCGATGGACACGCTGGCAGCCATCCTCAGCACCACCCGGTAGGCAGCCGAGGGATGAGCAGGAGCGAAGCCTCCCCGGGTATCGGAAACTGCGGCGGACGCGTAGGGTCGGGCGCTAGAAGCAGCGGCCGCAACCATCCTGTGCCAGGCCGAGCTAACCGTGCAGGAGACGGCGTTGTCGTTCCCGGGCCCCTGGGCGGCACGGCCGGTAATGACCGGATGGGGCACCGAGTGCGATGGGCAGGGCAGCACCGGGGTACGCGAGGCGGCCGCGATGATGGGTGACATCTACCCGGTGCAGTGGACGGGCAGCCAGGCCGTGATCGCGCTGCCCGAGCACATTGACCTGTCCAACGCCGGGGCGATCCGCGAGGAACTGCTGTCGCTGATCAACCGCGGCGCCGCCAGCCTGATCGCGGACATGACGGCCACGATCTCCTGCGATCACGCGGGCGCTGATGCGATGGCACGCGCCTTCCAGCGGGCCCTGGCCAGCGGCACGGAACTGCGCCTGGTGGTCCGGGCCCAGATCGTCCGCCGCGTCATCGGCGTCACCGGCCTGGACCGGCTGATCGCCATCTACCCCACGCTCGAGGCGGCCACGGCGGCCCGGGCGCCGACGCCTGTCCGCTCGCTGACACCCCGGACATCCCGGCCGGTCCGCCAGACGGAGCCTGGGCGGTCCGCATGGGCAGGCTCACCGGGTTCGGCCGCCAGGCCACCGCACCACGAGACGATCATCACCCCCGCCATCGTCTGGAGCCTCGTCGAGGCCCTCAGCGACGGAGTGGCGCTGTCGGACGGCAGCGGCAACCTGGCCCTGGTGAACCGGCAGCTGGAGGAGATCTTCGGGTACGGGGCAGGCGAGCTGGCCGGACGGCCAGTAGAAACGCTCATCCCCGCGCACCTGGGGGACATCCACCGCCGTCACCGGGACGGCTACGCCGCCGCGCCCAGAGCACGGCCGATGGGAGCCAGGGCACGGCTCGTCGGCCTGCACAAAGACGGAACCACCTTCCCGGTCGAGATCAGCCTCAGCCCGATCCCGACGGCAACCGGTCCGCTCACCCTGACCGTGATCCGGGACATGACCGAAACCCGGCGGCTGGAAAGCCTCGCCCGCCTCGACCTCGCGCAGCTGACCGGCCTGGCACGGGCCGAGGGCGTCGCCGATCAGGCCCACCGCAGCCAGGAGCTGCTCGAAGAGATCACCGCTGGCATCTGCCAGGTCGGGCTCACCCTGCGGATGGCCTCCGATCAGCCTGCCGAAGCCGTCCAGGCCGCCATCGCACGGGCCCTCCAGCAGCTCGACGATACGGTCCGCGACATCGGCAGCGCCGCGTTCACGGACGGCCTGCAGAGCACCGAGCCGGGCTGAGCCCGCGGCCGTCTCTATCGTCATTGTCTATGGTCATTCTCATCACCGGCTCTTCCCGCGGCATCGGCGCGGCGACGGCTCGCCTGCTGGGCAGGCAGGCAGGAAGGCACGCGAGTGGTGATCAACTACCGCGACAAGCGCCGCCGGGCAGAGAACGTGGCGGCTGAGATCATCGCGGACGGCGGCGACGCGCTTGCGCTGCAGGCCGACCTGACGAGCCCCGACGCGGTCAGGGACATGCTGCACAAGGTCCGGACGGCATGCGGCCGCATCGACGTGCTGATCCTCAACGCTTCCGGGGGAATGACCTGACAGTGGTCTCCGGCGACATGATCGAGGGCACCATCACCGTCGTCCTGCTGGACCGGGCTAACCCCGGCATCGTCGAAGCCCGACGGGAGCAGGTCGGCCAGATACCCACGCTGCCCGAGTTCGCCGCCGCGGTGGCGGCCGCCGCGACCTCCTCGCACCCGACAGGCCACACCGTCTACGTTGGCGGCCGGGACTACCTGACCGGAGCACCGTGACCGGCGCTGGCCTGATAGGGGCTGACGACGACGCGGGCTTCGGCCAGCAGGCCCAGCACGCGGCTCTCGCGGTTATACGCCAGCGGGTAGAACAGGAACTGGTCCAGCGGGAACCACAGCCCGATCCAGGCCAGCACCCAGCCGAGGTGGTCGGCGACGATGTGCGCGGCACCGCCCTCCGGCCGGATCCCGGTCGCGACCGCGGTGAGGACCAGCCCGAGCGCGGACACTGGCAGGCCGACCCGCAGGGCGCTGATCCCGCCGGCCCGCTGGGCCCGGACCTCCCGCCGGTTGTAGCGGGCCCGGTAGTTGCAGTACCGGCGCAGCGTGCGGGCCAGCCGGTCGGCCACCTGGTCGTCGATTTCCTCCGGTGGCAGCCGGATCTCGAGCCGGACCGGCTTGAAAGACCGGCGAGCGCGCAGCTCGCTGATACAGAAATCCACCCCGGTGAGAAAGTTGCGGTACTCCGAGAACAGGTCGGCCTGCGGCATCTCGAACATGTCGTGCGCCCGCACCAGCCGGAGCCTGATGACCTGGTATCCGCGCTCAGCCGGCGAGCGGCCCAGCGTCTTGCTCATGCTCAGCCACCCTACG
>JBKQSL010000072.1:0-10553 GCA_052143655.1 Streptosporangiaceae bacterium | reverse complement strand
CCGGGCTGGTCACCGTGACCGTGTCGTTGGTTGAGCTGCTGAATGCGGCCACGCCGTCCGGGGTGCCCCAGCCGGTCGGCCCGTCGTAACCGGTCTCTGCCGTGCACAGGTAGGCGGGACTGCAACTCCCGTTGCTTCCTGAGGTCACGTCGTACAGGCTTGAGGTGTGCTTGTAGATGTAGGAGGACGGGTACGTGCCTGCGGCTGGTGTGCCGGCCAGCGCGAACACCGAGGCGATGATGGGGGAGGATACGCTGGTCCCGCCCACCTCAAGCCAGCCGCCCTCGCTGTAGGTGTCGTAAATCGCGACACCGGTACTGGGGTCAGCGACTGCTGAGACGTCGTTGTTGGTCCGGTTGGAGCAGCCGGTGTCAGTCTGCCAGGCCGGCTTCGTCTCATACGCCGAGCAGCCGGAGCCGGTGCCGTTCCACACGCTCTCGGTCCAGCCGCGCGAGTTAGACGCCGTGTTCAGCGAAGTACCGCCGACCGCAGTGACGTACTGTGAGGCGGCGGGATACTCCACCCCGTAGCCGCTGTCGCCGGCGGAGGCGGTCACGGCCACGCCTGGATGCTGGTAGTAGCTGTCGAAGGTGGTCTCGGACGAGAACTCTCCAGCACCGTAGCTGTTCGACACGTACAGGGCACCCAGGTTCACCGCCGCGTCCACCCCGGTGCCCAGGTCGGAGATGCCGTTGCTGTTGGTCTCGACCAGGATGATGTGGCACAGCGGGCAGATCGCCGACACCATGTCCACGTCCAGTGACTCCTCGACGTCCCAGCCACTGGACCCGGCGTCGGGTGGCAGCGGGCTGGCCTGCCCGTTCTGGTTCACCACTGAGAAGCAGCCCGAGCCGCAGGCAGGCAGCCCCCACGCCGACCGGTAGGCAGCCAGGTCCGAGGCGGCGTTGGGGTCGTTGTAGGCATCGACCACGGCGACTGTCTCGCCGCTGCCGGCCGTCGATGATGGCAGGTTATAGGCGCTCTGCAGGCTGGAGGGCCCGTAGCCCTCGCCGCTCGGGGCCTGGTCGGGACCAAGCTTGCGCTGGGACTGCTGCGCGACGTTGGTGCGGATCAGGACCATGCATGCCATCCGGCCATGCCTGGTGGCGACCCGACACGCCCGCTTATAGTCGATGTTCGGCCGGGCGGCGGCCGGGTGCGTGCTGGCCTGCGCGGCCGGCAGGCTGAGCCCGAGCAGGGCTCCCACCGCCGCGACCGCGAGCGCGATTCTCTTGATCATGACTAGCTCTTTTCCATGAGCGTGTTATCGCCGGGTGCTGGTTGGTTGGTGCTGGGGTTGCCCTGGCCGGCCGCGTAGCAGGTGCCGCTGACGCAGGCCAGGCCGTTCAGGGCGTCCACGCCGACCGCGTTGCTCGTGCTGAGTCCTGGGATGCTGAGGGCACCTGGGTCCAGGCGGACCCGTTCCAGGTGTTCACCAGGGTTTCGTAGTACGCCTCGGCCTTGCGGCGCCCCCCAGCAGTGCTGTCGTTCGCTCAGCCCGACCTTCCACTGCCCAACCGCCCGCTAGGGCGCGTACGCCTGCAGGCCGTGGTTCTGGGTCGGAACGAACATCATGCCGTCCGCGAACACCGGCTGCCCGAAGTCCGGCCCGGTGGTGATGGTGTGCAGCACTGCGCCGGTCGAGGCGTTCGCCAGCGTCAGCACCTCCGAGCCGGCACCGGTGCCGGTCTGGTAGACGGTGGCGGCGATGACGCCCGCGCCGTCCATGGTGGGCGAGCCGTCGGGCGGCCCAGTGGTCAGCGGGGTGCGCCAGATGTAGGCACCGGTGGCCGGGTTCACCTGCTGCAGCTCGCCGGGGTAGGCGGTGCCGCCCAGGGTGGCCCCGTTTCCGGCGATGTACAGGCGCGAGCCGTCCCAGATGGCCGCCGCGTCGCACTCGGAGTTGGTGTGCGCGTAGGCCTTGCCGACGGTGTCCTCCCAGACCGGGCCCGCCGCCAGGTTGTTCTGCATCCACGCGTAGTAGATGCCGTTCTTGTTGCACGCGCCGACCATCGGGGTGGACACGCCGCCGATCGTGGCCGTGAACAGCGTGGGCGAGCCGCCGAAGTCTGAGTCCGGTACCCGCTGGCTGACGGGCACTTCCCAGTAGTCTTCCTGCGCGAGCGTGGACGGGTTCAGCCGGATGATCGACTCCTGCGCGCCGCCGGGGCCGTTGCCGGTGGTGATGAACACGCCGTTGGAGCCGTAGGCGGCGCTGCTCCACACGCTCGCCTGCACCGAGTGGCCCGGGTAGGACTGGTAGAAGTGCTCCAGCGCGCCGGTGGACGCGCTGTACTCCTTGAGCCCGCCCTTGATCAGCGGGTTGTCGCAGTTGGACGACACCCCGACGTAGATGTTGCCGCCGGCGACCGTGGGCGAGGACCAGTCGTAGTAGTTGTTCACAGTGGTGGACGGGATGCCGATGACCGACTTCCAGATCACCGCGCCGGTCGAGGCCTTGAGCGCATACAGGTAGCCGTCCCCGCCGGCCACGTACACCGTGCCGTTGATCACCGTGGCGGTGGACACGATTCCCAGCGGGCCGCAGGTCGTGCCCTTGACGAAGCCGAGGTTCTGGCTCCAGATCGTCTTGCCGGTGCTGGCGTTGACGGCGTAGAAGACACCGGTATTCGCGCCCTGGTAAACCACCCCGCCGACCACTGTCGGGCTGGCCAGCAGGCCGCTGGGCTGGCCGGACTGGGTCGTGGCCGCCGGGTACCAGTCCCACTTCTTGACCAGTGACCCGGCGTTGGCCGTGGTGATCGCCGTCTCGCCCGCGTTGTAGGACGAGTGCGACGGGCCGTTGAGGTACGCCGGCCAGTCGGCGGCCGCCGCCCCACCGGCGGTGACCAGCGCGACGGCTACGCCCGTTACCGCAACGGTGAGCAGCCTTCGAGGTCTCATGCAGCGCCTCCCCCGGGTCAGATGCAAGGAGGCACCAGCATGCCATCAGCCCGGCGGCTTTACCAGATCTTGCAGGTTAGTCGCCGCATCCATTACCTCGGTGAGGCCGCCGGCCGGCGTCGCGATCAGCCCATCGGCGATCAGCTCAGTTTTCTCATAGGTCCTGGCCGCCGACCAGCATTCTTCGGATCCCCATTGCAGGGCCGGGCCTCCTGGGCGTCGTCAGGCGATCAATATGCTTCGCCGTGGAACATCCTGCTGGCCGCCAGCAGTCGGCCGGGCAGGATTGGGCAAGTGAATCTGCGCACGGGAGGGCGGGAGCGTGACAGACGCCGACGGTTCCCGGCAGCAATCCCGGCAGGACGATGCAGAGGCCGCCGCGAAGGCCGCCGCGGATGAGAGGCGGTGGAGCCGGGACCTTCAGAAGTTCGAGCGCAGCCGACTGGAGCGCGTCCAGGCGTCAGCCCGTGTCTGGCTGGGCGTGCTGACCACGCTCCTCGGCCTGCTCGGCTCAGTGGTACTACTCAAGGGCGGTGACCTGGTTACCGGGGTGACTGACAGCGGGCCATTCCAGCTGATCCTGGTAGTCCTGGTGGGCCTGGTCTTCGCGGTCACGGTGTTCGCTCTGATATACGGCGGCCAGGCCACCTGGGGCGGCCTCGGAAACATAACGCAGCCCCCAAGTCCCCGAGACAACAAGCCTGGGGACGTCCGGCCCGAGTGGATGCGGGCATGGTTCGGCATCGCGAATTGGCTCGCGATGCGGCCCGACCGCAAGGACGCTGAGCGCTGGGACGCGGAGCGCGAGGAGGCCAGGCGCGAGGAGGCCAAGGGCAGCTCAGGGAAGAAAGACTGGCAGCGTTACAAGGATCGCAGCCTGATAAGCGCCGACCGCCGCAGGGTCTACCTGCACGCATCCAGGACCGCGGGCGTGATCGCGGCCGCGCTGATCGCCGTGCTGGCGATCATGGCGGTCATCGCGGGAACCGTCTCGCCCGCCCCCGCCGAGGTCATCGTGATTCACCACGGCCGCACCAATTGCGTGCCAGCCAGCAATCATCTGAAGTACACAGGGGTCACTCAGGTCATCCCCGTGAACAGCTGCTAGCTGGCCTCGGCGCAGGCCCTCGGAAGGACAACTGCCCGCCATCTCACAAGATCGTCCGCGCCTCGACTCCCGCCCTGCTGGCCGACGCACGGAATTACTGTTCGCATCCATCCCCGAACAGGTCCCGGCCCTCTTCCCGACGAACGGGCGTAAGGGAGCCGGGACCTGGAGTTACGTGCGGTAATTTACTACTTAAGTCACCATACGAGAAGTATCTGAGTCATTGCTACCCATGTCCGGTTCGCCCTTCGGCGGGTAGGCGTGACCGAGCGGCGGCCCACCTGGGTCCAGCTCCAGGCGGCCCAGGCGCACAGCAGGCGCATGACACTGCCGCGCCTGCTAGCGGGCGCGGTCCTCGGCCGGAGGTTTTGCCACCGCCCGGGCCGCCGCGGTCCATGTAGCTGCGCTGGCCCGGACGTGATCGCATTCGATACGTTTCAGCGTTCAAAAACGTTAAGTCCTTTTTGTATTGCTCTGATACGCTTCGTGTACTTGTCCGGGTCTGGCGACGGGGGCGAAGCATGACCCGAATCCTTGTACTGCGCGTGCTGGCTGCGGGGGCGGCGCTGGCCGTCCTGGCGGCGGCCGGGCCTGCCGTGGCCGCGCCGGTCCCGGTCCCGGTCCGCAACGTCCGGGTGGCGCGGGATGCCACGCTGATCTGCCAGCGATTCGGGTGGAAAGACCTGGCTGGCGGCCTGGTGCTGCGCAATGACGACTTCGCCGACCGCGAGTGCGTGCACAACGACAACGACGGCCCGAACTTCCGGGTCCGCCGGTCCACCGCGGCCTCAGCCGGGCCGCAGAACGCGGCCTGGCCGGACATCTTCGCCGGCTGCTCGTACGGGGTGTGCTCGCCGGGCACCGCGCTGCCCCGGCGGTGGGCCAGGCTGCGCCCGCGCGTCTCGCTGACCGTCCGCACCGTGCCAGCCGGGCGGTGGGACGCCGGCCTGGACATCTGGTTCGGCAAGACGCCAGCGACCAGCGGGCAGGCGACCGGCGCGGAAATGATGATCTGGCTGGCCCAGCGCGGGGTTGCCGGCCGCGGCTGCCAGCGCGCCGTGCTGGCCGGGCACCGCTGGTGCTACCAGCACTGGGTCACCGGCCACGACGGCCGCCACTGGAACTACATCCTGTTCCGCCACGACGGCACCATCAGCAGCGTGCGCCGCCTGAGCCTGCGGCCGTTCTTCGACCGGGCCGCCCGCCTCGGCCTGCTATCGCGCTCGGACTACCTGTGCAGCGTGCAGGCCGGCGAGGAAATCTGGGACGACGGCACCGGACTGGGCATCCGCACTACCACCATCACCGGCCTGCGCAGCTGACCGGATCGCGGCAGCCATGCCTGCTGAACGCCCGCGGCCATCGGTCGCGGGCTAACAGGAAACTGCGGCGCACAAGGCCGCCAGCAGCAGGAGAGTCATCCTCCTGCCGAGGCAGTCCACAGGCTCAGGCAGTCCGCCAGGAAGTTCTGGCTGGAGCTGGCGAAGTTCGAGGCGTACACCGAGTACCGGATGTTGTCACCGCTGCTCTTGGCGGTGTAGGTGGAGGTGATCTGCTGCCACCCGGCTGCCGTGGTGGTGGTTGTCGGGTGCGAGCCGACCGACGTGCCGCCGGGGGTAGTCTCCCGGACCAGCAGCGTCACCTTCTCGCCGGCCACGCTCGGGTTGACGAACACGCTGCCCTCGTACGCCTGGCCGGCGGCGGTATCGGTCTCCCAGACAGGGCTGGCATTGTTGACTCCGGCCGTGCCGGAGTTCCCGGACGTGGGCGCCACCTGCAGCGCCCAGATGCCGTCGTAGCTGCCCCCGGCGGGCTGCACGCGGGTCACCTTGGAAGTGGAATTGTAGACCCCGGTCCAGCCCGTCTGCGCGCTCTCCACGCTGACGTTGCCGCTCAGCTCGACATCACCGCTGGGCGGCGCGGGGCAGGACGAAGTCACTGCGTTCTGCACGTTGATCGTCTCGCTGGAGCTGCCGGTGTTGCCGTTAGCGTCCGTGGCCGTGGCCGTGACCGTATGCGGGCCGTTGGTCAGCGCTGCCGTGTTGAGCGCCTCGCTCCACGCCGTGGTGCCGGTCGCCGTGACCGGCGTGCCGTTGTCCACGCTGACCTGCACCTGGCTGATCGTGCTGGACGCGCTCGTGGCGGTACCCGAGATGGTCACCGCGCCCGAGACAGTGCTGCCGGGAGCCGGGCTGGTGATGGCCACCGTCGGCCCCACGCTGACCTGGCCGGGAATCCCGAAGTGGCCGGCCAGGCTGTTCGCGCTCGCCGCGTTCGCCAGTTCCGGCAGGCCGAACAGGTCCTCC
Organism: Streptosporangiaceae bacterium; assembly: GCA_052143655.1. Lineage (GTDB taxonomy): Bacteria > Actinomycetota > Actinomycetes > Streptosporangiales > Streptosporangiaceae > CAVSUR01. The sequence continues at coordinate 4,235 of JBKQSL010000072.1, read as the reverse complement.
ACCGTCCGGGTGATCGAGTAGTGATCAAAGAACGTGGTGTCGATGGTGCCCGGTGTGGTGTAGGGGTAGACCACGAACAGCGGCATATGACAGGACTCCTGCGGGCTGACGTCGCTGGCGTTCAGCGGCAGGTCCGCGCCCTCGCTGGCGCAGTTCTCGCCCACAGCGTAGTCCTTGAACTGGGCGCTGCCCTCGTCGTAGGCCACCAGCACCAGCGTGTTCCCGGCCTGATAGCTGGGCGAGGAGCCGACCAGGCTGATGAAGTCCTGCAGCCAGGTGTCGGACACCTGCTCGTTCTGGGCCTTCGTGCCGGGCCCCTCGCTGTCGTCCACGGTGTTGGGCACGACCAGGCTGAAGGACGGCAGCGTCTGGTTCTGCAGGTCCGTGTAGAACTGGCCCGAGGCGGCGGTCAGGCTGGGCACCGCCACATCGTCGGCCTGGCAGGTCGCGGCCGGGATATCCGGGTAGAAAATCATAGGATCATGGCCGATGGAGTACAGGTCGTGCGCCTGGGTGTTGCTGCCGCCGCTCTTGGGGTCGCAGTTGGACGGCATCGACTCCATATAGCCGCGCCAGCTCAGCCCGGCGGAGTCGAGCTGGTCGTAGATATTCTCCTCCGAGGTAGCGCACGCGCTGACGCTTCCGCAGCCGGGCGGGGAACCCGCCGGGTACTGGCCGGCGGAAACGGCCAGGTAGTTGGACGCGGACGTGTGCGTCGCACCGAAGTAGTCCTGGGCCACGCCGCACTGGGCCGCCAGGCTGTTCTGGAACGGCGCGTCAGCAGCCAGGCTGCCGTTGCCCATGATCTGGCTGTAGCTCTGATTCTCCAGCATGACCACGATCACCTGCTGGACTGGCGGCGGCGTGCCGGTGTTGCCGCACAGCGAGAGCGTCTGAGCGCCCGCCGGCGCGCCAGCCGACAGCGGGATCACGGTAAGCGCGGCCAGGACCGCTAAACAGGCCGCTAACCTGGCGTAACGAACCCGCATCAGGCTCTTATGGGGTAATGCCAGCCGAGAATGCAGGCCACGAAGTGTGCGCATGAGCCCCCCCCCGCGAGGTAAACGCGCTATGAGCCAGCAGACTACGCTCGGCTTCGCGGGGCGACAAGGCGGCAAGAGCCGTCCTTTGCGCAACTTCGATAACGGCCTGCCCTGCCTGCCAGTGCCGTAGTGAGGCGCTGCCGGTACCTCGGCAGCCCTCCACCGGGCCGCCGCGATCCGCTGACCGGTCTCCGCCAGGCCGCGCCCCTCCCCGCGCCCCGCTACTGCCTGGGAGTTCTTGCAGTATGCCAGTGTTGCGATAATTGTAATCTTCCGGGAAGATTCAGTAGTTATGTGGACTTACGGGGGGTTGATGACTCCTGCCCGGGCGGCGGTGCCGCTGCGAGCTTGAGCATCGCTCTAACCGAAGGAACCCATTCAGAGGGGGAATTGTGAGAAGGAAGCTGATTATCGCGGCGGTGGGAGCGGCGGCGCTCGCCCTGCCCGCTGTCGCACAGGCTCAGGCAGCGCCGCCGGGAACCGGGGTGCCGGTGCCGGGTAACTCGGGCATCCAGCCGCCGTCCGGGGTGCTGTCCCCGGTGCCCGCCACCAACACGCCGCGCCTGGTGGCCAGCCAGGACAACCCGGTGGAGCAGATCCGCCAGATCGTGCAGTGCGGCAGCACCATGTACGCGGTCGGCAACTTCTCCGAGATCGCCCAGGGCAGCAAGACCTATCAGCGGGAGAACATCTTCAGCTTCAAGGCGACGTACCCGTACACGATGACCTCGTGGGCGCCGGACGTGGTCGGCACGGGCAGCTCGGACGGCTCGAGCAACACGGTCGCCACGATCACCTTCAGCGGCGGGAACTGCGCGGACGCCTACATCGGCGGCAAGTTCAGCTCCGTCAACGGCACCGCCGTCAAGAACATCGCCGAGATCGACACCACCACCGGCAACGTCGTGACGAGCTTCGCGCACAGCGCCAGCGCCTCGGTGAACACGCTGCTGGGCGTGAATGGCCACATCCTGGCCGGCGGCTACTTCACCTCGATCAACGGCAGCAGCGCGGACCCGTACTTCGCGTCGCTGAACCCGGCGACCGGCAAGGACGACGGGTTCCTGCAGCTGAGCATCTCCGGGAACTACCAGTTCCCGGGGGTGGTCAGCAACGCGACCCGGGTGTTCAACCAGTCGCTGAGTCACAGCGGCACGCTGGACCTGGTGATGGGTGACTTCACCTCGGCGGGCGGCCAGCCGCGCCAGCAGATCTTCATGCTGAACCTGGCGACGAGCCCGGCCACCGTGACCGGCTGGACGTCACCGCAGTGGGATGGCAGCCAGGGCGAGGCCACCCCGTCCGACCCGACCAACGGCTGGCCGTACCAGTGCGCCACCGTTGAGCCGTTCTACATCCAGGCCGCGGCCTGGTCGCCGGACGACTCCACGGTCTACATCGGCACTACCGGCTACCACCCGAACAACTGGCCGGTCGGCCAGACGCCGCGCAACGGCCTGTGCGATGCCGCCGCGTCCTTCCCGGCGACCCAGACGACCGTCTACGACAACTGGATCAACGAGATCGGATGCGACTCGCTGTACTCGGCCGCAGCCGACTCGCAGGCGGCGTACTTCGCCGGGCACGAGCGCTTCTCCACCAACAACAACGACTGCGACGCGCTCGGGCCGGGCGGCTACAACGCGCCGGGCATGGAGGGCCTGTCCGCCTCCACCGGGCAGCTGTTCCTCAACCCTGGCGGCACGGCCGGGTACTACAGCCGGTCGCGCGGCTACGGAGCCGACGACATGCTGATGACCAGCGCCGGGCTCTGGATCGCCAGCGACAACGAGGACGGCGCACAGGACTGCGGCGGGGTGTCGGGCCATTCCGGCCTCTGCTTCCTGCCGTACTAGGGCACGAGAGGAGGGCACCGGGCTAGGCCCGTAAGCCCTCAAGGTCGCAGGGTCCCTGCCTCCCAGGTCCGCTTCCGGGAGGCAGGGACCCTGTCCTGCTTGACGTCGTCGGCCGTCGGGAGTCCCGACCTACCTACAGCTGGTCCACCAGGTGGAGCAGGCGCTGCGGCTCGGCTACCTCAAGGAGACAGACCGGCTGCCGACGGTCAGGGAAGCCGTCGAGTCGCTGGCGATCAACCCCAACACCGTGCTGAAGGCCTACCGCGAGCTTGAGCACCGGGGCCTGGCGGTCGGCAGGCCCGGCCAGGGCACGTTCATCGCAGGCACGCTGCGCCGGGTCGGCCTCGCCGAGCAGGCGGCACTGCGCGAGAGCCTGCTCGGCTGGATGCAGGCCGCCGACGACGCTGGCCTGGACGGTGATGGCATGGCTGCCCTGTTCACGGCCTCGCTGCGGGATTTTCATGAGCGCCGTGACAGGCAGGGCCCGCGTCGCGGCGCTACCCAGCCGGGCGCCAGCCGCCGGTCCCGGGCCGGCCGGCAGCCCCGGCCCCGACGACAGCCCGGGGAGGTCGCTTGAACGTGATCGAGTGCCACGGGCTGGCCAAGCGCTACCGACGCACCTGGGCGCTGCGCGAGTGCGCCCTGGCCATCCCGGCCGGCCATGTCGTCGCATCAACTGGCAGGGCACCCGCCTCGGCGTCGACTACGCCGGGGGCACCATGCAGGCCCTCGCGCTGGGGCTCCAGCTCGTTCCCGTGCTCGCGGGCATGTTCCTCGGCGCTCCGCTGGTGGCCCGCGAGACCCTGGCGCGGCCGCGCGGCCCGCTGATCTCCTCAGCCGGTCCCCGGAGGCGGCTGGCCGCCGTCGTCGTTGCCGGCATTCGCCGCATTGTGATTGCCGGCGGAACCGAGCCGGCCCGACCATCGCGCCGGCCAGGCCGGCCGGGCCCGGGCGCTGGCGGGCGCCCCCCGCATCGCGGGGTGGCGCATGATGCTGGCGGTACGGGCCAGGAAGCCGCGGATGGTGACGGCGGCCGCGCAGCCCACCAGGACCCCGTCCGGCCGCGGCCCGGCCGGGGGCAGCCGGTAGGCCGCAAAGACCGTCAGCACGCTGGCGTGGTCCCCGGCCCGGGTCAGCGTCAGGTCGGCATCGACCGCCGGGAACAGGCGGCCATCCGGGCCCATCGCCTCCCACCGCAGCGTCAGGTAGCCCCAGCTGTCGCCGGCGATCAGCTGCGCCCTGACCCCGGACAGCCGTGCCTCGGCGGCCGGGCCGGCACCGCCGGCCAGCACGGTGATGCCCTCGCCGTAGGCCGTCTCGCACACCCGGGTCAGCA
>JBKQSL010000071.1:0-12194 GCA_052143655.1 Streptosporangiaceae bacterium | reverse complement strand
GGCGTCGCTCGGCCAGCACGCCTGGGTCCCGGTGGCGATGGTCGCGGTCAACCTGCTGGCCATGAGCGCGATCGGCCTGCTCGGCGGGATGTTCGCGCAGGCAGCCGGGCGACACGCGCTGTGGGGGGTGCTGCTGGCGGGCTACTTCGGCCTGTTCAGCAGTCTCGGCCGGGATCTCACCGAGCCGGTGGCGGCCGCCTGCATGCTCGGCGCGCTGCTGGCCCTGCGCCGGGGCCGGCCGGTCCTGGCCGGGCTGGCGCTGGCCTACGCGGCGCTGACCCGCGAGACCGTGCTGATCGTCGCGGGAGCGATCTTCCTCGGCCGGCTGTCCGAGTTCGCCCGGCGCCGCGCCCGGCCCGGTACCGCCGACCTGGCCTGGCTGCTGCCGGCGCTGGCCTTCGGTGCCTGGCAGCTGGTGCTGCGCCAGGTGACCGGCGGGTTCACCCTGCTGGCGAGCCTGGGCAGCAACGGCACAGGCGGCCTGCCGTTCAGCGCCTTCCTGCATGCCGTCCGGGTCAACACCGGCCTGGTCGCCGCCGCCGGCTACCAGGTCCTGAACATCTAGCCCGAGTACAGGGCGTCCAGAACGTCCGCGTACTTGGCGTGGATGATCCGGCGGCGGAGTTTCAGCGTGGGGGTGAGCTCCTCGCTCTCGGCGGTCCATTCCACCGGCAGCAGCCGCCAGGCCCTGATCTGCTGGACCCGCGCCAGCCGACTGTTCGCGGCCTCGACTCCGTCGCGGACCGCGGCGAGCACGGCCGGCTCGGCAGTCAGCTCCGCCAGCGAGGACGCCTCGATGCCGCGGGCCTTCGCCCACGCCGGGGCCACCTCGCCGTCCAGCGTGAGCAGCGCGACCACGTACGGCCGCCGGTCCCCGTAGGCCAGCGCCTGGCCGATCAGCGGGTGCGCCACCACCAGGTTCTCGATCGCCGCCGGGGAGATGTTCTCGCCGCCGGAGGTGATCAGCAGCTCCTTCTTGCGGTCCACCACCCGGACGAACCCGTCCTCGTCGACCGAGCCGATGTCGCCGGTGTGCAGCCACCCGTCGGCGTCGATCAGTTCCGTCGTCTGCTCGGGCATGTTCAGGTAGCCGGGGGTGTTCAGCGGCCCGCGGGTGAGGATCTCCCCGTCCGCCGCGATCGTGACCTCGACGCCCGGTACCGGCCGGCCGACGGTGCCGAGCCGGAACGCCGCCAGCGTGTTGGTCGTGAACGCGCCGGCGGTCTCGGTCATCCCGTACACGTCCAGGATGCGCATGCCCAGCCCGGCGAAGAACGCGGCCACGTCGGGCGGCAGCAGCGCCGCCGCGCTGACGAACATGTCGGCCTCGCCGAGGCCGAGCAGCGACCGGATCGGCCGCAGCACGGCCTGCTCGGCCTGCTCGAACTCGCGGGCCAGCTCAGGCGGCGTGCTCTCGCCGTACTGGCAGCTTCGCACGTAACGCAGCCCGGTTTCCACCGCCGCCGCGACCGCCGCCCGCCTGCCCTCGTCCTGCTCGGCAGCGAGCAGCGCCTGGATGCCGGCCTGGATCTTCTCCCACACCCGGGGCACGCCGAAGAAGGCGGTCGGCTTGACGTCGCTGATGCAGCCGATCAGCTCGGTGGTCGCGTTATGGCAGAAGTAGGTGTGCCCGGATTTGCAGATTGCCAGGTAGACGGTGAACATGCGCTCGGCGATGTGCGCCAGCGGCAGGTACGATACCCACCGGGCGTGCTTCTTCGCGTTGCCGGAGATGCTGTTGGCCAGCACCTCGTACAGCACGCTGGCGTGCGTGACGATCACGCCCTTGGGGGTGCCGGTGGTGCCGGAGGTGTACAGCAAGGTGACCGGGTCTTGCGGGCTGATCGCGGCCACCCGGCGGGTGATCTCGCCCGGGTCGGCCGCCAGCTGGCGTGCCCCCAGCTCGGTGAATTCCTGCCAGCTCAGGTACTGCTGGCCGGCCGGGACGGCGGCCGGGTCCCGGACGATGATCCGGGTCAGCCCGGGCAGCGCGGACAGCACCGGCTGCCAGCGGGCCAGTTCCGCGGCGCCGTCGAGGACCGCGATCCGCGCGTCGCAGTCCGCGGCCATGTGGCGGATCTGGTCGGGCGCCAGCGTCGCGTAGAAGGTCACCGGCACGCCGCCCGCGTGCACCGCGCCGAAGTCGGCGAGGACGTGCTCGACCCGGTTGGGCAGCATCAGCACGACCCGCTCCCCCGGCGCCAGGCCGAGCGCGGCGAAGCCTGCTGCCAGCTCCAGGGCCTGCTGCCGGGTCTGCTCCCAGGTGAGCGTCTGCCACCGGCCGCCGTCGCGGTCAGAGTAGGCGGGCAGGGCCCCGCACTCCCGCGCCGTGTCCCGCAGTGCGTCGCAGACCGTCCGGCCCGCGCACTCGCGCGCCATCGCCGCCCGCTGCTCGAGAACCTGATCGCTCACCGCGTCTCCCCGCTTGCTTGCCCGGCTGCCTGCAGTGCATGTCACCATGCCGACGCGGCCACCGCAAGCCCGGCTTATTACAGTGCGTCCATGACCAGTGCCACAGGTGTCCGGCTCACCCAGTACGCCCACGGCGGCGGCTGCGCGTGCAAGATCCCGCCCGGCGAGCTTGAGGACGCGGTGGCCCGGCTGATGCCCGGCAGCAGCGGCGGCGACCTGCTCATCGGGGTCGAGCACGGCGACGACGCGGCAGTCGTGCAGATCAGCCCGCAGCGGGCGGTGGTAGCCACGGCGGACTTTTTCACGCCCGTGGTGGACGACGCCGTGACGTTCGGCCGGATCGCCGCGGCCAACGCGCTCTCGGACGTGTACGCCGTCGGCGGCGAGCCGCTGGTGGCGCTCAACCTGCTGGGCTGGCCGCGCGACCGGCTGCCCGCCGACCTGGCGGTCGAGGTGCTGCGCGGCGGCCTGGAGATCGCCCGCCAGGCCGGCTGCCACGTGGCAGGCGGGCACAGCATCGACGATCCGGAACCCAAGTACGGCATGGCCGTCACCGGGCTGGCCGATCCCGCCGCGCTGCTGCGCATCGATGCTGGCCGGCCGGGCCAGCCGCTGTCGCTGACCAAGCCGCTCGGGGTGGGCGTGCTGAACGCCCGGCACAAGGCCACCGGCGAGGTCTTCGACGCCGCCATCGCCGTGATGACGGCGCTGAACGCGGACGCCAGCCGGCAGGCACTGGCCGCCGGCCTGCGGTGCGCCACCGACGTGACCGGGTTCGGGCTGCTCGGGCACCTGTACAAGCTGGCCAGGGCCAGCGGGGTCACCGCGGTGGTGGACCGGGCCGCCGTGCCCTACATCGCCGGCGCCCGGGAGGCACTGCACGCCGGGTACGTGCCCGGCGGCAGCCGCCGCAACCTCGACTGGGTCGCGCCGCACGCGGATTTCGGCCCGGCCGGCGAGGAAGACCGGCTGCTGCTGGCGGACGCGCAGACCTCCGGCGGCCTGCTCATCGCCGGCGAGATCCCCGGCGCGCCGGTCATCGGCGAACTGGTACCGCGCCAGGATGCGGTACTGGTAGTGCACTGAACCGGTTCCGGCTGGGCTAAAATCGGGACCTGTCGGCGCACAACGCGCCGGGCCTTCCGCGGCCAGCCCAGGTGAGCATGGCCGCAGCCGTGACCATCCCCTGGCGGTGGCTGCCCCGATGTCACGGCCTTCTGCCGGGTGCAGATCATCTCATTGCGCCGGCCGGGCTGGCGTTTTCTCAGCTGGGAGGGATGTCTCATCGTCTCCGCGGTAGCCGGGCCGCTCCCCCGCGCGGGCGCGCGGCCCGCGGTGCGGCGGGTCCTGCGCTGGCTGGGCCTGCTCGGCGCAGCCGCCGTCTTCGCGGCGGCCGTCGCGGCCTTCGTGGCGGACACGAGCATCCACTCGTTCATCCTGGGCTGGTTCGACCTGCACGTCTACAACGACGGCGGGCTGTTGTTCCGGCACGACCAGGCCATCCTGTACAGCTGGCGGCTGATCCCCGGCATCAAGTTCACCTATACGCCGTTCGCCGCGCTGGTGTTCAGCTGGACCTCGCAGCTGAGCTGGCCCGCGCTGTCCCAGGGCGTCACGGTGATCAGCATCGCCGCCCTGCCGGCGATCGCCTGGCTGACGTTCGGCGCGCTGGGCTGGCGCGGCGTCCGGCGCGCCAGCGGCGCACTGCTGCTGGCGGCCGTCGGCCTGTGGACCGAGCCGGTCCAGGACACCCTGCACCTGGGCCAGGTCGAGGTCATCCTGACACTGATCATCGTCGCCGACCTGTGCCAGCCAGACCGCAGCTGGATCAAGGGCACCGGGATCGGGCTCGCGGCCGGGATCAAGCTCATCCCGCTGATCTTCATCCCCTACCTGCTGCTGGCCGGCAAGTTCCGCCAGGCCGCGGTGGCCACGGCCGCGTTCGCCGCCACCGTCGGGATCGGCTTTGCCACTGCACCGGGGGTCTCGCACTTCTACTGGCTCACCGGCTACTTCCTGAGTCCCGGCCGGACCGGCGGCACCGGCGCCGAGGTGAACCAGTCGCTGCTGGGCCTGTTCAGCAGGCTGTTCCCAGCGCAGCACCAGCCAACGACGGCGTGGCTGGCCTGCGCTATCGCCGTCGGCGTCGCCGGGGTAACCGCCGCCGCCCTGCTGCACCGCTCCGGGCGGCCAGCAGCGGGCTGGGTGACCTGCGCGCTTACCGGCTTGCTCGTGTCACCGGTCAGCTGGACCCATCACTGGGTCTGGATCGTGCCGATCCTGGCCGTCCTGGCGGACTTCGCTGTGCGCTCCCGCGGCGTGGCCCGCTGGTCCGGCTGGGTCTTCGCGCTCGCGCTGGCCGGGCTGTTCTCGGCCTGGCCGTACCGGTGGTCGGGCGGCTGGGCCTTCGTGCCGTTCGGGCTGCTCGGCTTGTTCCAGAACCCCTTCCGCCAGTACTCGCTGGACATCGGCCGGCTGGTGCACCCGGCGAAGCCCGCAGTGCCGGCGGCGCCACCGGGTGCCTACCACCAGCTCATCACCGGGTTCCTGAACCACCTGGCGCTGGTGCAGGACTACACCCTGCACCAGCAGGTCGCGCTGAATCTCTATATCGGCCTGGGCTGCGTCATCTTCGTCATCCTGCTGATCGCGGCCGCGGTGTCCGTCGGCCGCCGGTCCGCCCGGCCGGTGGCCGCCGCCGGTCCGGGTGAGCAAGCCGGGCCGGATGCGCCAGCCGGGCCGGGCGCGGCGATCGCGGTGCCCGGATCTGCGAGTACCGCAGCGCCTGCGGCGGCCGTGCCCGCGGATCAGCCAGGGACCGTACCGCCGCCGCTGCCGGGGACTGCTCCGCCGCCCCTGCCAGGCACCGGGCCGGAGGAGCCAGCCGATGAGCCAGCTGGGCAGGCCGAGGCCGCGCAGCCAGCCGAGACCGCGCAGCCAGCCGAGACCGCCCAGCCAGCCGAGACCGCCCAGCCAGCCGAGACCGCCCAGCCAGCCGAGACCGCCCAGCCAGCCGAGACCGCGCAGGCCGAACCGACGCAGCCCGCGCCCGCCCAGGCCGACGAGCCAGCTGAGCCGGACGAGAACGCCCAGGCCGGGCCAGCCGGGGACACTGAGCCCGCGCAGGACGCGCCGGCCGAGGCGGCCGGGCCCGAGCCGACGGCACCTCCGGGAACGCCCGCGGAGGCCGAGAGCGCGTCACCGCAGGCGCCAGCACCACGGCAGCCTGATTCCGCCGTGGCCCGCCGCTAGGCCGGCCGGCCCCGGTCAGACTGGCCAGGCCCGGTCAGAACAGCTTGCCGGACGGGCAGCCGCGGCTCGATGGCATTCCGTTAGAAGTCCAGGACCAGGCCTTGCACCAGTTGTCGACCGGCAGGCCGGCCAGCAGGTTGCGGTTGTACACCCAGACCCGCCAGTGGCCGAGCTTGTACACCTTGGCCGGGTAGCCGTACTGCACCCGGATGTCGTGCCCGTTCAGGCAGACGTTCCAGCAGCTCGCGGCCGGCGCCAGCAGCACGTACCTGGCGTCGTGCCGGCTGGCGTTGTACCAGTTGATGTCCGACTCTGACAGGGTGGTGACCATCTGGTGGGCGTACATCCGGGCCGGCCGGACCTTGACTACGCCGCCGCTGTCGGCGGTCACGCTGTTGGCGTTCCAGTACCCGGCCAGGCCGTAGTCGAGATGGTGCGCCTTCAGCCAGGTGGCCGCGACCTGGTTCCTGCTCGCCCGGTACGGCCGCGCTGCCTTGTCCAGGGTGTGCGCGAAGACGATCAGCATGCAGACGACGAACAAGGCCAGCGCCGGCGCGAAGCCGGCCTGCAGCATGCGGCCGCCGAGCACCCGGCCCGCGAGCACCGCGCCGAAGGGCAGCAGCCCGACGATCTCGTTCGGGTCGCTCTTGGTCGCGAACAGGTACGCGACCAGCACTATCGCGAAGCCGACCAGGAGGCCCTGGGTCACCAGGTCGTCCTCGCGGTAGAACCGCCGCAGCGCGCCGCCCACGGCGACCGCCACCAGGATCACGCCGACCAGGTGGATCAGCGCGAAGAGCGCTTTCTCGCCGAACGGCAGCCCGAGGAAGTTCGCCCCGAACACCGACAGCACGGCCTGGATCTTGATCCAGATCTCCACGGACAGGGCGCTGGCGCTGGCGAATGCCGCGTACGGCGTCTTGACCAGGAACCCGCCCGCCTGCCGGACCGCGTCCAGCACGACCTGGGAAATGATGACCGAGGCAAGCGCCGCGCCGATCAGCGACAGCTCATACCACTGGCCGGCCAGCGGCCCGCGGCGCCGGTACATCCGCACCGCGCAGACGACCAGCAGCGGCAGCACTCCCTCGTACAGGACCAGCGGGTCAGCGATCAGCGCCCAGCCCAGCAGCAGCGCGGCCACCACCGGCGCCCACCAGTAGGCCTTGCGGCGGTCCAGGACCAGCCAGGTCAGCAGCAACGGCGCCTGCGTGCCGATGTGGTCCGGGCCGGCCAGCAGCAGCTTGGTGCCGAACAGCAGCGACGGGGCGAGCATGATCGTCACGGCGATCGTCACCCGGACCAGCGCCTCGCGGCCCGTCGCGCGGCCCTTGGCCAGCGCGGCCCCGAGCACCACCACGAGCGTGTAGGCCAGCGCCGCCGCCACGTGCACGGTGTCGCCGTTCAGCCCGCGCACCATCTCCACCAGGGCGTACTCGGGAAGCTCGGTGCTCCAGAACGACACGTCCGACAGCGTCCAGCCGCGGAGCAGGAAGTTGCCGTGCCACATGTCCCACGCCTGCAGCGCCTGCCCGGCGCTGGACGACAGGGCCGGCTGTGACCGCGCCTGCACCAGATAGGCCGCGAGCAGCACGATGCCCAGCAGCACGAATCCGGCCGGCCACCACCAGCGCCGCCACCGCACGGCCAGGCCGCGCAGGCCGCCCGGGCTGGCTGGCTCTTCTTGTGGCTCCAAGTCCTCGCCGTCCTGGCCGCCGGTGGCGGGCGTGCCCGACTCCGTCGCCGCTACCATGCGGCGTGAACTGCCGGTGCTGGCACGGCTAGCCCCCTCCCGGGAATGATGCTCCGACCAGAACGCCCGCGCAGGCCGCCGGAAAGCGTCGCAGCTGACTCGAATCGGCTCGCCCGGGAGCGCCTGTCAGGAAGCAGTGAATGCGAAAGCACGCTATTGTGACGGCACTAGGGCGGTCAAAGCTGGCAAGTTTTGCCATATCGATGCCATCTCATTACCGCACCGTCTGCACCACTCTCGACCGGATCACCCGGAGGCAAGGCGGGCCGGAGCGGCCGGCCGGGCGCCTTGCCGGGCCGGGCCGACGGGCGGGCACGTAGCCTCCGGATGCCAGGTATCCTGGCGTCTACCGGGACGAAAGCGCGCAAGCCTGCGGTGCATCCAGCCCGGTACCGCAGGACGGCAGGGCCCGTCCGCTCACCGGGCAGCCGCGGCCCAGCCGACGCAGATCAGATTTGGTAACGAGATGTTTATAGTAGGTAAAAAGACCGACAAACACCGTCTGTCGCCGGATAGGTTGCTCTCCGAGCATGCCCGCAGTCGGCAACGCCGGAGGCAAGAACTTGTTATCCGTGCCGCCCACAGGTTGCCCTGGCCGTCCGGCCGGGCATAGTGCAGCAGGCGGCCAGGAAGGCTCGCCTGGAACGCCCGGGTCTGCGGCGTGCAGGGCATGGCAACGTCAGGAACTCCACTCGACGGAGGGACAGCGCGGTGACCGAATCGCCCCGCAACGGCGACTTCGACCTTGACGTAGTCGTCATCGGCGGCTGCGGGCACGTGGGCCTGCCGCTGGCCATCGCCTTCGCGGACCGCGGCGCGCGGGTCGGCATCTACGACGTCAGCGAGTCGGCCGTGGCGGTGGTCAATGCCGGCCGCCTGCCGTTCGCCGAGCCGGGTGCCGGGCCGATGCTGGAGCGCGCGATCGCCGACGGCCGGCTCACCGCCACCACCAACGCCGCCATCGTCGGCACGGCCGAGCACATCATCGTGGTGATCGGCACGCCGGTGGACGCGCACCTCAACCCCGACCGGGTCGCTGTGCCGAATGCCCTGACCGCCTGCGCCGATCACTGGCGGGCCGGGCAGATCCTCATCCTGCGCAGCACCGTGTACCCGGGCGTGACCGCGCTGGTGGAGAAAATGGTGGCCGGCCTCGGCGTGGAAATGGACGTCGCGTTCTGCCCGGAGCGGATCGCCGAGGGCAAGGCGATGACCGAGCTATTCGAGCTGCCGCAGATCGTCTCGTCCCGGACCCCGCGCGGCGCGGAGCGGGCCAGCGCGCTGTTCCGGATGCTCACCAGCAAGCTGGTGCCGATGACGCCGGAGGAAGCCGAGCTGGCGAAGCTGTTCACCAACGTGTGGCGCTATATCAAGTTCGCCACCGCCAACCAGCTGTACATGATGGCCAACGACCAGGGGCTGGACTTCGAGCGGATCCGGCAGGGGCTGAGCGAGGACTACCCGCGCGCGGCCGACATGCCCGCGGCCGGCTTCGCCGCCGGGCCGTGCCTGTTCAAGGACACGATGCAGATCGCGGCCTACAACCAGAACCATTTCCCGCTCGGTCACGCGGCCATGGCCGTGAACGAGGGCATGCCGCTGTACCTGGTGCACCGGCTGGAACAGCGCTACGACCTGTCGGGCATGACCGTCGGCGTTCTCGGGATGGCCTTCAAGGGCGGCTCGGACGACACCCGGTCCAGCCTCTCCTACAAGCTCAAGCGGCTGCTCGCGTTCAAGGCGGCGCAGGTGCTGTGCACCGACCCCTACGTGACCACCGACGAGAACCTGCTGCCGCTGGACGAGGTGCTGGATCGCTGCGACCTGCTGGTCATCGCCGCGCCGCATCCGGAGTACGCGAACCTGAAGACCGACAAGCCGGTGGCCGACATCTGGAACTCGCTCGGCGCGGGCGTGCGGCTGTGACCCCGTCCGACCTGCGCGTATCCGTCATCGTCCCGGCCTACCAGGAAGACGAGCACGTCATTCCGGTGCTGGACCGGCTGTTCGAGGCGGTTCGGCTGCCGTGCGAGGTGCTGGTGGTCGTCGACGACCCGGCGGACTCGACCACCGGAGTGGTGGAGGAGTACGCGGTCAAGGAGCCGCGGATCCGGTGCATCGTCAACACCTACGGCCGCGGGCCGGCCAACGCGATCCGGTTCGGCATCGACGCCGCCGCCGCGCCGGTGGCCGTGGTCACGATGGCCGACGGCTGCGATGACCCGACCCAGATCAACGACCTGGTCCGGCTGGTCGAGCGCGGCGTGGCCGTGGCCGCCGCCTCCCGGTACATGCCGGGCGGCCAGCAGGTCGGCGGTCCCCGGCTGAAGGGAATGCTGTCCGGCGCCGCCGGGCGCTCGCTGCAGCTTCTCGCGCACGTCGGCACCAGGGACGCCACGAACTCGTTCAAGGCCTACTCCACCGACTTCGTGCGCGAGGTCGGGATAGACTCGCGGGCCGGGTTCGAGATCGGCATCGAGCTCACGGCGAAGGCCAAGCGCCTCGGCCAGCCCGTCGCCGAGATCCCGACGATCTGGCTGGACCGGCAGGCCGGGGTATCCAACTTCAAGATCGCCCAGTGGATCCCGAGCTACCTGCGCTGGTACCGGTTCGCGTTCGGGCCGCGGCTGTCCGGCGGCCAGATCCGCGCCAGGGCGGCCGAACTGGCCGCCGAGGACAGGAAAGGACAGTAATGCAGAAGGTCGTCGTCAGCGGCTCGGCTGGCTTCATCGGCGGTTACCTGATCGAGGAGCTGCTCCGGCGCGGGTACGCGGTAGCCGGGGTGGACAACTTCTCCAAGTACGGCCGGGTGCGCAAGTCCTACGATGACCACCCGGACTACGAGCTGGTCGAGGGCGACGCCCGGGACGTCGGGCTGATGACCCGGCTGCTCGCCGACAGCGACCATTTCGTGGCCGGCGCGGCGATGATCGGCGGCATCTCCTACTTCCACACCTACGCCTACGACCTGCTCGCCACCAACGAGCGCATCATCGCGGCGTCCTGCGACGCGGCGATCAAGGCGCACCAGGAAGGGCGCCTGCGCAAGGTCACCTACCTGTCCTCGTCGATGGTCTTCGAGAGCGCCTCCGACTGGCCCTCCTACGAGGGCCAGCAGCGCGAGATCCCGCCGCCGCTGTCCTCCTACGGCTTCCAGAAGCTCGCCGTCGAGTACTTCGCCCGCGCCGCCTGGGACCAGTACCAGCTGCCCTTCACGATCGTGCGGCCGTTCAACTGCGTGGGGACTGGCGAGAGCCGGGCCCTCGGCGACGAGGAGATCCTCTCCGGGAACGTCCGGCTGGCCATGAGCCACGTCGTGCCCGACCTGGTGCAGAAGGTCCTCAAGGGCCAGGATCCCCTGCACATCCTCGGCTCCGGCGACCAGATCCGGCACTACACCTACGGCGCCGACCTGGCGGCGGGCATCGTCACGGCGATGGAGCACCCGGACGCGCGCAACGAGGACTTCAACCTGTCGACCGCGCAGAGCACGACCGTGCTGGAGCTCGCCGAGGTGATCTGGCGCAAGGTCAAGGGGCCCGGCGTGCCGCTGCGGATCGTCAACGACGACCCGTTCGAGTACGACGTGCAGCGCCGGGTGCCGTCCACCGACAAGGCCAAGCGGATCCTGGGCTTCGAGGCGGCCACCACGCTCGGCCAGATGCTGGACGAGGTCATCCCGTGGATCGCCAGCGCCATCAAGGCCGGCACCATCTGACCTGCAGGTACCCATCCCTGGGGTCCGGATCGTCATTCGGCTCGGGGCGCCGCTGCGCGTGTCAGCGGAGCGGCGGGTCGGGTAATGACGTCTGGTGGCTCCGGATATGGGCCCGGTCAGGTCGCCTGGCGAACTCTGGGCCCTGTCGGCACAGCGGGGTCAGCCCGCCCCGATGGCTGCCCGCAGCAGGCCGGTGACCAGCGGCGGCCGTTCCAGTGCCGTCAGGTGCGCGGTGTCGGGCAGGGAGCGGAAGCTGCCGCGGGGCAGCCTGGCAGCCACCTCCTGGCTGCGGCTGACCAGGCACGGGACGTCGAGATCGCCGCAGGCGACCACGGCCGGGGCCTGGATCTCCGTCAGCCGGTCCCAGGCGGCCAGCCCGCTGCCGCCCGCCGCCTCGGGAACATCACCGCGCAGCGCGATCCCGTTCATCTCCAGGGCGAGGTCGCGGGCCGGCCCGCTGACCCGGCCGCGCGGCCCGGCCGGGCCATCCAGCCACAGCGCGATCTCCAGCTCGTTGACCTCGTCCAGCTTCCCCGCCTCGGCCGCGGTGTCGATCCGCTCGGCGAATAGGGCCGTGACAGGGTCGAGGTCCGGCTCGGGCGCCCCGCTCACCGCGGGCGAAAGCAGCACCAGGCCAGCCAGGCGGTCCGGCGCAGCCAGTGCCGCGTCGATCGCGATCCCGCCGCCCGCCGAGCTTCCGGCCAGCCAGGCGGGCCCGTCTGCCACCGCATCCAGCACGGCCAGCAGGTCATCGAGATGCGAGAACGGGCCGTCCGGTGGCGGCGTCTGGCCGAAGCCGCGCCGGTCATAGGCCAGCACCGTCGCGTGCGCGGCCAGCGCCCCGGCCACCTCGCGCCAGGATCGCCAGTCGGCGATGCCCTCGTGCAGCAGCACGACCACCGGGCCGCCCGTCCCCCAGCGCTCCCCCGCCAGCGCGGTGCCGGGCCGGAATACGGATATCAGCTCACTGTCGGCCACCGCAGCACTGTCGCACGCCCAGCACCTGCGGACCACCGTTTTCGCCGCGGGCGATAGCGGTCCCCGGGGTCAGGAAGCGGT
>JBKQSL010000070.1:0-11994 GCA_052143655.1 Streptosporangiaceae bacterium | reverse complement strand
TGATCCCCGAATTGATCGGCACTGGCCTCGGGCGCCAGCTGTGGCAGCACGCTCTCAGCACCGCCAGCGCGGCCGGCTTCACGTCCCTGCGCGTCGAAGCCGATCCGAACGCCGAGGGCTTCTACCGCGCCATGGGAGCGCGACGCGTCAGTCAAGCTCCCTCCGCCTCGGTACCGGGCAGGTTCCTGCCTGTGCTGGAAATGCGCCTCGTACCCGCCGCGAAAACCCGCCCAGCGCCATAGCAAATCGCCTGTGCCGTGGCCGTCCGCGGGAACGCGTCCATCTGGCCCACCGCGCGGTATCTCTCGCAGTGGAGCTGAGCTGGGAGTTTGGCATCTCGCGGGTGTGCCGATGCGGCCATAGCCCGTCCGCCAGTTTGTGCTAGACCGGTGCCGCGCCCACGAGTACGCCGTCCCCTCGATCGGGTATGGTTTTTATACCTGAGAG
The DNA here is from genome assembly GCA_052143655.1 of Streptosporangiaceae bacterium. Classification (GTDB taxonomy): domain Bacteria; phylum Actinomycetota; class Actinomycetes; order Streptosporangiales; family Streptosporangiaceae; genus CAVSUR01. The sequence continues at coordinate 11,547 of JBKQSL010000070.1, read as the reverse complement.
GGTCTGTTCTGTGGATTTCGAGTTTGATGCGGCCAAGAGCACAGCAAACTTCGAGAAGCATGGCATTGACTTCACCCAGGTGCAGGCGCTGTGGCAGGACGCCATGCGGGCTGAGATCCCGGCTCGGACGGCCGGCGAGCCGAGGTGGCTGGTGATCGGCATGATCGATGGCAAGCACTGGTCGGTCGTGGTGACATACCGGGAGGGGCGGGCCAGGATCATCTCGGCTCGGTGGTCACGTAAGGAGGAGGTGGCGCTGTATGAAGGCTGAGGAGTTTGACCGCCGGTTCGACGCGGGTGAGGACGTGACCGGTGACCTGGATCTCGCGGGGCTCCGGCGCCCAGCACTGGAGCAGCGGCGGGTCAACGTTGATTTCCCGTCGTGGATGATCGAGTCCCTTGACCGGGAGGCGCGGCGTCTCGGTGTCACCAGGCAATCCATCATCAAGGTCTGGATCGCCGAGCGCCTGGAGCGCGACAGCGCCGCTGCCTGACGTAACACCAGGCGCCGCTCGCCGTTCCTGCCGCCTTGCCCGTGACCTGGGCAGACGCACCGGCAACGGGCCACCGGCGACCACAAGATCGTGGTTCGCATAGTGGTGCGTCCGGCCCACCGATCGTGAGCTGGGATTCCTGTTCTCGCGGTGAGGGTCGAGGGTCAGGTCGCGCCGTCAAGCTCGCCGGTGGCAGCGCTGATGATGCGACCACACTGCCGACACTGCCGACCCGGGTATTCCTATGTCTTGAGACATCCCATCCCAATGTTCTGAAACAAGGCACGACCCGGTCCGTGGCGAAAGCCCAAGTCACAGGCGGGATGCGCCTTCCGCTTTGACATGATGCTGGCGTGCCCACTCACGTCGTGCTGCTGCGCGGGGTCAACAACCTCGGCAGCAAGAAGGTCACGATGGCGGCACTCCAGGAAGTCGTGACCTCGCTCGGCCATACCGATGTCATGACCTATATCCAGAGCGGAAACCTGCTGTTCACTCCGCGGCTGACAGACAGCAGGACGGCGGGCCGCACGGACACTGCGGCGCTATCCGCTGAGCTGGAGCGGGCCATCGCCGACGGCATCGGCGTGCGGGCACGCGCTGTGGTGCTCTCCCGCGAGGAACTTGCGCGCTGCGTGCGCGACAACCCGTATCCGGGTGAGACGGATCCCAGGCTGCTGCATGCGGTGTTCCTGCCCGAGGTGCCCGGACCCGGCCTGGCAGCCTGGGTGGCCGGCGCAGAGCGGCAAGTGCGTGCGAAAGGCAGCCGGGACGAGGCACGGGTGCTCGGCCGCACGGTCTACGTGCACACCCCGGACGGGTACCCGCGCAGCGAACTGCGCCGCGTGCTCGCCAGGGCAGGCGGTCCGACCTCGGCCTCAGTGGCCGGAACGGCGCGCAACTGGGCGACGGTCAGCAGGCTGGCCGAGCTTTGCGGACCCTGACTTGCAGGCGCACCTTCCGGCCAGCGCAGGCTCAGGTTCGGGCAGGTGCGGAGCGGGCGATAGTCACATCCCAATAGCCGAACGAGAAGTTCGCACCGCCGCCACCAGCAGCAGGCGGCCGCGGCGTTGGCTTTGGGAGCAGGAGACAGCGCGTTATTGGGCCGGCTGGATTCTGGGGCGATGTGCTGGGTGCTAGGCGTCGCGGCGGGTGATCGCGATCGCTGTGACGGCGATGAGGGCGGCGGCGAGGAGCACGAAGATGCCGGTCTCGATGCCCTGGAATGCCCAGTACCGGCTGGCGGGCTGGTAGCTGATGAACCCGCGGTATCCGTGAGCAGCCAGGCAGGAACCGAACTTGGGCGGACTCTGGAAGATGAGCGCCCGGCACGCGGACGGCGTGTTGCTGAGGCTGATGGGCACGCCGCCGAAGGAAATGCTGGGCCCGCCGTGGGCCTGGCTGCTCGGGAGCTGGCCGCCTGGGCCGACGAGGCCCCCCGAGACCAGCCAGTAGGACCCTTTGGGCAAGGCATGCAAGGCCGGGGGGTGCAGGAAGGTGAAGGTCTTGGTGAGCGGGGTCAGGTAGTGCGAGCGGAGGTCTTGGCCGATCACCAGGCGCAGGAAGGCGAAGACGCCGATGGTGACGGCGAGCGCGGGCAGGGTGCGGCGGAGCAGCGCGCCCGAGGCGATGCCGAGGGCCACCGCGAACAGCGCGTAGCCGACGGGGACGATGCCCTGGATGTCGAACTGGCCGGGCTGGAAGTTCTGGTGCTTGAGGGCGTTCACCGGGCTGGACCACCAGGTGACGAGGGCCGAGACGGCGCCGCCCCAGGCGGCTGCGGCGAGCAGGGCCCAGCCGACCTCGACGGTGAGCCAGTGGCTGCGGCTGATGCTCTGCATCCAGGCGAACTGGCTGGTGCCGGTTTCGAGTTCCCGTGCCACCAGGGGTCCGCCCCAGAACACTCCCAGCAGGCACGGCACTAGCACGGTCAGCGTGACCAGCAAGAACAGCAAAGGGGTACCCAGGGTCAGCGTGTTCGCGAGGTTGCCGCAGGTATGGCTGGCGGCGCACGAGGTGAGGGCGGAGTGGTACTGCGACGCCATCTGCCGGCCGGTGACCAGCAGCAGGACCGCGAACGCGGCGAGGGCGGCGGCGGCGAAGTACGCCTGGTTGCGGTGCTGGCGCCAGACAAGCCAGGTCATTGATCTTCTCCGATCGTGGTCAGGTGGGCTGGCGCCGGCCCGGCGTGCTGGCCCATGTAGCCGAGCACCAGCTCTTCCAGGCCGACGTTGGCGGCCTCGAAGGCCGGGTCGGTGACGGGCCCGTTCCGGCGGATGAGCAGGGTGGTCTGGCGGGCGGTGCGCACGGCCTGGACGAGGGTGTGGTCGCGCTCGATCGCCGTGGTGTCCTTGCGAGGTCCGACCAGGACCTGGTGCTCGGCGAGCAGGGTGTCGATGTCGCCGCACAGCTGGACCCGGGATGCGGCCAGCAGGATGAGATGATCGCAGACTCGTTCCAGGTCGGCGAGCAGATGCGAGGACAGCACGACGGTCAGGCCGCCGTCGGCCACCGCCTCGGCCAGGTGTGCCAGGAACTGCCGCCGGGCGAGCGGGTCCAGCGCCGCGACGGGCTCGTCGAGCAGCAGCAGCCGGGGCCGCTTGGCCAGCGTCAGCGCCAGCGCCAGCTGGGCGCGCTGGCCCCCGGACAGCGTGCCCGCCGCCTGGTCAAGCGGAATGCCCAGGCTCTCCAGCCGGTGCCGCACAGACATCCCGTCCCAGCGGGAGTTGAGGTGCGCGCCGATGCTGATGTGATCCTCGGCGGTGAAGCGCCGGTACAGCGGGATCTCCTGGGCCAGGAAGCCGATGCCGGCCAGGAAGGCCGGGTCCTGGCTGGGAGGGCTGCCGAGCACCGCGACGTCGCCGCCGGTCGGCCTGGCCAGCCCGGCGAGCAGCCGCAGCAGCGTTGTCTTGCCGGCGCCGTTCGGGCCGATCAGTGCCGATATCCGGCCCTCGGGAACGGTGATGGTGGCCTCGCTCAGGGCGGTGACCTTGCGGTAGCGCTTCGACAGCCCGCGGGTCTGGATCACGGCAGGGTTACTGCTGGCCATCATGCGGTCTCCTCCTCGGCTGCGACGCGCAGCGTGGCGCGCAGCAGCGATTCGATCGACTCGTCATCCAGTCCGGCCTCGCGGGCGCCGCGCACCCATTGCGCCAGGCTGCGGGCCAGCCGTGAATGCGTGCCGGGAGGCGGACCGGGCGGGCGGCCCACCACGAACGTGCCGTGCCCGGCCCGCGGCTCGACCAGGCCGTCGCGCTCCAGGTCGCGGTATGCCTTGAGCACGGTGTTGGGGTTGACCGCCGTGGCGGCGACGACTTCCCGCACCGTGGGGAGCTTGTCGCCCACGTCGAGCACGCCCATCCGGAGCGCCTGGCGGACCTGCTGGACGATCTGCAGGTACGGGGGCACGACCGAACGGCCATCGAGCCGGAAGCTGATCACACCTGCTCCTCAAAGTGCTACGATGTTAAGACTTTAGATCGATCTAGGACAGCCGTCAACGAGTAGCTCCGGCCCCGCGGTACAGCACAACGGTTCAGCAACGTCCGTGACCAGCAACGTCCGGCATGGACCGGAGAGGATAAGCAATCAGCTGGAACGGACCTCCAGCGGCCGATCCGGCACTAGTTCGCATCGAGAGGCAGATTGGCGAGCTGACTACCAACTCTGACCACAACGGGCACCGACGCGACCCGATCCCGCTGGACAAGCCCGTGGCCATCAGCCCAGATGAGCGACGTTAGCCGACATCCCGGGCGTGTCTTACAAGCGAGGGTTACTGGTTCGAACCCAGTTGCGCCCATACGCCCTCGGCCGTGCCAACCTCGTCACGATGGAACTGGCGCGCCGGCGCTGCCTCCACATGACATGCTCCGAGTGGGGTGGCCGTGGCATGGCTGAGCAGACCAGTGGCTTGCCTATCGCTTCCCGCCGTTGCGGCGGGGCGTGCTGGCCACCGCCGAACACACCGGCGCGCTGCTGAATTGCGCAGCGGAGTCGCTCGACATTGACTCCCAGGCCGCTAGCTGTTCTTCCGTGTGATGGCTGTTCGTGCGGAGTGCCAGAGGGTGCGGAGGTTCTCCCAGCCGGGATAGCGTTCGGTCATCCGGGCGACGATGCCGGCCGTGGTGGTTTCCCCGGCGGCGATGCGGGTGAAGTCCCGCAGGTATTGCTGGGATTCCGCGATGATTTTCGGGTCGTTGCCGTTGCCGGTTTGCTTGTGGCCGGCGACGACGACGGCGGGGTCGAGCGCGGCGACGGTGTCCAGGTTGGCGATCCACTGTGCCCGTTCGGGTTCGCCGGTCTCGGCGGTCATCATGTGCACCTGGTTGTAGGCCAGGTCACCGGTGACGACGGCGGCCAGCGACGGTATGTGCAGGACGGTGGAGTGCGCGGTGTCGGCCTGGCCGATCCGGATGACCCGCAGCTCGTTGCCTTCCAGGTCGAGCGTGCCGGCCGTCAGGAGCTGCGGCAGGACCTTTTCTCCGGCCCCGGGGATCTCGCCGGGGAAGAGCGCTTCCCAGTACCCGGCCATGGCGGGGTCAGCGGCCTGGGCGAGGACCTCGGCCGTGGCCAGGCCGGTGGCTCCGGGAAAGCGCTGGGTGAGCCGGGCCAGCCCGAGCCAGTGGTCGCCGTGGCCGTGCGTGATGTAGATGCGCGAGGGCCGCCGCCCCTTCGACTCGATCCAGTCGGCCAGCGCGTCCACCTGGTCATAGGTGATCAGCGTGTCGACCAGGATGGCGTCGTGGCCGCCGTAGATCAGGGTCGCCGACGAGGGGGACCAGGCCGGCAGGTCACCCGGGCCCTCGGGCGTGGCGGCGCTGGCGAACGGCCGGCCCGGGGTCGTGTAGACCTCGATCGTGAGGCCGGCCGGGGCGTGCGCAGTGCCGTCGGAGGTCATGGTTCCCGCCTGTCTGGAGGGTGGAGATCGCTGGCCTTGGGCCAGCCCGCCGGATGGACCCGCTTCAAGATGACGATCGTCATCCACACTCTGAAGAGGATGACAGATATCATCTTGCTGGTCAAGCACGCCGGCACCAGCGGGAGGATCCATCGTGGGCACGTCTCAGGCGGCGAAGGCGGCCAGCCATGACCGCATCCTGGACATCGCCGCGGCGCGGATCCGCCGCGACGGCATCGACGGCCTGGCCGTCGCCGGGCTCATGAAGGAAGCCGGGCTGACCCACGGCGGTTTCTACCGGCACTTCGGCTCACGAGAGCAGCTCGTCGCCGAGGCCGCGCAGCGGGCCCTGACCCGGGGCAGCGCATGGACGATCGCGGCCGGCAAGCTCGGCGGGCAGCGCGGATTCACCGCGCTCGTCGACGGTTACCTCAGCACCTGGCACCGGGATCATCCCGAGGCAGGCTGCGGCGTGGCCGGCGTTGCCGCGGACGTCGCCCGCGCCGGCGGCCCGTCCCGGGCCAGCTACAGCCGTCAGGTGCAGGAATGCCTGGCCGTGCTGGCTGACCTCACCGGCAACCCCGACCGCCAGGCCGGGGAACGCGAAGCGGTCCTCACCCTCAGCGTCCTCGTCGGCGCGATCTCCATCGCCCGGGCCATCGACGACCCCGGCCTGTCCCGGCACATACTGGACAACGCCGCCGCCGCATTGAAGCAGTGCATCCTGAACCGGGAAGATCCTTAAGCATGGGGACTACGGTGCGCAGCGTCCAGGACGTGAGCGCAGGCCGAGGTCACGCCGATCAGCGCCGGATGCCCCCATCCGGTGATAAGGCGACGCGCGCCGCGCGCTGTCGGGCGTTCGCGGCGCCCAAGCCCGTAACGACCAGCCCGGCGGCCCGTGCCGGGCGGTCACGAGGACGATGCCGCAGCGGCTGAGGTCCAGGAACGCCGCGGTGATCAGCAGGACGCTGATCACGAGCGCACCGGCCCGGGCGGCGGTGGCCGGAGAATCCCGGGGCGGACCGCAACTGCTGGACCGCGAGGAATGCCCCGGGCCCTCGCTAGTCGCGGACGTCTGCGGCCAGGTAGTGGCCGGTTTGTGGCCGCGGGTCGGACAGTGCCGCAGCGTCGTCGTGGTACTGCAGGTCGGTGCCGGTTTGCCGCTCGCGGTGCTGCCTGAGGTGCTCTTCCCAACTGGCGACGCTGAACAGCTCGATGAACACGCGCGGGTTCTGGCCGTCCTGGTACACGGCCCAGTCCGTCGCTCCGGTCCGGAGCCGTGACTGGCGCAGGCTGGCCATAGCCTGCAGGAACTGCTGTTCCTTTTCGGCCGCGATGGTGTAGGTGGTCCGCACCAGGACCAGTCCGTCGCCGCGATCAGCGCTGATGAGCAGTTGCGGTTCGGGCCAGCGGACCAGGCTGCGGTCCATGCCCGCGATCTGCTGGAACGGCCAGAACCAGAGGGTTGCCGCACCGGCGGCCATGATGGCGGCGGAGATCAGGAAGGCGGGCACCAGCCCCGCGGTCCCGGCGACGACTCCCCAGATGGCAGCCCCGGCTGCCTGGGCACCGAATAGGACCATCTGGTAGACCGACAGGCCGCGGGCGCGTACCCACCTGGGCAGGAAGAGCTGCAACGAGGCGTTGACGTTAGACAAGAAAGCTATCCAGGCAACCCCGGCGGGCAGCAGCACCAGGACGGTCAGCGCGAGGCTGCGCGACACCGACACCGCGACCAGTGCCGCCGCGTAGGTCAGGCTCGCGACGGCCACCAGGGCATTGGCGGAGAGCCTGGCCCGGATCTGCGGAAGGATGAACGCGCCACCGATGGCACCAACTCCCAGGGCACCCAGCAGCAGGCCGTACCCGTCTGACCCCAGTCCGAGCCGCCGGGTGGCGATCAGGGGCAGCAACGCCCACAGCGCGCGGCCCGGTACCAGGAACAGGGCCGCACGCAACAGGATGCGCTGAACGACGGGTGCGTGGCGCACGTACCTGCCGCCCGCCCGCAGCCCTGGGATGAACCGCTCGGGAGACTGCCGAGTCCCGCCCAGCTGGGGATGGCGCGCCACCACGATCGCGTAGAAGAGGAACGTCGCCGCGTTCAGGCCGAACACGGCGGCTACCCCGATCCGGGCGACCAGCAGCCCGGCGATGGCTGGGCCGACAGCGCGGGCCAGGTTGATGTTGATCGAACTAAGAGCAGAGGCACTGGGCACCAGCGGGCGGGGGACCATGTCGGGCACCAGCGACTGGTAGGCGGGTGCGACCAGGATGGCGCCGGTACCCAGCACGAAAGTAAACATGAGCAGCAGCGCCGGCGGCATCCGGTGCGCCGCAGTAAGCGCGGTGAGAGCCCCGCCCGCGGCGGTCATGCCAGCGAGAACCGCGACGAGCAGCTTAACCCGGTCGAAAATGTCCGCCAGCACCCCGCCGACCAGCGCGAACAGGACAGCAGGCAGAGTGTCAGCGGTCTGCACGAGGGAGACGAGTACAGCCGCGTGAGGACCATGGACCAGCAGCCACTGGGCACCCACGGTCTGCATCCAGGTGCCCACGTTGCTGACCAGCACCGCGATCCACAGCGTCCGGAACAGCCCGATGCGCAACGGTGCCCAAGGCGACGAAGCCGATATCGAGTCAGCCATGCCCGTTTTCAGCTCCCCATGGGCAATGCCTTCGGGCCGGACCCGGCTGGCGTCAGCCGGTATGACCAATCCGGTGCATGAGCCCGCCAGGCCGTAACGGTAGCAATAAGTCTCCTCGACGATCTGGCCGTGGCCTAGCTGGCCGCGGTGGGCTGGCGGTCACGCCAGGGATAGCGTGGCTGAGGGCGAGCGAGACCCGTTACCGCATGTCGTGACAGTACGGAGGGAGAGCTAGATGGCTACAGAGACCCCTGGCGAGAATGTGCGGGTCGCGGTGCTGGGGACGGGCATCATGGGCTCGGCGATGGCCCGAAACCTGGTCTCCGCCGGACTGCGCACCACGACCTGGGATCGTTCATCCAGCGCGACCGCGCCGCTGTCCGATGCCGGGGCGCTAGTGGCAGCGTCGCCGGCGGATGCCGTCCATGATGCGCAGGTCGTGATCACGATGCTGCCGACCGCCGACGTGGTCACCTCGGTGATCTTCGGTAGCGGCGTGGCCGAGGCGCTGCCCGGGGGCGCGGCCTGGGCGCAGATGGGCACGATCGGCCTGGCGGAAACGACCGACATCAGCAGCCGGCTCAGCCAGCTGCGGCCCGACGTTATGTTCGTGGACGCGCCCGTATCGGGCAGCAAAGGCCCCGCCGAGGCCGGCCAGCTGCTCATCCTGGCCTCCGGCCCGCCCGCAGCGGCAGCGGCCGTGCGCCCCGTGTTCTCAGTGATCGGCCGCAGGACCGTATGGCTGGGCGAGGCCGGCCAGGGCAGCCGGATGAAGCTGGCCGTCAACGCCTACATGTCCATCTTGATCGAGGGCGTGGCCGAGGCCCTGGAGCTGGCCGGCCAGCTGGGCATCGACGACTTGAAGCTGGCCGAGGCCATCGAAGGCGGACCGCTGGACGCACCGATCGCTGACGCCAAGCTGCACAAAATGGAGCGAGGCGATTTCGCGCCCGAGTTCCCGCTGGAATGGGCACTCAAGGACGTGGACCTGGCGATCAGCGCCGCAGGTGACGACGAGCTGCCGCTGCTGGCCGCGCTGTCCCGCCAGTGGCACGCTGCCGTTGACGCCGGCCACGGCCGGGAAGACGTCAGCGCCGCCCGCCTCGCCCTCGGCCACCACCAGCAGCCCTAATCCTTGATCACAAGGGGTGAAGGCAATCGGGCTTTTCGGGAGAGCGGGATCTTCCCGGAGGTATTGCAGTCTTCCTGTGGCTGATTCTCTTTGCGCGCCGGGCTCAGCGCTGGGGGCGCCCGCCCGGCGCGCCCGCGCCGGACCGGGCGCAACGAAGCCAGTGATCTTCCCGGCTCATTCGTCAGGCCGTCTGGTTGCAGTGGGGAGCCGTCTTTCTCGTTCTTGATTGTCCCGCTCCCGGCCGCCGCGTGCCGAGCGCCTGCGGCGTCGCTGCGCGATCGGCGTCCCGCCGACCTTGGACGCAGCACCCGCTCACGCGGGATTCGGCACCGGCGAGAACTACGGGCAAGGCCTATCATCCGGAAGCCAGCCATGAACATTACCGTCCCAGGACGCAGGCGATTGCAGGCGAGCGGGCATGCGGGAGTGCTGTCGGCGGTGTCGCTGGTCAGGTCTCCAGGTAGCGGAGGACGGCCAGTACCCGGCGGTGGTCGGCGTCGGAGGGGGGCAGGCCGAGCTTGCTGAAGATGTTCCCGATGTGCTTTTCCACGGCCCGCTCCGAGACCACGAGCTTCCCGGCGATCGCGCCGTTGGACCGGCCTTCGGCCATCAGCGCCAGTACGTCGCGCTCTCGGGCCGTCAGCGAGCCGAGCCCGTCGGTGCGGCGACTGGCACCGAGCAGCTGGGTCACGACCTCCGGGTCGAGGGCGGTGCCGCCGGCCGCTACCCGGCTCAGCGCCTCGACGAACTCGCCGACGTCGGCGACCCGGTCCTTGAGCAGGTACCCGACGCCGGCGCCGCCGCCGGACGCCGCGCCAAGCAGGTCGGCCGCGTAGCGGGTCTCGATGTACTGGGAGAACACCAGCACCCCGGTTCCGGGGTGGTCGCGGCGGATGGCGATCGCGGCGCGCAGGCCCTCGTCGGTGTAGCCGGGCGGCATCCGCACGTCCACCACGGTGGCGTCCGGCTGGTGCTCGTCCACGGCGGTGAGCAGGTCGTCGGCGTTGCCGACGGCGGCGACCACCTCGTGGCCGCGGTCGGCCAGGATCTCGGCTAGGCCTGCCCGGACTATCGCTGAGTCCTCGGCGATCACAATCCGCATCGGGCACCCCAGTTCGGTCACGCGTGGGACGGCAGCTCGACGGTGACCACCGTGGGACCCCCCGACGGGCTGCTGACCTGCAGCCTGCCGTCCACGGTCCGCACCCGCTCGGCGAGCCCGGCCAGGCCGCCGCGCTTTTCGAGGCGGGCGCCGCCGCAGCCGTCATCGCTGACCCGGATCCGCAGCAGCCCGCCCACGCAGGCTGCCTCCAGCGTGGCATGCCGGGCGCCGCTGTGCTTGGCGACGTTGGTGAGCAGCTCGGCCGCGCAGAAGTAGGCGATGGTCTCGATCGCGGCCGACGGGCGCTCGGGCAAGTCGACGACGAGCTCAACGGGCACGCTGCTGCGCGCGGTGAGGCTGGCGAGCGCGGCGCCGAGGCCGTGGTCGAGCTCCGGCGGGTGGATGCCGCGGGCCAGGTCACGCAGCTCGGTGATGGCCTCCTTGGCCCCGCGGTGAGCGGAATCGACCAGCTCCAGGACCCGCTCCAGGTCAGCCTGCGCGGTCCCGTCGATCGCGCTGCCGAGTTTCTCCCTGGCCAGCCCCAGCTTCATCGCAACGGCGACCATCTGAGCCTGCGCCCCGTCGTGCAGGTCCCGCTCGATCCGGCGCAGCCTCGACGCCGAGTCCTCCACCAAGCTGGCCCGGGACTGCTCCAGCTCATGCACCCGGCGGACGCTGTCCTGCTGCAAGCGGTAGACGGTCCAGAAAATTAACGCCGCCCCCGCTAGTGGCAGCGCTGCCAGCCAGGTCAGCGGCCCCAACTGGTGGACGGAAGCGAGCAGAAGGACGCCAAGGACGACGTTGAAGATGCCACAGGCAACGCGCACGCCCACCCAGAGACGGGGACGGCGGTATTCCCATGACCTGACCAGGAATCTCATGAGGACGGACTGCCAGGAAGAGGCGTCGTCATCCGGTGCATGCATCGTGATGCCTCCTGCGACCTGCGGTGCCGCCCGGTTTACAACCGGCGGTCACTCGTATGGATCTTGGCGGCGGGGAGAAGAACGAGGAACACCAGCGACCGAAACCACTGCCGGAGAGCGGAAGCATCTCCCCAAGCGGGCCGGGGGTTGATCGATCCCGCTACGGGGAGATGCTGCCAAGCTAGCTCTGGACACTGGTCTGCAGGCGGTAGACAGTCCAGAAGATCAGCGCCGCCCCCGCTAGCGGCAGCGCTGCCAGCCAAGTCAGCGGCCCCAACTGGTGGAAGGAAGCGAGCAGAAGGACGCCAAGGACGACGTTGAAGATGCCACAGGCAACGCGCA
>JBKQSL010000069.1:0-2635 GCA_052143655.1 Streptosporangiaceae bacterium | reverse complement strand
GCGGGCCGAGCCGGTCCCGGGCGGCCCGCTGCCGGGCCAGCCCGCCGCGGCGGATCCACCGGGTCAGCATGTAGCCGCCCAGGCTGGCCGTCAGCGCCCAGCTGACCAGCGTCGTGATCGCGAGCATAGCCGCGACAGCTCGGGTGCCCGGTCCACGGTGCTAACGGGCGCCCGGCCGATCCCTCGTAGATCACCCCGTCGTCGCTGGCCGCCAGGGCGACCACGCCGGGCACGTCGCCCCGCTCCACCGCGCCCTGCAGCACCGCATCGATGCGCTCGTTCATCGCGTGACCTCCTGACCTCGCCCGGCTCGACCCTGGCTCACATGCTCATACCGGGCGCAAGCCGCGTCAACGGCGCGGGGCCTGCCCGGGCGAACGGGATCCGGGCCGGCCGCCGGTCCCGCCGCCCGCCCGGCCGGCGGGCGGCGCAGCCGCCGGGCCGGAACCGGGGAGCGCCGGCTGGCCGCCCGGCGCCTGGCGGCCGCCGTCCCGGTTCCTGTCCCGCTCGCGCTCCCGGGCCGGCTTGGTCGCCACCAGCGGCAGCCGGGCCGGCGGCTTGACCTCCTCCAGCCGCAGGTGGGTGATCAGCCGCGAGCCGCCGCGCGCGGCCAGCGCGGCCAGCACCTGCTGCAGGTCGCCGACGTCGCGGGCCACCACGCTGAGCAGGTAGTCGAACTCGCCGGCGATGTTGTTCGCGGTGATGATCTGCGGCAGGGCCCGGACCTGGTCCTCGAAGATGCGGGTCGAGCGCGGGTCATGCCGCGCGACTGCCGCCATCACGTACATCTGCAGCGGGAACCCGGCCGCCTCCGGGTCGAGCTGCGCGCTGATGACGCGGATCACCCCGGACTGCTTCAGCCAGCGGACCCGGTTCAGCGTGGCCGCCGGGGAGAGCCCGACCAGGCGGGAGAGCTCGACGTTGGTGCGGTCCGCGTCGACCTGCAGCGCACTGAGCAGTTCTACGTCAACTTCATCAAGTGGAACGGCCATATCACGAGAGGATATCTCGTAAGATGCCCTGATCAGCGAATCGGGGGCCTTCGATCACCGATCCTGGATGCATGCAGAACAGCCGTCGTTACGCCGTTGCCGCGCTCACCGCGGCCGGCTTCTTCTGGGGCACGACCGTGCCGCTGTCCAAGGTGGCCCTCACCTGGCTGCCGCCGGGCTGGCTGACCGTGATCCGGTTCGCCGTCGCCGCGGCGGTGCTCGTGTGGGCGTGCCGCCGGACCGCCGCCGGCCGGGCCGCGCTGCGTGCTGCCTGCACTCCGGCAGTGTTCGCCACGGGCGCGATCGGCTACGGCGGGTCGGTGCTGCTGCAGAACACCGGGATCACCCGCACCAGCGTGAGCAGCGCCGCGCTGCTGATCGGCGTCACGCCGGTGCTGGTGGCCATCATCGCAGCGGCCTGGCACCGCGCCGTGGCCCGGCCGGTCGCGTGGGCCGGCTTCGCCGTCTCGCTGGCCGGCGTCGGCCTGGTCGCCGGCGGCAAGGGCGGCGGCGCCACGTTCGCCGGCGACGGCCTGGTCCTGGCCTCGCTGCTGCTGTCGGCCGGGGCCACGGTGGCCCAGGGCCGGCTGCTGCGCGGCCGGGACCCGCTTGCGGTCACCTCGGTCCAGTTCGTGGGCGCCGCCCTGGCGGTGCTGCCGGCGGCGGTGGTGACCGGGCCGACGCCGGGCGTCCCGGCCGGGACTGGCGGCCTCGCCGCCCTGCTGGCCACCGCCGGGCTGGTGCTCGCCGGCACCCTGCTGCCGTTCACGCTGTTCGCGTGGGGGCAGGCCCGAGTGCCGTCCGAGATCGCGGGCGCGTTCCTGAACATCGAGCCGCTCGTCGGCGCGGCCGCCGGCGTGGTCCTGTTCGGCAACCCGGCCGGCCCGCTGCAGCTGCTGGGCGGGACCGCCATCCTCGCCGGGATCGGCCTGAGCAGCCTGCCGCTGCTGTCCGCCCGGCGCCCTGCCGCCGGGCTGATCCCGGCCCGCCTCGGGCAGGCCCGGCTGTCCCCGGCCCGCGTCGTTCGGCTGCACCCGGCCGCGCTGACCGGGTCTGCCGGGGCCGCCGCGCCGGACGAGGGCCGCCCCGCCGGCCGGGACCTGACCGCCGTTCAGGACCAGATAGCCGGCCAGGACCGGGCTGGCATTCAGGACCAGATAGCCGGCCAGGACCGGGCTGGCGTTCGGGACCGAGCCGCCGGCCGGGACCGAGCCGCCGGCCGGGACCGGCCGCGAGCGGCCCGCCGCACGGCGCTGCTGCCGGTGCGGGCCGACCACCGGTGCGAGAACTGGCGCCGCGCCGCCGGCCAGTGCGGCCACCCGCTGCTGTCGCGCCGGCTCGCGCCGGGCCACCCCGGCCGTGGTGCCTACCCTGCCGGTCAGCAGCCCGGCCGGGACGGCCGTGCGCCCGGACCGGCCGGACAGCCTGCCGGCTGCCCCGCCCAGGCTGCTGCCGCCGCAGCCGGCTGCGAGACCGGCCCGTACCGCCGCCCGCCCGCCGGCCGGCCGCACTGCCCCGCACCGCCGGCGCACGGCCACCTGCTGATGCCCGGCGGGCTCGGCCACCTCGCCCGCGCTGTCCGGCAATAGCGTCGATGGAGCATCGCTGTCGTAACAGCAGCATGCACGGAAGCCGACAATCCG
>JBKQSL010000068.1:0-9039 GCA_052143655.1 Streptosporangiaceae bacterium | reverse complement strand
CGGCACCTACCTGGACGCGCCGTTTCACTACCACGCCGACGGCGACGACATCGCGGCGCTTGCGCTGGAGCGGCTCACCGACGTTCCCGCCATCGTGGTCCGGGCAGCGGGGGAGCGGGCGATCGGGGCGCGAGCGCTCCCCGCCGCTGACGCGATCACCGGACATGCGGTCCTGATCCAGCCCTCGGATGATGCGCCACTGGTGTATCAGAAGGGCCGGCCCGCTGCCAGATACCACGCTGTCGAAGATCGCGGGCAATAACGACGCAGTCGGCGCGTTCAGGCGCTGCGGGCATCTGGCCGGAATCGAAGAAACGGCATGACAGCTGATCGGCGGTGACTGGCCAGCGGCCACGGCCGGGAAGCGCAGCGGCGCGTCCGGGGCGGTTAACGCCCCGGACGCGCCGCTGCCTCCCCCCTTCCCCCTCGGGGGAGGCGACCTGTCGGCTGACCCGCCCGGCAGTGCTGTCCGGTCCGGGACTAGCCCGTCCGTCCGCGCCGTGCTCGGTGAGCCGTCCGTCCGCAGCCCCTTTCTCGCGGACGGCAGGGTGAGAATTCATCACCCTGCCGCAATCTCACCAGGGTGAGTAATTGGCCCCGCTTTGCCCGGCCTGCAGGACCCCCATGCGGGCCGGGCAACATCCTGGCCGCGGTGGATCACACATCATCCCCGGCGGGTGATTGCCCGCTGCTGTCCCTCCCGCAGCGCCCCGCAGCCCCAGGTCGCGCAGGTCAGGCGGGTGCGGTCGGAACCGGCCGGCGGCTGCAGGCCATCCGCTGCGGGTGACGCAGCGCCGGTCCGGACCGGGCAGGGTGACAGGCGGGGCGGCAGGTGCACGGCACCGGCCTGCCCGGGAGCGAGGAAAGGAACTGATCATGAACATGCCGTCGCAGGTCAGTGTCGACGACATCACCAGTCAGGCACTGACCGGGCTGGCCTTGGGCGACGTCGACCTGCTGGGCGAGAGCCTCGAGCTGCGCATGCAGTGGCAGGAGAAGAGCGGCCTGGACGCTCGCGCCTTCTCGCTGGTCAAGCTGGCCTCGCTGATCGCGCTGGATGCCCCGCCCGCCTCCTACCTGTGGCAGGTAGCCGCGGCGCTGGACGCCGGGGTCACGCCCGAGGACCTCGTCGGCGTGCTGATCGCCATCGCCCCGCAGGTCGGCGGACCCAAGGTCGTCGCCGCGGCACCGGAGATCATGGTGGCTCTCGGCCTCTCGCTGCCCGACGGAGCCTAGCCCGCAGCCGGACAGCAACCCGTTACGACTAGGAGGCAGTCATGTTCGCTCGGCGGCGTCCGCTGCTGCGCGCGGCCGTGGTAGGCGGTGGCGCGTACGTGGCGGGCAAGAGCGTAGCCCGGCATTCGGCGGAACGGCAGGCCACGGAAGGCGAGCAGGACCAGCGCATCAGCGACCTCGAACAGCAGCAGGCGCCCGCGGCTTCCGCCCAGCAGGCGCCCGCTCCTGCGCAGCAGGCGGCCGCGCCGTCGGCGTCGTCGCCGATGCTGGACCAGCTCAACCAGCTTGCCGCTCTGCACCAGCAGGGCGTACTCACTGATGCCGAGTTCGCTGCGGCCAAGGCCAAGCTGCTCGGCACCTGACTTCGTCCGGATAGGAGCACTGATGGCATCTGATGATTACGGGGAGCCGCTGCCACCGCATTCGGTGCTGGCGGCCACCTGGCAGGCCACAATGCTGCTGGGAGCGCTGACGCTGATCCTCGGGGTCATCGTCAGCTTCCATCCGACCGGATCGCTGAACGTCATCGCGGTCCTGCTCGGCATACTCATGATCCTCTCGGGGATCTTCCACCTCATCCGGGTGTTCGACCGGGAGGAACTGCACCGGGTGTGGCTCGGCATCGCCGGCCTGCTGTTCATCGTGATCGGCGTGGTGCTGATCCGGCACCTGCACCTGACCCGGGCGCTGATCGGCCTCTTCATAGGCATCACCTGGATTGTTCAGGGCGTCACGGCGCTCATCGGGGGCATTTCCGGCGGCGTGCGCGAGGGGCGCGGCTGGTGGATCGCCTTTGGCCTGGTAAGCCTGATCGCGGGGATCGTGGTCGCGGCCAGTCCCGAGTCCTCGGTCACCTTCCTGGCCGCGCTGCTCGGCATCTGGTTCATCATCATGGGCGTGTTCGAGATCATCGGCGGGTTCATGCTCCGCCGTGCCGCGCGGACGGTCGAGAAGACCTACACCCACCAAGCCGCCTAGGCCCTGGGGGAAGGGGCGCCCGGGCCGCCGAGCCGAGAGGATCGGCGGCCCGGCGCGCGGCGGCCTGCGCCAAGCCAGGCGCCTGGGTGCATGAATGCCCGCTCAGCCGCCGGAGAACCCGGCTCAAGCCGGCCAGCGGAGTAGTCGCGGACACGGCCTGTGCGTGCCGCCAGTCAAGGAAGGGACAGGTCAAATGTCAGGAGCGGGCTGGGCCATCCTGATGGCCATCATTTACGTAGTGCTGATCTTCACGCTCGCGGTCATGTCGTTCCGCAAGGGCCACTGGATCCTCGGGCTGGTGGGCTTCATCTTCCCGATCCTGTGGCTGATCGGGGCGGTCCTGCCGTCGCGCCGCCACCGGTAGCGCGATGGGGGGCAGGTGCCGCATCGCCGCGGCGCCTGCCCCCCTTTCCCGCGCCCGCGGCTCAGCCGAGGATCTTGGCCTTGCCCTGCTGGAACTCCGCCTCGGACAGCGCGCCCTTGTCACGCAGCTCGGCCAGCTTGGCCAGCTGATCGGCGCTGCCGCCGCTGCCGCTGCCGGACGCGTCCCGGACGTACTTGCGGACCGCCTCGTCCTGGGCCTGGGCGGCCTTGGCCTGGCGCTCGGCCATGTGGTGGCCGCGCGCGATCAGGTACACCAGCACCCCGATGAACGGCAGGATCACGATGAAGATCAGCCATCCCGCCTTGGCCCAGCCGCTGATGTCGTGGCTGGCGAAGATGTCGATGATGATCCGGATCACCAGGAAGATCCACAGAATCCAGACGAAGAAATACAGCATAGTCAGGAACAGATCTAGCAACGGATAGCCGGTCATGGCCGCGCTCACCTCCGGATAGGCAGCCGGGCCGGACGCCCGGGCTGTCGGTTATGAGCTTCCGAGCGCAGGCTCCGGACTGCCTCATCCGCAGCGGATGAGGCAGGATGAGGCAGTCAGCGCAGGGCTTTCCGCCGCAGCAGCCGCCCGCCGCCGGGTGTCCGGCTCAGCATGTCCGGCGGGCATGCGCGGCCCGGTATGCCCCGGTCAGCGGTGCCGCGAGCCGGTCAGGCCGGGGGCCCGCCAGCATCGAGGCCGCCAGCAGAGCGCAGCGCGCGCAGGGCGGCCTCGAACGCGGCTAGCCGGTCGCTCACGACGGCCGCGTGCGGCAGGCCGGTGCCGCCGGGGGCATAGCCGGCTTCCATCGCTGACCGGGCCGCCTGCAAGGCGGCGAGCGTGTCATTGACGCGCGCGCGGTCCTCCTCGCGGCGGGCCGCCTCGCGCAGCCGGTAGAGGATCTCGGCCATGTCGTCGGCGCGGCGCCGGATGTCCGACCAGCGGGCTGCGGTGTCCCGGGCGGCCATCGCCTCGGGCGTCAGCGCCACGCTCATCGCGTCATAGAGCGCCGAGCCCTTCGCGTATGCCTCGATGACCTGTGACCGCCACCTGGCCGCAGCCGCGGACCGGCGGCGGCCAGCGCGGGTGATCGCCACGATCAGCACGATGAGCAGCACGGCGCCGATGAGGATCCACAGCCAGAGCAGGCTGGTCGCCGTGCTGGCGGCCGTGGCCGGCGAGCTGGCCGGGTGCGCGGTCGGCACCACGGTGGGCACCACGGTGCGCGGCGCCGAGGCGCGCGGTGTCGGCGACGGCGTCGTCCCGGCGGAGGTCTGCGTCGGGGCAGGAGTGGGCGTGGCGGTGCTCGGCGTGCTGGTCGGCGTCAGGGCGGGCGTGCTCGCGGTGCCGCTCGGCGCCGCGCCGCCGGTCCGGGTGGCGGAGAAGCTGGCGACAGCGTTCCCGGCCGTGCTGCCGCATCCGGCCGTGCTGCCCCCGACGGCGCACAGCATCCCGAGCGCGGCAACGGTCCCGGCCAGCCGGCGCCTGCCGGATCTGGGCGGTCGCACCGGGGAGGCAGCGGGAGGCAACATGACGGCAATGATCCTTCCCGTGCGCGCGAGCCCGCCTCATCCGCGGCGGACGACCCGCGGCAGACGTGCTGCGGCAGACGTGCTGCGGCAGACCGCCCCATTCCCGGCGCGGGCAGGCGCGGCTGGCTAAGACGGTGCTTAGCGGCGGCGGGAAACGCGGCGGGCGGTGCGCCGACCCGTGCGCCGGGCGACCCTGCGTGATCCGAACATGTCCAGACCTCCGAACTGTGATGTTGCTGGCTGTTACCTGGCTGTGGCTACTTGGCTGCGGCCGCGGCGGTTTCCAGGTCGTGCATCTGCTGGGCCTCCTGCGCCGACATCAGCCCGATCTCCACTAGGTCGAGCGGGCTGATGAAGCCGTCACTGAGGCGGAAGCCGCCGGCCCGGGCGATCGCATCCCGCAGCGGCACCGCCCAGTGGTGCTCCAGCAGGATCAGCGCGGCGGCCGAGTCGTTCGGGATGTCTTCGAGCACGTCCCAGCCCTCCTGCTCGGAGAAGAACGACACGCCGCCCTCGGCGGCCGCCTCCTCGGCGCCGGCTTCCGCCCCCGCTTCCATGCCCTCCTCGCCCTCGATGCCCAGGCCGATCAGCGCGCCGATCTTGGTGCCGAGCTCGATGGCCTCGTCCTGGGTGAGATTGGACAGGTGCTCGACCTCCATTTCGCCTGCCGCGTCCTTGTAGACGACCAGCGAGTCGATTACCCGGACCATGTCGGATTTCCGGAGCTTCTCCAGCTCAGAGATGACCTCGCCATGGAAGTCCGGCTGGTTGAAGCCGAGCACTATGAGCTGTACGGGCCCGATCGCCATCGTGGTGCCCCCCTTTTCTCGCCTGTGTGACTGTGCCAATGGCAGCGTGCGCTTCGCTCGGCATGCGCGCATCATCCCGCGCGGGGGATACGCGGCTGGCCTTGCGGGGCGCGCGCTCAGCTCCGCGGAGCCGTCCGCTCCGGCGGGCCGTCCGCGGCGTCCTTGCCGCTGGGCGGCTGATGCCCGGCGGCCAGCCGGGCGCCCATCTTGACTGCCTTGACCGCGCTGGTGGCGCCGGCCTGCAGGGTCAGCCCGAGCGCGAGGACGATCAGTCCGGGGATGAACAGCGTGTGCGAGCCGAGCATGAGCAGGCCGACGCGGCCGAGCACATAGGGCGGGGTGCAGACGATGGCGCCGATGGCCCCGCTCATCATGGAGGCAGTGAGCGAGTCACGCCGGGAATAGGTCGTCCGCATGCCGATGAGCCGGGCCGGAACCGCGACGTAGCAGACCATCATCACGCCCAGGACGATGCCCAGCGTGACCGTGAACAGCGCCAGCCCGCGGCGGGGGGCCAGCACGGTGGACACGCCGAGCGCCAGGCCCACGGCCGTGCCCCAGCCCAGCACCACGGCCAGGTGCGACCGGGCCCGGGTGAACGCGGGCCGGACGTGCGGCTGTCCCGGCGTGGCGATCGCGAACGCGAACACCGCGTTCAGGAAGAAGCAGGCCGCGGTCACCGCTGTGACGGCCAGGATCACCGGGATGACCACCGGCCCGGAGATGAGATGGAACGACTTGCCGTACAGCAGGTGTGCCTTCAGGTCGAGCATGGCCGCCCAGATCCACATCGCCGGCAGGACCTGGACCAGGGTCAGCCGCCAGTTGGAGAAGATCAGCCGCACGCCCTCCAGCAGCATGGCGACGGCGCCGACGGTCAGCGCCAGCGGGGCCAGCCACCGCCGGGAGCGGCTGATCCGCACGATGGCCGCGTCCACCCCGGCCTGGTCGTTGTCACGGATGGCGCGCACGAGCCGCTCGATGGGCTGGCGCCAGGCCAGTCGGCGCAGGTGCCGCGGGATGATGCGAGGCATATGTCGGATGGCGCCAGTGGTCGGCTGCCTGGCGCCTAGAGCTTAGGCCCCGGGCCGTGGCACGCTGGTCATCCGCTGCGGGTGAGGCGGCCGGCCCGGCCCGGGGGGATGGTCGGATGGCAGAGCAGGGGCTGCCCGCTGCTGGCCTGGCCGGCAAGCACGCGGCGGTGCAGCCCGGGGGACTGTGCCGCCGCTGGCCAGCACTCCGCCGCGCTGGCCGGGAAGGGGATCGGACCATGACAGCGCAGACAGCACAGGCTCCGGTGCGGCGCCCGCCGCGCTACCAGCTGGACTCAAGCGTCGGCAGGCTGACGCCGGGCGAGCGGGCGGCCAGGGGCAAGATGGCGCGGGCCGAGGTGCCGCGGGAAAGCCATGCCGTCTTCGACCCGCCGGCCGACCGGCCCGACCCGATCGCCCTGCTGGAAGGGCAGGCGGCGACCCGCGTGCCGGAGCTGGTCCCGGTCCGGTGGGGCCGGATGATGGTCTCCCCGTTCACCTTCTACCGCGGCGCGGCGCTGCCGATGGCCTCCGACCTGGCCGGCACGCCGGTGTCGGGGCTGGCGGTGCAGGCGTGCGGCGACGCGCACCTGTCCAACTTCGGCATCTTCGGCTCGGCCGAGCGGCGGCTGATGTTCGACGTCAACGACTTCGACGAGACGCTGCCCGGCCCGTGGGAGTGGGACGTCAAGCGGCTGGCGGCCAGCCTGGAGGTCGCGGCCCGGGGCAACGGCTTCGCCGGCAAGCAGCGCCGGGACGTCGTCCTGGCCGCGGTCGGCCGCTACCGCGAGGCGATGCGCACCTTCGCCGGGATGGGCGACCTGGACGTCTGGTACGCCCACATCGATGTGGACCAGCTGCGGGCCCAGTTCGACGCGCAGCTCAAGACCGGCCAGCGCAAGCAGCTGGACAAGGGCCTGGCCAAGGCGCGGACCCGGGACAGCATGCAGGAGCTGGCCAAGCTGACCCGGATGGTGGACGGCCGGCCGCGGATCGTCTCCGAACCGCCGCTGCTGGTGCCGGTGGACGAGCTGCTCCCGCCGGCGGATCTCGCGGAATTCCTGGCCCAGTTCCAGGGCATGATCGCCGAGTACCGGCGCTCGCTGACCAGCGACCGCCGGTTCCTGCTGGAGCAGTTCAGCTTCTGCGACATGGCCCGCAAGGTGGTCGGCGTCGGCAGTGTCGGCACCCGCTGCTGGATCATCCTGATGCTCGGCCGCGACGACAACGATCCGCTGTTCCTCCAGGTGAAGGAGGCGGAGGCGTCGGTGCTCAGCCGCTTCGTCGGCGCCAGCCAGTACCGCAACCAGGGCCAGCGGGTGGTGGCGGGCCAGCGGCTGATGCAGGCGTCCAGCGACATCTTCCTGGGCTGGCAGCACACCAAGTCCGGGCTGGACGGCCGGCCCAGGGACTTCTATATCCGGCAGCTGCGGGACTGGAAGCTCTCCCTGGACATCGATACGATGATCCCCGACGGCATGCGGATGTACGGCGCGGTCTGCGGCTGGACCCTGGCCCGGGCGCACGCCCGCTCCGGCGACCGCATCGCGATCGCGTCCTACCTGGGCAAGGCGGACGTGTTCGACCGGGCGATCGCCGATTTCGCCGTCGCCTACGCCGACCAGAACGAGCGCGACCACGCCGCGCTGCTCGAGGCCGTGGCCTCCGGACGGGTGACCGCCGAGCGCGACGTGTGAGGCCATGCCAGACCGTGCGCCTGCGGCGGAGCATGCATGGTAATCGACCTGCTGCTGATCGGCCTGGCGATCACGCTCGAGCCGTTCCCGCTGACCGGGTTCATCCTGCTGCTGAGCGCACCGCGCGGCACGGTGAAGGGGCTGGCCTTCATACTCGGCTGGCTGGCCTGCCTGGCCGTGGTGATCGCGGCCGTGATCCTGGCCACCGGCAATTCCCCGCCGCAGTCGCAGACAGCGCCGTCGAACGCCGTGCTCGCCGTCAAGCTAGCCCTGGGCATGGCGCTGATCTTCTTCGCCGGGCGCACGCGGCACCGCAGTGGCCAGCCCCGCAAGCCGCCGGCCTGGATGGCCCGGGTGGACGGGCTGTCGCCGCTGGCCGCGGCCGGCCTCGCCGTGATCCTGCAGCCGTGGACGCTGGTCGCGGCCGGGGCTGCGACCGTCACCCAGGCGAAGCTCACGTCCGTCGCCAGCTACCTGGTGCTGGTGGCGTTCTGCCTGCTGGCGACCGGCAGCTTCATTGCCCTGGAGCTGTATGCGGTCTTCGCCCCGGCTGCGGCCAGCGGCCGGCTCCGGTCGCTGCGCGCCTGGCTGGACACCCATCAGGACCAGGTGATCATCGTGATCTGCCTGCTGCTGGGCTGCTGGCTGGCGGCCAAGAGCAGCTACCTGCTGGTGAGCTGAGCCATGAGCAGCGCTGACCCGCAGGCGCCCCCAGGTCCCGGCCAGGTACCGGCCGCCGAGGCCGGGGAGCGACGCTGGCCGATGGCGCTGGCCGTGCTGGCCGCCGGCCTGCTGCGGGCCGCCCTGCCGCCCGAGCTGCGCGACCGGGACGCCCGCTGGGCGATGGTCGCCGTGATCGTGGTGCTGCTGGGCATCCTGATCATCGGCGATCCGGGCCGCATCGACCGGGACAAGCGGTGGCTGCGGATCATGACCGGAACCATGATCGGCCTGATCACCGTGGTGAACGCCACCGCCGCAGGCCGCCTGCTGGCCGGGATCATCAACGGGGACAAGTTCAGCACCGACGCCAACCTGCTGCTCGCCAGCGGCGGCGCGATCTGGCTCACTAACGTGATCGCCTTCGGACTGTGGTACTGGGATCTCGACCGCGGCGGCGCCGCCGCGCGGGCCCGCGGGTCGCTCCGCAGCCCTGCGTTCGTGTTCCCCGAGATGGCCAACACGCAGTACACCGGCGCCGCCTGGTACCCGAAGTTCGTCGACTACCTGCACTTGTCGTTCACCACCGCGACCGCGTTCAGCCCGACGGACGTCTCGGCGATCAAGCCCTGGGCCAAGCTGCTGATGATGGCCGAGGAAGCGATCTCGCTGGTCGTCGCCGTCCTGGTCATCGCACGCGCCGTGAACATCCTCAGGTAGCC
>JBKQSL010000067.1:0-12680 GCA_052143655.1 Streptosporangiaceae bacterium | reverse complement strand
GACGTTCACCCCGGACAGCCCGCTGGCGGCGGATACCACGTATACCGCGAAGGTCAGCGGTGCCCAGACCAGTTCGGGGGCCACCATGGCCAGCCCCGACACCTGGACCTTCACCACGGCCCAGCCGACACCGCCGCCTGGGCAATGCCCATGCTCGATCTGGCCCGATTCGACGCAGCCGGCCGTCGCAGCGGCGAACGATCCGTCGCCCAACAATCTCGGCGTCAAGTTCACCACGGACGAGAACGGCTGGATCACGGGCATCCGATTCTACAAGGGGCCCGGAAACACCGGGACTCATATTGGCAGCCTGTGGGACGCCAGCGGTGACCTGCTAGGAAGTGTGACATTCACCAATGAAACAACGCAGGGCTGGCAGCAGGCCAACTTCTCGTCGCCGGTCGCTGTTACGGCTGGTACCACTTACGTGGCGTCCTACTTCGCGCCGAACGGGGATTATGCCTATAACCTTGCTGCGTTCGCTAATTCCGGTGTCGACAATCCGCCGCTGCATGTCCTGCAGGACGGCGTCGACGGCGGCAATGGCGTCTTCTCGTACGGTGGCTCGCCGGCTTTCCCGACCAGCAGCTATGACGCGATCAACCTGTGGGTAGACGTGGTGTTCACAACCACGGCGCCTTAAACGAAACCATTATCCCGGAGGAATACCAGCATGTCACCAGTTGGGCTGGCCGTGATCGGAGCAGGTTACTGGGGTCCGAATCTCGTCCGCACCGCTCTCGCCACGCCCGCCATCAGGCTGCGCTGGCTGTGTGACCTGGACCTGGACCGGGCTCGGTCTGTCCTCGGTCCGTGCAGCACAGTGCTCGCCACCAGTTCCTTTGACGACGTTCTCGACGATCCTCAGGTGTCGGCGGTGGCGATCGCCACCCCGGCGGCCACGCACTTCGATCTCGTGCGGGCTGCCCTGAGCGCCGGCAAGCACGTGCTGGTCGAGAAGCCGCTGACCCCATCAGTGGCCGAGGGCGCCAAGCTCGCCGCGCAGGCACAGGACGCCGGGCTGGTCCTCATGTGTGACCACACCTATTGCTATACACCCGCGGTGCAGAGAGTCCGGGAGCTTGTCCGCGGCGGCAGCGTTGGCGATATTCAGTTCGTGGACTCGGTCCGCATCAACCTCGGGCTGGTCCAGCCCGATGTTGATGTCCTCTGGGACCTGGCGCCGCACGACTTGTCGGTACTTGACTTCGTCTTGCCCGAAGAAGTCAAGCCGGTAGCGGTCGCTGCCCACACCGGAGATCCCATCGGCGCCGGGGTGTCCTGCCTTGCCTATCTGTCGTTGTGGCTGTCCAACGGTGCTCTCGCCCATATTCACGTGAACTGGCTGAGCCCGACCAAGATACGGACCACCGTGTTCGGCGGGTCCCGGCGCACCATCGTCTGGGACGACATGAACCCGGCGGCGCGGATAGCAGTGCACGATCGCGGCGTGGACAAGCTGAAGGCCGGCGACGTCCGCCAGGACGTCCGCCGTCAGGCCCTGATCGCGTACCGGACCGGTGACACCTATGTCCCCGCCCTGCACGAACGAGAGGCCCTGATGTCCGTCATGGCTGAGTTCAGCGACGCGATCATCGGCAGGCGCCAGCCCCTCACCGGCGCGGACGCCGGGCTGCGCGTGCTGACATTGCTCGAAGCAGCCTCACGAAGCGCCGTGAACGACGGCGCCCGCACCTTTATCACGGAGGACAGCGCATGACTAACGGCCAGCGGTACCTTGTCACCGGCGGGGCCGGGACAATCGGGTCAACCATCGTCGACCAGCTCGTGGCATTCGGAGCCGATGAGGTGATAGTGCTCGATAACATGGTCCGGGGCAGGCTGGAAAACCTGTCGGCCGCACGCGACAGCGGCGTGCTGCGCTTCGTCGACGGCGACATCAGAGACGGTGAGCTGGTCCGCTCGCTTATGCCGGGAATCGATGTCGTGTTCCACCAGGCGGCCATCCGCATCACCCAGTGCGCGACCGAACCCAGGCTGGCCGTGGAGGTTCTCGTCGACGGCACCTACGAAGTCGTCGAGGCGGCGGCAGCCGCAGGCGTCCGGAAGGTCGTCGCAGCATCGTCCGCTTCCGTGTACGGCCTGGCGGAGGTCTTTCCGACGCCGGAACGCCAGCACCCGTACAATAATGACACTCTTTATGGGGCGGCGAAGACCTTCAATGAAGGGCTGCTGCGCAGCTTTCATGCCACCCATGGCCTGAATTACGTGATGCTGCGGTATTTCAATGTGTACGGTCCGAGGATGGACATACACGGCCTTTATACCGAGGTTCTCATACGCTGGATGGAACGGATCGAGTCCGGTCAGCCGCCGCTGATCCTGGGCGACGGCCGCCAGACCATGGATTTCGTGTTCACCGGGGACATCGCCCGCGCGAACCTGCTTGCCGCTGCCAGCGATGTCACCGAGGGCGTCTTCAACATCGGCAGCGGCACCGAGACCAGCCTGGTGGAGCTGGCCGAGGCACTGCAGCGGGCGATGGGCTCGGAGTTGCCCCTGGAGTTCGGGCCCGCTCGCGGCGTCAACGGCGTGGCCCGGCGGCTGGCGGATGTGTCCCAGGCGCGGGAACAGCTGGGCTGGAAGCCCGAGGTCGATCTGGATGAGGGCCTGAGGCGGCTGGTCGGCTGGTGGCGGTCGCAGCGGTCGCGGGCAGCGGAGGCCGCAACCCCATGATCCCCGTCATGCGGCCCTGGCTGGGCGAGGAGGAGGCGGCTGCTGCCGCAGCTGCGGTCGCCTCCGGCTGGATTGCCCAGGGACCACGGGTGGCCGAGTTCGAGCAGGCTTTCGCCGCCAGCATCGGCGCTCGCCACGCGGTTGCCGTTTCGTCCTGCACGGCTGCGCTGCACCTGGCCCTGGTGGCTGCCGGAATCGGGCCTGGCGATGAGGTGGTAGTTCCCTCGCTGTCCTTCATCGCGACCACCAACGCGGTGCGCTACGTCGGCGCTCAGCCCGTGTTCGCCGATGTCGATCCGGCCACGCAGAACCTGGTCCCGGGCACCGTCGAGCCGGTCCTCACCTCACGTACCCGCGCTGTCATGCTGGTGGACCAGGCGGGGGTGCCTGCCGATCTGGACAGCATCCATGCGCTGTGCCAGCCGCGCGGCATCCTGGTGATCGAGGATGCCGCCTGCGCGGCCGGGTCTACCTACCGCGGGCGGCCTGTCGGGGCCACCGCATCGCTCGCGGCCTTCTCCTTCCATCCGCGCAAGCTGATCACGACCGGCGAGGGGGGGATGGTGACCATGCCTGATGAGCTTACCGCCACCCGGATCCGCCGCCTGCGCGAGCACGCCATGGACGTCAGCGCTGCCGATCGGCATCGCAGCAGGCAGCCGGTGATCGAACGCTATACCGAGCTGGGCTTCAACTTCCGGATGACCGATATCCAGGCAGCGGTCGGCCTCGTCCAGCTCCGCAAGCTTAAGGCGCTCATCTCCCGCCGCCGCCAGCTCGCCCAGAGGTATCAGGAGCTGCTCGTCGGCATTCCCGGGATCCGGATGGTTGCGGATCCTCCGTACGGCACGACCAACTTCCAGTCGTTCTGGGTCCTGCTGCCCGGGGATTCGCCCGTCTCTCGCGATGAAATGCTGGCGCGGCTGGCGGCCAGCGGCATATCTGCCCGGCGGGGCATCATGGCCGCGCACCTGGAGCCGGCTTACGCTGATCATCCGCACTGCCCGCTCCCGGTCACCGAGCAGATGACGGCAAGGACGTTGATCCTTCCTCTCTTCCATGACCTGACACAGGAGCAGCAGGAGCTGATCGTCGCCGAGATCCGTGCTGCGCTCAGCGGCTCTCGCCGGGCCTGGCCCGAGGGCGCGGCCCGGCCGGACGGCTCGGCCCGGGTGCCGTCATGAAGGCGCCCGGCTCAGGGGCGCTTATCTCTTGGCCAGGGCCCTGGTCACCCGGCTATCCCAGCCGAGGGCATCAAGCCTGGCCATGACCGAGATGTTGTCGTAGGTGGTCCTGCGCAGCTGGGCCTGACCGGTCGCGAGGTCGAGAAGGGCCCACGATGGCATCGGGTTGCCATCCCGCGGCTGGCCGACAGAGCCGGGATTCAGCATCAGGCCCTGGGATGCGTCGCCGCGCAGGATCGGATAGTGGGTCTGCCCTAGGAGCAGGATCTCGCCCGGCCGGGGCAGCCATCGATAGGCCCTGGCGTCATCGGGGTAATAACGGCCGTCAAGGGGATCATCGGGAGTGCCGTGGGTCATGCTGATCTTCCAGTCCCCCGGCGCGAACCGCAGCACCAGCGCCAGTTCTGCCAGCCATTCGAGGGCCGCCGGGCTGTACTCCCTCAGGCTTAGGGCGTTTCGCATTGCGATCTCCCCGGCCACATTGCCTGGTGCCGGCGCCCTGGCAGCGATCCAGGCGTCGTGATTTCCCAGCACGGCTACGTGCTCTCGCTGGCTGAGCAGGCGGAAGGTCTCCGTAGCCCACGGGTAGTAGCCGAAGGTATCCCCGCAGACCCAGATCCCGTCGGCATCGTCGGCCTCGATGTCCTTGAGCACAGCTTGCAAGGCGAACACGTTCGAGTGGATATCACTCAGCACTGCGACACGCATGGCTGCCTCCGACGCAGATGGACACCAGCAAGGCCCGGCGTCACCGACCATGCCAGGCTGCGACGCTCCGACTGGCCCCGAAGCTTATGCCTGCCGGGGCGCCCGGGGCATGTCCCTGACGGGAACGAGCACGTGCTCAAAGGCCCTGATGGCCGCCACGTCAACGCGATAGCTCAGCCGCCCGAATTCCTCGCCATAGAGGTAGTTGCGCAGGAGAAGATCCGGCTCATTGAATCCGGCGCTGGCCCTGATCGGGGTGGTGCCGGAGAAACGCGGGTGGATCTCGAAGACATAGATCTCGCCATCGTGAACCCGGAGCTGTATATTCAGTGGTCCGCAGCTGCCGAGATTCTTCGCCAGGTTCTCGCAGAAGTACTGGATCTCGTGGTCGCGTATAACGAAGCCCTGGGAGAAACCCGTTGATATGGCGGCCGTCGCGCCGGGGCCGTAGCTCTTGGAGTCCAGCAGCGACAGGCCGATCAGCTTCCGCCTGATGACGATGCTATCGATGATCGCTCCGCGCTTGTCCGACAGCACTCCCACTGTGTACTCGCTGTCAGCGTCGCCCAGGTACGGCTGGACAATCGGCAGGTATTCCTGGTGAATGAACGGTACTAGCCCGTGTAGTTCGGCCCGGCTAGTTACCAGAAAGACACCCCTTGATCCGCCAGTCCCCCGCGTCGGCTTTATCACCAGGGGGAAGCCAAATGCGGAGATCGCCTCTTCGCGGTGCTCCCACGACAGCGACGGGATGAAATTAAGCCCCATCTCCTTCAGCGTGATCTCCACCTGGCGCTTGTCCGTCATCAGCGGCATCAGCTCATGACGGTTGGCGATGACCGGGACCGGCAGCTCATCGCGGTGGCTTGCCAGCGCTGCTGCTTCGGGTTCAGTGCCCGGGATAATCGCGGAAATCCCGAGATCGGCGGTTAGTTCTCCGATCCTGTCCAGGTAACCTGGTGCGGAAGCCGACGGCACGAGGGCGCTGAAATCGGCCACATAGAGCCCCCAAGAGAACGGATCAGCATCTGTTCCGACGGTCTCCCAGCGGCTTCTCACGGCATCATCGGTCCGCATCAGGGAGTGGAGGACTCCTGCGCCGACGCTCTTTCCGCCTACCCCCGTGACAAGGATCCTGCGCTTCGCCGTGCCGTCATCCGCGCTGCCGCGGCGTATTGTCTTGTTCATGCCCGCCAGAAAACCCCGCTGCCATCGATATCGATGATCGGCGCCGTTATCCCGTGCCTTTCCCGGTAGTCAGCGACGGCCTTGCTGCATGCGGCGATCGCGTGATAATCGTCGATGATGCAGAAGCCGCCGCTGGACAGCTTGGGATAGAGAGCGTCTAGAGCCTGGATCGTGGATTCATAGAGATCCCCGTCCAGACGGAGCACGGCAATATGATCAAGAGGCGCGGTGGGAAGCGTATCCTTGAACCATCCGGCCAGGAAGCGGACACGATCGTCCAGCAGGCCGTAACGTTCGAAGTTGGCTTTCACGTCGGATTCAGAGACGGCCAGGACGTCTGCGTTCAGGTCCAATCGGATCCCGCGGTCGGCGCTGTAATTCTCCGCGTCCGGGGGAGGGACGCCCTGGAAGGAATCAGCGAGCCACACCTGTCGTTTCTCGTCGCCGTAGGCGGCGAGTATCGCACGCATGAGAATGCACGCGCCTCCTCGCCACACCCCGCATTCGACGAGGTCACCTGGTATGTCGTCGGCCAGAACGGTCTCGACGCAATGCTGGAGGCTGGCGAGCCGGCGCATCCCGATCATGGTCTCGGCTTCAGCTGGCCAGTCCAGGCCGAGGTTGCGCTTTTGCGGGTCGAAGGCGACCTTGCGGACGAGATGGATGTCGCGTCTGGCAAGGGCGTGGATCACGGGTCGCAGGATGCGGTGCCGGGAGGCGAACACCGGCACCATCTCGTCGCGGCCGTACCTTGTCAGGTTACGGCGCAGCAGTTCCAGGTACATCGTCTCAGCCTCGGGCACGTTTACCTTCCTACTGTATGCAGGGCAGACATGATCGCCGCCGCCACCAGTTCCTGCTGCTCTGACGTGATGTGCGGGTAAAGCGGCAGGCTCAGCAGTTCGCCGGCCTGACGCTCCGCGACAGGGTATGCTCCCCGCCTGCAGCCAAGGTGAGCAAAAGCCGGGGTACAGTGAATCGGGACAGGGTAATGGATCCCGGCACCGACACCCGCCGCATGCAGTTCTTTGATGACAAGATCCCGATTGGGTACCCGTATCACATACAGGTGCCACACATGATCGTTGCCTTCCAGCGTGCGCGGCAGGGTCACGCTCTCACAGTGCGATAGAAGCGCATCGTAGCGGGAAGCAGCCGCCCGCCTTTGTGCATTCCAGGATTCGAGATGCCGCAGCTTTGCTGAAAGAACGACAGCCTGCACGGAATCCAGCCTGCTATTCATCCCTATAATCTGGTGCTGGTATTTCCGCGGTGAGCCATGATCGCGGATCATCCGCATCCGCGCTGCCAGTTCGGCCGAGTCGGTAAGAACGGCCCCGGCGTCGCCGAATGCTCCCAGATTCTTGCCCGGGTAGAAGCTGGTCGCAGCGGCATGCCCGAGAGCGCCTGCCCTGATCCCGTTGCGGCGCGCGCCCTGTGCCTGCGCCGCATCTTCGACGATCCGGATGCCGGCGGCTGCCGCAAGGGAGGCAAGCCGCTCGGCCGGAGCAACCTGCCCGTACAGGTGGACCGGGATGATGGCCCGGGTCCGCGGCCCGACTGCGGCGGCGGCGGCGGTCATGTCCATGAGGTAGGTGTCGTCGTCTGCGCAGTCGACGAGCACCGGCGTGGCCCCCGCCCGGCACACGGCCTCGGCAGTGGCGATGAAGGTGTTCGCCGGGAGGATGCATTCATCGCCGGGCCCGATTTCGAGTGCGCGCAGCGCGACCTCGATCGCGTCGGTGCCGTTCGCCAGCCCCACGCAGTGCTGCGTCTCGATGAACGCTGCGTACTCGCGCTCGAACAAGCTGACCTGGGGGCCGTTGATGAACTGGGGATCGGCCAGCAGTTGCCGCCAGCCTGCCATGACCTCGTCGGCGATGGCGGCGTTCTGGGCGCTGAGGTCGACCAGCGGGATCTTGTTCACTGTGCGCCCCGCGTTGAGGCCTTGGCTGCTGCCACCGCGTTGAAATCATCTTCCGGCAGGGGCTTCCCGCGCCATTCGTGCCATTTACGAGATCCTTTGTGGCGCATCACGCCGACGCCCGTGTGCACGGCATCGGCTGCCAGTTGCACCGCAGAAGGCCGTTTTAGCTGCTCGATCGCGCTGGCGTAAGCCTCCTCTTGGAGGAGGCCGGCGCGATCGAGGCTGTATCTGCTCACCACGAGGTCCCGGCCAAACTTGCCCAGCCGGGTCTGGGCCGCGCTGTCGTCCCAGAGGCCTCTCACGATCTCTTCCAGCCGCATCGCGCCAGCGGCACGCCCCTGCCCGGCCGGGCCCACTCCGTACCAGCCCTGATGTAGGAACAATGGGGCGGTCTGCGCGGAGGCAAGCTCCCAGAAGCCATGTTCGCCCTGCACGATCAGCGGCTTGCCGAACGCCATGCCGCGCAGCGCGGAGCCACCCATGCCCAGGACGATGTCCGCGGCAGCATAAGCCGGCCGCGGATCGTACATCGCGCCGGCGAGGACCACGACCTGGCGGCCCGCTGCCGCGTTCGCCGCCGCGGCGGCCTCTTCGACCTGCTGGCGTGCCGGTCCGTCACCGACGATCGCCAGCTGGATCTTCATACCGGAGTCAGCCATCTTGCCGACGGCGTCGCAGGCCGACAGGAGACCCTCCAGTTTGAGCTCGCGGGCCAGCCTACAGACAACGACGAGCAGCGTGGCTGGGCCGAGCCCGAAATCGGTACGAAACGACCCGGCATCGAACCCGGGAGCGTTGGCCTTCGCATCGACCGGTGGTTCGATGAGACGGACGGACGCATGTCCCGCCGCCGTCGCGTTTTCCGCGATTTCCTCGGAGCCGACGATAAGCGGGATTGTGCGAGGTAGGAACGGCGCTACGCTCATGGAGACGACTGTGCACACGACCGGGATCCCGAGTACGAGACGGGCCCCCGCGAATGCTTCGACGGCTGACGGCCATTCCCAGCCGTGAACGACGTCAATTTTCCGTTTCTTCGCCAGCGAGGCCAGTTGGGCGGCGGCAAGCGGCGAGGGCATCCGCTTTGCCCGGGGATCCAGCGGAACATGCTCAAGATCCAGCTGCCGCACCATCGTAACCATCGGTCCGGGCCGACTCAGCACAATTACCTCGTGACCACGGTCGCGGACTGCCGCTGCGAGCTCAACTGCGTTCAGGACACCGCTGAGAATCATCGTGTGCGGGTAGACGAGTACCCTCATGATTTCCTTTCTTGCTCCGTGACACCTGTCTGGCGTGTGCTGTATCTCAGAGTTACGAGACGGCGCTTGCCGGGCCGTGCTACGGCAGTACCCACCGTACTGCCCAGCGCGCTCCCTGAATCGTTTCGGTGGCCTGCTCATCCTTCCGGGATGCGCTCACTCGAGCGCATCCCGTCCCTGCATCCGTCTCTGAGACGCGCATCCCGTCCCTGCATCCGTCTATGAGACGCGCGGCACGGCGGCTGCGATTACCGCTCTTAATGAGATTTACGCGCCTTTCGCGGGCGGCCGCGCACTCATGCCGCGATCCTGGGCATGCGACACCGGGAGCCTGCGCTGCCTGCTGCACTTGCCAGCGCTGGCCGGCCATGCTGGCGCCATTGCTGCGCAGTGCCGCCGGTGCGGCCAGCCGGCCCGATAGTGCCGGCGCAGGCACATGCTGCGGATGCGCAGCCTGCCGTCGGCCGCCCGGGTCCACCGCTGTGCCTGGCTGCTGTCGCAGATCTGCAGGTTGGCGGGGGTACGGGCGGCGGAGCTGTTGCCCTCGTCGGTCAGGCACTCGTTGCCCATAGCCAGCCGCGCCGGTTGGGCGGGCCGATGGTCGCGGGTGTGGGTCACCGTCCAGGTGAACCGGGCCGAGCCGGACACCCGGCCGACCAGACATCTCAGGTGAGGACAGTCTCACCTGAGATGTCTTTCCTAGTGGCCCGGGGCTGGTACTGTCTGGTCGCTTCCCCTCACACGACGATGGAGTTCGGAGATGCGCGTTCTGGTTCTCGGCGGCGACGGGTTCTGCGGGTGGCCGACCTCGCTCTACCTGTCTGACCGCGGTCATGACATCACGATCCTGGACAACCTGAGCCGCAGGAAGATCGACATCGAGCTGGAGGTGGAGTCCCTGACGCCGATCCGGCCGATCGGGGAGCGGCTGCGCGCCTGGAAGGAAGTCTCCGGACGCGAGATCGGCTACGTGAACTTCGACATCGCCACCGAGTACGACCACCTGGTCGCGCTGCTGCTGGAGCTGCGGCCGGACGCGATCGTGCACTTCGCCGAGCAGCGGGCCGCGCCGTACTCGATGCGGACCCCGGCGACCAAGCGCTACACCGTGGACAACAACGTCCGCGCCACGCACAACCTGCTGACCGCGCTGGTCTCCACCGGCCTCGACGCGGCCCTCGCCCACCTGGGCACGATGGGCGTCTACGGCTACGGCTGGTCGGGCAGCGCGCCGATCCCCGAGGGCTACCTGACCGTCAAGGTGCCCACCCCGGACGGCGAGATCGAGCGGGAGATCCTGCACCCGGCCAACCCGGGCTCGGTCTACCACATGACCAAGACCCTCGACCAGCTGATGTTCTCGTTCTACGCCAAGAACGACGGGCTGCGGATCACCGACCTGCACCAGGGCATCGTGTGGGGCACCCAGACTGAGCAGACCGCCCGGGACGCGCGGCTGATCAACCGGTTCGACTACGACGGCGACTACGGCACCGTGCTCAACCGGTTCCTCATGCAGGCCGCCATCGGCCACCCGCTGACCGTGCACGGCAGCGGCGGCCAGACCCGCGCGTTCATCCACATCCGCGACACCGTCCGGTGCATCGAGATCGCGCTGAGCAACCCCCCGCAGCCCGGTGACCGCGTCCAGGTGCTCAACCAGATCACCGAGACCCACCGGGTGCTCGAGCTGGCCAAGATGGTCGCCGACATCATGGGCGTGGACATCGCCTACCTGCCCAACCCGCGGCAGGAAGCCGACGAGAACGAACTGGTCGTCGCCAACGACCAGTTCCTGGCCCTCGGCCTGCAGCCGACCACGCTGTCTGACGGGCTGCTGGAAGAGGGCACCGACATCGCCCGCCGCTACCGCGACCGCGTCGACCCGAGCAAGATCATCGCCCGGTCGGTGTGGCGCAAGGGCATGGAGACCGCCGAGGACCTGCTCACCGAGCTGCCTCCGTCGAGCTGACTCTCGCTAACCTTTCCGTCAGCAAGCCCGGCCGGGCCGAATCTTTTCGTGGCCGGCCGGGTTTGCTGCTGTCCGGACACGCGGAAGGGAACTGGGCGTGCTGATCGGCGTGCTGGCGGTGCTGCTGACCGTCGTGGCGCTGCCCCCGCTCGCCGCCCGGGCCGCTGGCGGGAGGCCGCCTGGCCCGAGGCCGGCCCTCGCTGCGCTCGCCCCGGCCGCCGTCGTGCCCGCGGTAGCCGCCGTCGCCCTGGCCGCGACGGAAACCTGGCGGCTGGCCGCCGTGCTCGCGGTGCCTGCGGCGGTCCTGGTCTACTGGCAGCGGCCGGCCCCGCGCCGGGGTGTCCCGCGCGCTGCCGTGGCGAACATCACACCGACCCCGGACGGGTCGTCCCGGACGCTGCGAATGCTGTCACTCAACGCCCAGGCGGGCTCGGCGGACCCGGCCCGGCTGGTCGCCGAAGTCCACCGCCACCGGGCCGATGTGCTCGCCGTGCAGGAACTGACCCCTGAGCTGGCGGCAGGGCTGACGGCAGCCGGGCTGGACGAGGTGCTGCCGCACGCCCGCATCGACCCGAGGCCCGGCTCACCGGGCACCGGCCTGTGGACGCGGGAGCCACTGACGGCGCTGCCGCCTGTTCCGGGCATGCACGCGGCCACCCCCCGGGCCCGGATCAGCCTGCCCGGCGGCCCGGCGGTCACCCTGGCGGCCGTGCACCCCATCGCCCCGGTCGCCGGCCATGCCGAGCAGTGGGCGCGCGAGCTGGGCGTGCTCGCCGGGCTGGCCAGGGACGGCGGGCCGCAGGTCCTGGCGGGTGACTTCAACGCCAGCCGGGACCACCAGCCGTTCCGTGAGCTGCTGGCGGCCGGGTTCCTGGATTGCGCCGACGCCGCCCGGCGGCGCCCCTGGCCAGGATTCACCTGGCCGGTGGCGCGGTGGATCCCTGCGCTGATGCGGCTGGACCACGTGCTCGTGTCCGGGCCGGGCGCATCCGTCAGCGAGACGGCCGTCATCCGGGTGCCCGGCACCGATCACTGCGGCCTGGTCGCCGTCATCACCTTCACCGGATAGCCAGCGCCCTGGCCGCCCGAACCGGGCGTGACACCCATATGGACAAGGTATCAGGAACAACTCAGACTGCTAAATATCAGGGCATCGGGGTGGATGGCCGTCACCAGGTATCGGAATGGATGGCAGCCGATGAGGATCGCGGGCCGCCCGCTCTTCTGGCTTATCGCCGCGCTCGTAATCTTCCTGCTGTGGCGGGCACCCGAGCAGGTATCCGGATTACTCGCAGCCATCGGCCACCTTTTCGCGGCGATCGCCGAGGGAATAGCCCGCTTCCTGGGCGCCATAGTCGGCCGCCCATGGCACTGACTCCGGTTCCCGTTCGCCCACAGCGTAGGGCGTGTCGCAGCAGCAGGCTAGCTGCGGGCTTGCTAATGACCGGCTTACCGGAGGTCGCGCAGTTCGTTTGCCGTGCGACCTACCTGGCGACAGATTGATGAGAGCGTCCCAGCCGGAAGTGGGCGGGTGCCGTGCACGGGGCCGCTGACGTGCCGGCCGTCTGGATTGTCCATGACGTGGTGGCTTCCGGTCATCCGCTGCGGCTGCCAGGTCCGCCCACTGCATTGACCCCGCGAGCGGCTTTATCGGCTGCGGCAGCGGAGGGGCGGGCGATGGCCTTCAGTCTCCGGCAGAAGTCGGCCGAGGGCGGATCACGGTCAGATCGGTCGAGGCGAAA
>JBKQSL010000066.1:0-21219 GCA_052143655.1 Streptosporangiaceae bacterium | reverse complement strand
GCCAGGCGGCGAAGTCAGGCCAGCCGGAAGTCTGCGAAGTCGAAGCCGGGCGCCACGACGCAGCTGACCAGGACCGGCACCGTCCCGGCCGGCTCGGCGCACTGCCACACGCCGCCGGGCACTACGGCCTGGGGCTGCTGCCCGGCCGCCGGGTCCCCGCCGAGCAGGATCTCGCCGGCCCCGGGACCTGCGCTGCGGCCGGCCGGGCCCGGGCCCGCCGCACTGGCCCCGGGAGCGGCTGCGGCTGCGGCTGCCGCCTCGCCCGCGGCTGCTGCCTCGGCTGCCGTCAGCGGGGCGTCGCCGGAGCCGCCCAGGTGCAGCGCCAGCGGGCCGCCGTGGTGCCAGAACCACAGCTCATCGGACCGCACCAGGTGCCAGCGGGACTGCTCGCCCGGATGCAGCAGGAAGTAGATCGCGGTGGCGCAGCTGCGCGGCCCCGGGTACCCGTCCGGCTGGCAGGTAACCGCCGACCGCCACGTCTCGCGGAACCAGCCGCCCTCGGGATGCGGCTGCAGGTCCAGCCGCTCAGCCAGCGGCGGCCGCCCGGTCATCAGCGGGCGGTCTGCCATCAGCGGGCGGTCGGCCATCAGCGGGCGGTCGGCCATCAGCCGCTCCTTCTCTCCTGGCCGGGGCTTCACTGGCCGGCCGCCGGCTGGCTTTCCCCGGCCGGAGCCAGGCCCGTCTGCAGCGTGCCCCGCCGGGGCGGCTGCGGACCACCGCCCCGGCGGGGCGGCCGATGCTCCAGTGACGATAGCGTTACCTGCTGTGATGCGGACCAGCGGGTGCCCTGCGGCTCGCCGCGACGGCCGGGGCGGGCCGCGTATCCTCCGCTGAGGAGATCCGCGCTCAGGCCCTGAAGGTGTCCGCCGGCTGGTCAGCGCCGGCCGCGCCGGAGTCGTGGCAGCTCACGGCCGCACTGTTCGGAGTGCGCCGATTCCGGCTCTGCTGATCACGGCGCCGGCTGGCTGGTGGCTTCCGCGGATTTCGACCGACATAGCCGATGTTGCGGCGCTATGCGGTCGGCTGGATGTGGTGAGCGCGTGCCCGGGCGAGCCGCCGGAAATTACGGATCCGGGCCGCATCGAACGGCAGCTTGTCCAGATCGTCGATCCAGATAGCTGCGGCCGCAAGTTGCTCGCGGACGGCATCCGCGGCTAGCCGTCCCGGCAGGTCGATGGCATCGGCGAGATTGCGCAGAATCGGCCAGGAGAGCTGCTGACGGATTCTTCCGCCGATCGGAAGGGCCATGGTCCGGTCACCGTACAGGGCCGATGACGGCAGATCATAGGCAGGGGTTACGCGCCACTCGCCCCGTTCGTTCTGCAGTATCGCCAGGTTCTTCCCGTGCAGGTCGCCGTTTCCGGAAAGGTAAGCGAATACGACTAGGCGATAGAACTCGAGTGCGGCCACCCGGCGGGCGCGGCAGCAGCTGGCAAGGGCACTGATGGCCTCTTCGGTGGAGATTACGTATTTGTCTCCCGGCCACCGCCCCATCACCTGGCAGGCATCTTCGACGGCAAGTGGCTTCAGGTGGTCACCTGCGCCGATGCGGTCGAACCGGCGCACGAGCAAGCCTGGCTCGCCCTTCCGGTCATGCACCATCTCGGTATCGGCCAGCCTGAGCCGGGTCCGGGCAGCTGCGCCGAAAAAGAAGTGCTCATTCTCCACGAGATGAGGAAATTCCGGCGGGTTGAGTTTAAGTATATACGAGCTTGCCCGGCCTTGAACGGGCATATTGAGCATTCGCCGCGAGACCTTGTCCTGCACGCCGGGAAGAGCTGTCCGATCCGGCTGATTGCCGATGGCCTGGGCGAAGAGGTCAGCGAAGACGACCGCGCTGAAATCATCGACGACGACGGGGCTGCCCTCAGCGGGCGGCTCGCCGGCTGGAACCACCTGGACATCGCCCACGGTGTCGCCGCCGACTGCGAGCAGCATCGAGAACTCGTCGTCCGCCGAAGTCCCGATATTTCGCCGGATTGCTGACAGGCGCCTTCCTTCTGGCAGCAGCCCGGCGAAGAAAGCCGGCACAGCTGCCGCGGGAGCTGTATAGGGCTCGGCGCGCGGCGGCATGCTCCAGGCAACAGCCGGCCGCCCGTCGTCGGCATAAGCGGGCAGGTAGGTGAACTCCGTACGATCGGGCAGCCGGTGCATACGGCCGGCCAGCTCGCCGGCTTTGTATACGTCAGCCTGCCTGACGAGGCGCATTTGCCGCAGCGGTGTCCGGGCCATGTGAGCTAGCCGCCGCCTGACCGGATCGCGCCCGCACCGGGTTCCAGCACTATGTCCATGCCGAGCTCGCCTAGTACTGCCAGCAACTTATCGAGGCGCAGAGTCGGCTTGCCGTGCTCAAGGGTGTGGACGAAGCGCGCGGAGACGCCGGCCAGTGCGGCGAGCTCGTCCTGACGCAGCCCTAGCTCCGCCCGCCGCCGCCGTACTGCCTCGCCGAGCAAGGCCAAGTCGGTTGCACGATCGTGCATATGCGCCATCATAATGGCTGGCGGGCCTGTCGGCAAGGGCTAAGATGCACGATCGTGCATTTTCATGCCTGCTTAGTGAGCTGCTGCTGGCTCCAGTCGCGGTCCATGCATGATCGTGCAGTTGCCTCGCTGCATTGAGGGCTTATGCGAGCTGCCTGAGCAGCGCCTTCATCCACGGGCCGAGGTCGGCGGGGGTCCGGGCGGAGATGAGGTTCCCGTCGACCACGGTGGCCTCGTCGACCCAGTCGGTCCCGGCGTTGACCATGTCGTCGCGGATCGCTGAGACGCTGGTGGCCCGGCGCCCCTTCAGGATCCTGGCCGAGATCGGCACCCAGCCGGCGTGGCAGATGAACGCGATCGGCTTGCCCGCCTCGTCGAAGGACCGGACCAGGTCCAGCACCGTCGCCGAGCGCCGGAGCTTGTCGGGCGCGAACCCGCCGGGGATGACCAGGGCGTCGAAGTCGCCGGCTGCGACCTCGTCCACGGTTGTGTCCACCTCGACCGGGCCGTATCCCTTCTTGCCGGTCAGCGGCTTGCGGTCCAGGCCCGCCACCGTCACGGCGACGTCCTCCTCGCGGAGCCGGAACACCGGGTAGAGCAGTTCCATGTCCTCGAAGTCGTCCGCCGCCAGCACGAGGACTTTCCGTTCACCAAGCGTCATGCCGACAACCCTACGCTTGCGCTCTGGCGGGCTCCGCTGTCAGCTGACCCGGCCGCCCGCCGGCCGGGGCCCTGGCCCGGCCGCGCCGGCGGCGGCAGCTAGCCTGCTGAGCATGCAGCCGGCGCAGGAGGTCAGCAGGCCGCCGCGGGTCCTGCTGTTCGACGTCTTCGGCACGCTGGTCGACTGGCGCTCCAGCCTTATAGAGCTGGCCGCGGCGGCGGGCGCGCGGTCGGGCGCGGTCGCGGACTGGCCAGCCATCGTCGACGACTGGCGCCGGGCCTACCAGCCCGCTCTCGACCGGGTCCGGGCCGGGGCCGGCTGGCGGGACCTCGATTCGCTGCAGCGCGAGACGCTGGCGGACGTGCTGGCCCGCCGCGAGGTCTGGCTGGATGCGGGCACCCGCGAGACGCTGGTCCGCGGCTGGCGGCGGCTGCGGCCGTGGCCGGACAGCCGGGAGGGCCTCGACCGGCTGCGGCGCCGGCATGTCACGGCCACGCTGTCCAACGGCCATATCGCGCTGCTGGCCGACCTGATGAAGTTCGCGGACCTGCGGGTCGACGTCCTGCTGTCCGCCCAGCTGGCACCGGGGTACAAGCCCGATCCGCAGGTGTACCGCACGGCGCTGCGGCTGCTCGACTGCCCGGCGCAGGACGCGGCCATGGTCGCGGCGCACGCCGGCGACCTGCAGGCCGCCGCGGCCCTGGGCCTGCGCCCCGTGCTCGTCCGGCGGCCGCTGGAATGGGGACCCGGCGGCTCGGCCGAGCAGCCGCCCCCGCTGGACGGCCTGATCGACTGCCCGAGCCTCACCAGCCTGGCCGCCGCCCTGGGCTGCTGACCCACCCGCCGGGCCCCCGGCATGGCCATGCCGGGGCGGCTGCGCGCCCGGCATGCCCTGGGGCAGCCGGGCGATCAGCTCACGGGTTGCGCAGCGAGATGCTGTCGGAGCCGGCGATGCGGTCAGCGCCGACAGCTCGCAGCCCGGTGCCGAGCCGCTCGCGGGCCTGGCGCAGCAGCCGCAGCGAGTCCGTGGCCGGCCCCTGCGCCGCGCCGCGGTCGGGGCTGGCACCGTGCTCCTCGATGAGGTGCGCCTGCAGGGCGGCGGCGATCTCGTCCGCCGCCTTCAGCGCGTGGTAGATCGCATGGTCGCGTGCAGTGTCGTCAGCCATGCCGCCAGTATCGCCCGCCGCATGCGGCGGGCCGCGCCCGCGTGCGGCCATTGACAGCGCCGGCGGCTGGGAGATGCTGGCAAATGCCGCAAATTACCCCGCATTCCCCGGAGGCCGAACCCGTCATGACTGACGCAGCGCGCACGCGCCCGTCTCCGCTTCCCGGCCCGGCCATCGCTGCGGCGGGCGCTCGCGCGCGGCGGCGCTGCTGGCGGCGGCCGTCGCGGCGGCGCGGGCGGCGGGCACTGGCGGGGCCGCCGCCGCGCACCCGGTGGCTGCACCGGGGACGGCCCTGCGCGCGATGGGGTTACCCGCCAGGGTGCGCGCCGGCCGCTGGCCGTCGCTACGTGCATGAAGAACGGCACGAGGCCGACCCAGGCCGCCCCGTCGAGCTCGTCGGCCGCCAGCCCCGCCGGCAGCAGCCGCTGTACCTGCGCCGGGTCGTATGGCCAGTGCAGGAACGTCAGCCGCTCCCACCGCTGCCGCATCACCGGCCGGCCGATCGTGACGGGGCAGGTGCCCGGCCTGGCCGTGGCGGCCTGACCGTCCTGGTGCTCCGCCGCGCGCATGCCTCCATCATCTCCCGGTGCCCGGGTGCCGCCGGCCGGAGCCGGCTGCTACCGGCCGGACGGCGCGGGGCCGGGGCTCACCGGCGAGCTGGCCGACGGGCTGGCGGATGCACTCGCTGAGGGGCTCGCCGACGGGCTTGCGGCCGGGTGCGCGGCGAGCGCGGCCTCGTCAGCGATAGCGATCGCCAGCTGGCCCAGCGCGGTCGGGTGCAGCGGGGCCGGATCGCTGGGTCCCTGCACGTAGGGCTGTGACGAGCACAGCTGGTGGCCGGTGAAGTCCGGCCTCGGCGAGGCGTCGCCGAACTCGGCGGCTCCCTTGGCCAGCACGCTGTTGAGGGTGGCCAGCCGTGAGATGAGCGTGGGCACG
Organism: Streptosporangiaceae bacterium; assembly: GCA_052143655.1. Classification (GTDB taxonomy): domain Bacteria; phylum Actinomycetota; class Actinomycetes; order Streptosporangiales; family Streptosporangiaceae; genus CAVSUR01. The sequence continues at coordinate 15,976 of JBKQSL010000066.1, read as the reverse complement.
TTCGCGGCCGGCAGCCCCCGGCGGGTCAGGCAGCTCACGTCCTTGCCGAACGGGCTGTAGTACCGGTTGATGATCACCTGCGGATGGCCGGGCAGCGCGGCGAGCTGAGCCAGCAGATCCAGGTACTCGGTGCTGAACTTCGCCAGCTTCTGCTGGAAGTAGGCGGCTGTCGCATTGTCGTCGCAGTGCGCGGCCGTCGCGCAGTAGGCCAGCAGCGCCGACCACTGCAGGTCGTCCGCCCCGACGCTGACGATCACCGCGGACGCGCCTGCCACCTGCCGGGCCGAGCTGACCTGCGGCGGGATCGTCATCCCGCTGCGGGCCTGGCCGCTCAGCAGGCCGGACGCGATCGTCGCGCTGTCGCACGCGAGGTTCATCACCTTCCAGCCGTTCGCGCTGGCCAGATCCTCGGCGTAGGAATCGGAGCTGCGGCCGCAGGCCTGGTCGACCCGGGAGGGATCGGCGATCGGCGCCAGCCCAGCGCCGGCCGCGGTGGAATCGCCGATCACTATGGCGTGCACGCCCGTGACCACCGGCCGGGCCTTGCGGGTCACCTGCCGGGCCGGGTCGCTGCCCGCCAGCTGGCTCAGCGAGCGGACATGGCGCAGGGCATGCTGGGTGTCGTGCGCCGCGAGCGCGATCGCCCCTGCGTTGAGCAGTTCCGTGCCGACCAGCGCGGCAGCCAGCAGCCGGGCGGTCGGTCCGGCCGGGAGCCGGCGCCAGCCCGCCAGGGCACCGGCCATCGCCAGGGCGGTCACCGCGGCGATGGCAGCTTCCCAGCCGAAGTACTGCAGCCAGCCGCTCGTCAGCGCGCTGCCGAGCCGCTGCGTGGCGCGGCCGGTGCTGGCGCCCTGCACGAAGTTGGCCAGCTCGCTGTCGATCGTGATCCGGGTCAGCGCTAGCCGCGGTCGTACCGGGCCGGTGAACTGCAGTGCCGTCGGCAGCGCCTGGCCGAACAAGTCGACCTCACCGGGCCCGGTCAGGTTCAGCGCTGGCGTGGCGGTGCCGACGCTGATGACCTGCCCGGCGACTGTCACGTTCTGCATGGGGGTAACCAGGAGCGCCACGCCGATCGCCACGGCGGCCACGACGGCCAGGCCAGCGAGGCCGGCGAGCATGCGGGCTGCCCGGCGAGCCAGGGAGCTCATTGACTGTGGCGTACCCGCCAGGCCGCGATGCATGCGGCCAGCCTCCGGGAGGCGCAAATACCGTGCCAGCCCGGCGAAACCTGCCTGCCGCGGCCGTCCCGGGCCCGGGAACCGCTCTCGGACCCGGCGGCCTGGATCTCGAACTCACATTTGAATGATGCCGTACGCTGGCGGCATGACAGCATTCCAGGCGTCGCTGCTCGGCGCCCGCGAGGACGTCGGACTGGCACCGCTCGGCTTCTCGGTCCAGCGCCGGGCGCTGGGCCGGGGCGCCTGGGTCGACATCCGGCCCGGCTGGGTGACCGGTGCCGACGAGCTGTTCGGCCGGCTGGTGACGGCGGTGCCGTGGCGCGCTGACCGGCGGCCGATGTATGACCGCGTCGTCGACGTGCCCCGGCTGCTGTGCTTCTACGGGGCGGATGACCCGCTCCCCGACCCGGTGCTCGGCCGGGCCCGGCAGGCGCTGACGCAGTGGTATGCAGGCGAGCTGGGGGAGCCGTTCGTCACCGCGGGGATGTGCCTGTACCGGGACGGCCGCGACAGTGTCGCCTGGCACGGCGACACGATCGGCCGCGGGGCGACCAGCGACACGATGGTGGCGATCGTCTCGCTCGGCAGCCCGCGGCCGCTGAAGCTGCGCCCGCGGGGCGGCGGCCCCGCTATCCGCTACGACATCGGCCACGGCGATCTGCTGGTGATGGGCGGCAGCTGCCAGCGCACCTGGGAACATGCGGTGCCCAAGACGTCCCGCAGCGCCGGCCCGCGGATCAGCGTCCAGTTCCGGCCGCGCGGGGTGCGCTGAGCCGGCCGATGAGGATGCCGCCGGTGGTCAGCGCGGCGGCCGCGGGCGCGAAGACCTCGGGCAGCTGCTCATCGGGCAGCTGCTGACCCCCGCTCGATCATCATCACGGGTTGATCATACGAGATAACTAGTTGTGAGAACCGTCGCTCCGCAATGCCCGCTGGCCGGCCCGGGCGAGTGCGGCGGCGATAGCCTGGGCGGTATGAAGGCGTGGGTGGTTGCCGAGCCGGGGCCGATCGAGTCCGGGCCGCTGCGCATGGTCGACCGGCCCGAGCCCGAGCCCGGTCCCGGCGAGCAGCTGGTCCGGGTGGTGTGCTGCGGCGTCTGCCGCACTGACCTGCACCTGGCCGAGGGGGACCTGCCACCGCGGCACCCGGGCATGACGCCGGGGCACGAGGTGGTCGGGGAAGTCGTCGCCACCGGGCCGGGTGATACCCGGTTCGCCGCGGGCGACCGGGTGGGGGTCGCCTGGCTGGCCTCCACCGACGGCTCGTGCCGCTACTGCCGCCGCGGCCGGGAGAATCTCTGCCCCGCCTCCACCTACACCGGCTGGGATATCCACGGCGGCTACGCCGAGTACCTGGTGGCCCGGGACGCGTTCGTGCACCCGCTGCCGGCCGGGCTGCCGGACGAGCAGATCGCGCCGCTGCTGTGCGCCGGGATCATCGGCTACCGCGCGCTGCTGAGGGCGGACCTGCCGCCCGGCGGGGCGCTGGGCATCTGGGGCTTCGGCGGCTCGGCGCACCTGACCGCGCAGATCGCGATCGCCCAGGGCGCATCGGTGCACGTGTTCAGCCGGGCGCCGGCTGCCCGGGACCTGGCCCTGGCGCTCGGCGCCGCCTCAGCCCAGGACTCCTTCGACCCGACGCCGGAGCCGCTGGACTCGGCGATCCTGTTCGCGCCAGCCGGCGAGCTGGTGCAGCCGGGGCTGGCGGCCCTGGACCGGGGCGGGACGCTGGCCGTGGCCGGCATCTACCTGAGCCAGATCCCGCCGCTCGATTACGCCGAGCACCTGTTCTACGAGCGGCAGGTGCGCAGCGTGACCGCGAACACCCGCGGTGACGCGCTGGAGTTCCTCCGGCTGGCCGAGCGGCTGCGGCTGCGGGTCGAGGTGCAGCCCTACCCGTTCGACCGGGCCGACCGGGCGCTGGCCGACCTGGCGGCCGACCGGTTCACCGGTGCTGCCGTCCTGTCCTAGCTCTCATGCCTAGCCCTCGCGCAGGATGGCGCTGATGACCTTGGCCGTCGCGAAGGCCGGCTCGGCTTCCAGGCACAGCCGCTCCATCACGGCCAGGTAGTGCTCGACGGTATCCAGCTTGTCCAGGTACAGCGCGCTAGTCAGCTGTTCCAGGTAGACCAGGTCAGGCAGGTCCGGCTCGGTAAACCGCAGGATGCTGAACGGGCCGCCCGCCGCGGCGTGGCCGCCGTACTGGAACGGGATTACCTGGATCGTGACGTTCGGCCGGCCGGCGATTTCCAGCAGGTGCTTGAGCTGGCCCCGCATCACGCCCGGCCGGCCGGCCGGGCGGCGCAGCACCGCCTCGTCCAGCACCGCCCAGACGTGCGGCGGCTGGGGCCGGGTGATCAGCGCCTGCCGGGCCAGCCGCAGTCCTACCCGGCGGTCGACCTCGTCGGCCGGCGCGTTCGGGTGGCCGAGCAGCGTGACCGCGCGGGCGTATGCCTCGGTCTGCAGCAGGCCCGGCACGAACTGCACCTCGTAGGCCCGGATGCTGGTCGCCGCCTCCTCGAAGGCGATGTACGCCTCGAACCAGGGCGGCAGCACGTCGGCGTAGGCCTGCCACCAGCCCTGGGCATTGGCGCTGCGCGCCAGCGCGCGCAGGCTGCCGCGCTGCTGCTCGTCGGTCACCCCGTAGAAGGTGAGCAGATCGGCGACGTCCCGGTCCTTGAATCCCACCCGGCCGGTCTCCAGCCGGCTCATCTTGGAGCCGGAGGCCCGGATCACCCGGCCCGCATCCTCCAGCGTGATCCGCTGCTGCTCGCGCAGGCTGCGCAGCCGGGCGCCGAGCAGGATGCGCAGCACGGTCGGGCCGCCGCTGCCGGCCGGCGCGACCATGCCGCGGCTGCCCGGGCTGCTCCCGGCCTGCGCTGTCATCGCCGTGCGCCGGTCAGCGGGCCAGGCTGTCGAACTCGCCGTCCTTGGCCCCCAGCAGGAACGCGGCAATCTCCGCCTTGGTGTAGACCAGTGCCGGGCCCTCCGGGTGCCGGGAGTTGCGGATGGCGACGCTGCCGTCGGGCAGGCCCGCCATTTCCACGCAGTTGCCGCTGGGGTTACTGTGCCGGCTCTTGCGCCATGCTGCCCCGCGCAGCCAGGCAGCCGTAATGCCGTTGTGAGGTGGGTTCACCTAAGATCCTGTTCCCGCCGCATGGGTAATCCCGGGGCGGCGTCTGCTCAGTCCGCCCGCGACCGCTCCCGCGGCCCCGACGCAGGAGACGCTAACGACACTCTGCATATGCATTGGCACTTGCAGCTGCATTTGTAATAGCAGTGAATGGTAGCTCATTTCATGATCTGCGGGGCGATGTCCGGGCGGACCGGGGCCGGGCCGGTCCCAGCACGGGCTTCGGCGCGCCGGCCGGGACCAGTCTGCGCCGGCCGTCCGCGTCGGCGGCGGGACCAGTTCAGCGCGGCTTCTGCGTACCGCGCTTAGCGGGCTTCCGCGGGCCAGTGCCAGGCCAGGGCTGCGAGGCTTCCCGTGATCCGGGGTTTTGCGTACTATAGTAAGCAGTGCTGCGGAAGCTTAGCGGCCCAATGCAGTGCTGACCGGACTCGGCCTGGCTGTGGGGGAATCTGTGACGGATCAGTGGGATCAGCAGATGGCAGCGCTGGGTGCGTTCATCCGCAGCCAGCGCAAGCTCGCCAATCTCTCGCTGCGCCAGCTGGCCGAGCTCACCAGCCTGTCCAACCCCTACCTGAGCCAGCTGGAACGGGGCATGCACCAGCCGTCGGTCCGGGTGCTCAAGCTGATCTCCGGTGCGCTCGACGTGTCGGCCGAGCGGCTGCTGGCTCAGGCCGGGCTGCTGGACGAGAAGGCCGCCGAGGCCGGGGACGTAGCGGCCCGGATCGCGTCGGTCCAGGACGCCATCGAGTCCGACGGCAAGCTCGACGAATCGCAGAAGGCAGCGCTCATCGCCGTGTACCGCAGCATGCTGCGCCCCTGACCGGGCCGGTCGCGCTGCGGCGAGGGAAAGCGGCCTACCCCTGGTACCGGGACTGCGGCACGGTGAGTGCCGCCCGGCGCGCTCCGGCGGGCGCGGGCTCCGGCATTCCGGTGCTGACGTGCGCCGCGCGGGCCACGCCCTCTGATGACAGCGGATCCGGCTGTCCGGCCGGAGCGCTGACGATCACGACCGGGCACCCGGCCCGGCTGAGGCAGGCGCGGACCACGGGACCGATCGGCCGGCCGGGCGTCAGGGGCTGGCCGGTGGCGCCGACCACGAGCATGACCGCCTCGGCAGAGCGCTGCACCAGCACTCGCTCAGGGCTGCCCTCGGCCAGTTCGGCAGCGACCCAGTCGGGGATCTGGCCGCCGAATTCGCGGTGCAGCCCACCCCGGAGTTCCTCGCTGGCCGTCGCCCGGCGCTGCTGCCAGACCCGCGCGCTCTCCTGGGCGGCGTAGGGCGCCGGCCGCGCGGTCGGCTCCCAGACCCGGATGACCAGCAGGGCGGCACCGCGGCTGCGCGCCTCGTCCACCGCCCAGTGCAGCGCCGCCGCGGCAGCGCCTGACCCGGTCACACCTACCACAATGACTGGCTGCACACTGTCCATCGGCCCTCCCGGTCTCGGCGTCACCTTCCACTCTCGCTCGTGCCGACCCGGGCCTGCTAGGGGACAACCTCACCGCATCTGCGGGCAAGGGCGCGCCCCGGCGGCGGCCTTCCGTCGGCTCAGGACCGGGCGGGCGCCTGCGCGAGCCGCTCCAGCAGCCGGGCCCTGGTCACCTGCAGTCGGCGCACGGACTGGGCCAGGAACCGCTGGCTCAGCTCGTAGCCGAGCCCGGGGTCTGCGATGCAGGCCGCCCGGACAGCTGGCGCGTCGAACTCGAACGCCTGCATCGGCTGCCGCGTGATCGCGCCGAACCGCCACTGGTAGGGCGGCAGCAGCCAGGACAGGCCGACCACCTCGCCGCGGCCGAGCGTCTCGATGATGAACCGGCCGTTGCCGGGCACCACGGCGTCCAGCGCGACCTGGCCCGCATCGATCAGCCAGAACTTGTCGGCGGTCCCGCCCTCCTCGAACAGCCGCAGGCTGACCGGCAGCACGACGTGCGTGCAGCAGTCCGCCAGGCTGGCGACGTGCTCGGCCCGCATGCCGCGCAAGAACGGGTGCCCGGCAAGAATCGATCGGTCCTGTGCGGTCATGGCGTCACTCCGCTCGCTCGCCGCAGCCGCCGCCCTGCGGGCGCCCCTGCCCTCTGAGGATCCCGTCAGACCGAGAATGCGCCGGCCTGGTCGAGGGCCGCCAGGGCCCAACGACCCGGCTGCCAGGGCTTAACGTCTGCGAACTGGCCGCCGGGCCCGCCCTGGGACGATGCACCCCGGACTCACGCCGCCCCGGACTCACGCCGCCCCGGCGTCTCCGCCGGCCAGCACGCTGCGGGCCTGCCGGGCGATCTCGATATCCTCCCGGGCAGTGACCACGACGGTGCGCACGGCCGCGCCGGGCGCGGTGATGTCGGCGTCCGACCGCGCGGCGGCGTTGCGCTCCTCGTCGGCGGCTACGCCGAGAAAGGCCAGGCCCGCGACGGCTGCCGCGCGGACCTGCGGGTCGTGCTCGCCGACGCCGCCGGTGAAGACCAGCACGTCCAGGCCGTTCAGCGCCGCGGTCATCGCCGCGATCTCAGCCCGCAGCCGGTGCAGGTAAACATCCACGGCCAGCCGGGCCGGCCCGCAGCCGGCCGCCGCGGCGGCGTGGATCTCCCGCATGTCACCCGTGCCGTGCGCGATCTCGGCCAGCCCGGCCAGGCCTGCGGCGTGCTCCAGCCCGTCGGAGAGCTCAGCCAGGCTGAGCCGGTCCTCCTGCAGCAGCCAGACGAGCATCCCCGGATCGACGCTGCCGCTCCTGGTGGCCATCACCAGCCCCTCCAGCGGGGTGAAGCCCATGGTGGTGTCCGTGCACTGGCCGCTGCGCACGGCCGCGAGGGACGCGCCGCCGCCCAGGTGGCAGGTCACGATCCGGGCGGCGGCAGGGTCCGCGCCCGCCAGTTCGGCGCCGCGCCGGGCGGCGTAGCCATGCGACAGGCCGTGGAACCCGTACCGGCGCAGCCCGAACCGGTCCCGCCACGCCCTCGGCAGCGGGTAGGTCGCCGCCGCGGCGGGCAGCCCGGAGTGGAACGCGGTGTCGAAGCAGGCGACCTGCGGCACCTGCGGCAGCAGCGCCCCGACCGCCCTGACGCCCGCCAGCCCGCGCGGCTGGTGCAGCGGCGCCAGGCTGACCAGCTCGCTGAGGGCCGCCATGACCTGATCGTCGAGCAGCACCGGGCCGGTGAACCGGCTGCCCCCGTGCACGACCCGGTGGCCCACCACGTCCACCCGGTCCAGCCCGGCGACGAAGTCGCGCAGCTCGCCGGAGCCGAGGTCGCCGTCCCATGACTCGATCTCGGCCTCGGCTGCGACCTGGTCGGCCGGGCCGAGCAGGGCCAGCTTCAGGCTGCTCGACCCGGTGTTGACGACCAGTACGCGGCCGCCGTCATCGCCGGCACCGCTCACTGGGCGACGCCGGACTGCTCGGCCGGGCCGGGGACCGGCGGCCCCGGCACCCGGAGGGCGGCCGCATCACGGTCCTGCAGCGCCCCGTGCCAGGTCCACTCCTGCACCTCCGGCAGGTCCTCACCGTGCTCGCGGGTCCATGCCCGGTGCCGGGCCCGCGTGTCGACCATCAGCTGGCGCAGCCCCGCCGCCTTGTTGCACAGCCCGGGAACCCGGTCGATGACGTCCATGACGAGGTGGAACCGGTCCATGTCGTTCATCACTACCATGTCGAACGGCGTGGTAGTCGCGCCTTCCTCCTTGTAGCCGCGGACATGGAACTGGTCGTGCCCGGCCCGGCTGTAGGTGAGCCGGTGGATCAGCCACGGGTAGCCGTGGTAGGCGAAGATCACCGGTCGGCTGGAGGTGAACAGCGCCTCGAACTCCGCGTCGCTCATGCCGTGCGGGTGCTCGGAGGCTGGCTGGAGCCGCATCAGGTCCACGACGTTGACGACCCGGATCCGCAGCTGCGGCAGGTGCTTGCGCAGGATGCTGGTCGCGGCCAGCACCTCCAGCGTCGGCACGTCCCCCGCGCAGGCCAGCACGATGTCCGGCTCGGCGTCGGCCTCCTCGTTGCTGGCCCAATCCCAGATCCCGGCGCCCCTGGTGCAGTGCAGGATGGCCGCGTCCATGTCCAGCCAGTCCGGTGACGGCTGCTTGCCGGAGACCATCACGTTGACGTACTGGCGCGAGCGCAGGCAGTGGTTGGCTACCGACAGCAGCGTGTTCGCGTCCGGCGGCAGGTAGACCCTGATCACCTCGGCTTTCTTGTTCATCACATGGTCGATGAAGCCGGGGTCCTGGTGCGAGAAGCCGTTGTGGTCCTGCCGCCACACGTGCGAGGTGAGCAGGTAGTTCAGCGATGCCACCGGCCGCCGCCAGGGCAGTGACCGGCTGGTCTTCAGCCACTTGGCGTGCTGGTTGAACATCGAGTCGATGATGTGGATGAACGCCTCGTAGCAGGAGAACAGCCCGTGCCGGCCGGTCAGCAGGTAACCCTCCAGCCAGCCCTGGCAGGTGTGCTCGGAGAGGATCTCCATCACCCGCCCGTCCGGCGCCAGGTTCTGGTCCACCGGCAGCGTCCGCTCTTCCCACGTCTTGCCGGTGACCTCCAGCACCGCGCCCAGCCGGTTCGACTCGGTCTCGTCCGGCCCCATGATGCGGAAGTTGCGGCTGGGCCCGTTCAGCGCCATCACGTCCCGCAGCATCCGGCCCAGCACCCGGGTGGGCTCCGATTCCCCGGCGCCAGGCGCGGTCACCGGCACCGCGTAGTCGCGGAAGTCCGGCAGCACCAGGTCGCGCAGCACCAGGCCGCCGTTGGCGTGCGGGCACGCGCCGAGCCGGCGGTCGCCGGCCGGGATCAGGCGCAGCAGCTCCGGCCGGGGGCGCCCGTCGGCGCCGAACAGCTCGCCCGGCCGGTACGAGCGCAGCCACTGCTCGAGCTGGTGCAGGTGGGCGGGGTTGGTCCGGACCTCCGGCAGCGGCACCTGGTGCGCCCGCCAGGTGCCCTCCACCGGGACGCCGTCGACCTCCCGGGGGCCGGTCCAGCCCTTCGGGGTGCGCAGCACGATCATCGGCCAGCGCGGCCGCCGGCCGGGCCGGCCGTCGGCGCCGGCCGCCGCTGACCGGGCCTGCCCGGTAATGGCGCGGATCTCGTTCACCGCGCTGTCCACCGCGGCCGCCATCTTCCGGTGCATGACCGCCGGGTCGTCGCCGGTCACGTGCACCGGCTCCCAGCCGCAGCCGCGCAGCAGGCCGTCCAGCTCAGTCTCGTCGATCCGGGCCAGCACGGTCGGATTGGCGATCTTCCAGCCGTTGAGGTGCAGGATCGGCAGCACGGCACCATCCCGGGCCGGGTTCAGGAACCGGCCCGAGTGCCAGCTGGCGGCCAGCGGCCCGGTCTCGGCCTCGCCGTCACCGATGACGCACGCGACAATCAGCCCTGGATTGTCGAACGCGGCCCCGTGCGCATGCGACAGCGAATAGCCGAGCTCGCCGCCCTCGTGGATCGAGCCGGGAGTCTCGGGGGCCACGTGACTCGGCACCCCGCCCGGGAAGGAGAACTGCCGGAACAGCTCCCGCATGCCCGCCGCGTCCTGTGGGACGCTCGGGTACACCTCGCTGTAGCTGCCTTCCAGCCAGGTGTTGGCCAGCGCCGCCGGGCCGCCGTGACCGGGGCCGATGACGTACATCATCGGCTGGTCGTGCACAGTGATGGCACGGCTGAGGTGGGCCCAGATGAAGTTCAGCCCCGGCGAGGTGCCCCAGTGGCCGAGCAGGCGCGGCTTGATGTGCTCGGGCCGCAGCGGCTCGGTGAGCAGGGGGTTGTCCATCAGGTAGATCTGGCCCGCGGACAGGTAGTTCGCGGCCCGCCAGTAGGCATCGAGAACCTCCGCGTCCGCGTTGGTTAGCGGGCGCGCCTCAGTCATCGTCATATTTGATTGTCTTCCTGGATTGTGAGGGTGTCTGCCGCAGTGCGGCTACGGCCGTCAGGCCTCGCGGATCACCGCGACCGGGCAGTGCGCATGGCTGACGCAGTGCACGCTAACCGACCCAACGAACATTCCGGTGAACGCGCCGTGACCACGGCTTCCCACGACGAGCAGATCGGCCTTCTCCGACTCGTCGATCAGCACCTGCGCCGGGTGGCCGTAGCTCACCCTCGTCTCCACCGCACCGTTCCTCGGCTGCGGGTACCCTTCCGCGACCGCTTTGGCCAGGGTCTGCTCCATCTTATCCCGCAACTCGTCGGTCACCGACGCTGGCGCCAGACCGACGGGAGCCGACCCGACCGCGGTCGGGTAGTGCCAGGACATGACCGCTCGGACCAGCGCGCCGGTTGCCTCGGCGTAGTTCGCCGCCCAGCGCAGCGCCGCAATGGACTCAGCCGACCCGTCCACGCCCACTACGACGAGCGGTCGCCCGTTTCCCTCACTGGCCATCGTTATCAGTCGCCTTCATGTCTCGGCCGATGGCGCGCCGCGCGCCACGGAACGTACCCGGAGCAAGTCAAGCCCAGCCGGGGAGGGCCGCCCAGAGTCGTTAGTCCCGCTGACACCACCGAATTCTGCCCAGAAACATCAGCCCCGACGCCGGCCCCGCCCGATCGGCCGGGCGGGCAACCCGTGATCGTCACAGCCACGGGCATCTGTCAAGGCGGATGGAACATCCACCTCGTCCGTGGCTGCCTGCCGCGGCTTGCAGGCCAGCCGCCCGATAAGGATCAGGTTCTCCCGCGCCGGTGAGTGTGTCCGTCCACCGACGCGTGCTGCCCGGTCTGCCCGATGAGCTGCCGGACGTGGGATGTCTGGCTCACCACGTCGAACCTGGCGTGGCCGCGGTCAGGCCAGACCAGCCCGGCGAGGATGCGCACTGTTGTCGTCTTGCCGACACCGGTGCGGATCCTATACCGCTTGACCTGCAGAAAGTGTTATCACACAGCGCGCTGGAGGAGCGCCGGCAGCGGGCGCGGGAACCGCCGTTCCGGGCTGCCAGGAGGTTCTTCGCGGGAGCGCGGCTGCGCCGCTGCCGAATGTCGGTGGGGGCCGGTACGGTGCGGGCATGCCAGATGAGCCTGACCCTGGTGACGGCCCGCCGCCTCCGGACCAGCCCTCGCCGGGCCGGAGGCGGGGCGGCGCGCCCACCCCGCACGACTCGGTGTTCCGCCGGGTCTTCGGCGTGCCCGCCAACGCCGCCTCCCAGCTGCGCGCGGTCCTGCCGCCGGACCTGGCCGGCCGCCTGGACCTGGGCCGGCTGGCCCCGGTGCCGGGCAGCTTCGTAGACGAGGCGCTGAAGTGGCGGCACTCCGACCTGCTGTTCACCGCGCCGCTGGACGGACGGGACGCGTTCGTCTACGTCCTGGTCGAGCACCAGAGCAGCGACGACCCGCTCATGGCGTTCCGGGTGCTGCGGTACGTCACCCGGGTCTGGGACCATTACGAGCGCGAGCACCCGAGGGCCCGGCGGCTGCCGGCGGTCATCCCGCTGGTCGTCTACCAGGGCCCTGGCCGGTGGGCCAGCCCTGTGCAACTGCTGGACGTGATCGACCTCGGCCCCGGCGGCAGGCAAGCGGTGCAGGCCTGGCTGCCCCGGTTCGAGTTCCTGCTCGACGACCTTACCCGCGCCGGGGAGGACCAGCTGCTGGTCCGGGAGCTGACCCCGGCCGCGCTGGTCACCCTGCTTCTTCTGAAGACCGCCCGCGGCAACCCGCAGATCACCGCGGACCTGCGGCGGTGGGCCGGGCACCTGCGGGCGGTCTTGGACCAGCCCGGCGGGAGCGAGGCGTTCATCGTGCTGCTGACGTACATTGAGCTTGTGAGCGATGCGCCGGTCGGCGAACTGCGCGACCTGGCCGCCTCGCTAGGGCCGGACGCAGAGGAGGCGTACGTGACCACCGCAGAAATGCTCCGCGCCGAAGGCGAGGCCCGAGGCAAGGCCAGCGGCAAGGCCGAAGACATCCTCGTGGTCTTCGAGCAGCGCGGCATCGACGTCGACGAGAGGTCGCGTGAGCTGATCGAGTCGTGCACGGACCTGGACACCCTGAACGGCTGGTTCCGCCGCGCGTTCAGGGTGGACAAGGCCAGCGACCTTTTTGAGGTGTAGCGTCGGACAGCCAGGTCAAGGCCTGGACGGCCCGCGCCGTGACCGCCGAAACGCTGCACCAGGTCTTAGGCTGACCACAGGCACGTCGCCGCACCCAGGGTTCCCGTCCGGGCTACCCTGCACATGACGGTCGCTTCCCAGCAGGAAATGAATGTCTCAACCCCGGTACGGGCTGGCCGGCACCGTTGCGCATCCTGTGCCGCTTGACCAGGGGAAATCGGCAAACTGTGCCACCCGGCAGGCGACAGGCGGGTGGCTACTGCCCGCCCGGGAGGTGTTCTCGCTTGTGGTTCGGTGAACGAGACGCACCGGCAGCCCGCGGTACCGCCGCCCGGCCCTAAATGTGGCTCAGCACATTGATCACCTGTCCATCAGGGGTCGCGGACGAAGAAGCGGCGAACGTCCCACGGCTCGAGGGTCAAAGGGCAGACAATCTCCGCGCCCGCCTGGACCGCTGCCGCGTGGCAGGCGTCCACGTCATCCACCTGAACCGGGACATCGGGGATGACAGGGGCGGTGGCGTCGTGGGTCATGAGGCTGACCTGGGCACCCGGCCGTCCGGGATCGGCCAGGGTGACGATCCAGCCGTGGTCCATCACGGCCGCAGTCCCAGTACGTCGTACGTCGCATTAGAAACCCTTGGCCGCCTCCAGCGACGTACTGCTGAGATCAGGGACGAGCCGGCGAACACCCATATTGTGATCCTCCCAGCCCGCTTCGACGCGGCTGAGGCGGCCGGGCGGATCGTCCCAGAGGCGGATGGGCGCGTGGTCTGTTCGCTGCGGCCCTGGCCTTCCCCGATCACGACAGGGACGGCAAACCGGTATGTGCGGGGGATGCGGTCGGGTGGGCGGTCAGATCCAGCCGCGGGAGCGGGCGAGCTGGACCGCTTCGTGGCGGTTGGCGGCGCCGAGCTTGGCGGCGGCCGAGGAGAGGTAGTTGCGTACTGTGCCGGGGGTCAGGGCCGCGCGTTTCGCGATTTCGTCGACGGGGGCGCCGCCTGCCGCGAGTTCCAGGACGTCGGCTTCGCGGGGGGTGAGCGGGCTGTCGCCGGCGCTGATGGCGTCGGCGGCGAGTTCGGGGTCGACGTAGCGGCCGCCACGGTGGACGGTGCGTACCACGTCGGCCAGGACCTGGGCCGAGACGGTTTTCGGCAGGAACCCGCGGACGCCGGCGGCGAGGGCCCTTTTGAGATGCCCGGGCCGTCCGTAGCTGGTGAGGATGAGGCTGCCGCAGGCGGGCAGCTCGGTGACCAGCTTCTCGGCGACGGCGATCCCGTCCAGGCCGGGCATCTGCAGATCCAGCACGGCCACGTCCGGGCGGTGCCGGCGGGCCATCGCGAAGGCCTCGTCGCCGGAGGCGGCCTGGGCCACGACCTCCAGGTCTTCCTGGATCGCCAGCAGGGAGGCCAGCGCAGTGCGGATGAGGTTCTCGTCGTCGGCGAGGAGCACGCGGATCACGGCGCCGGCGTCTCTGCGGTGACACCGGTACCGCGCTGGCCCGGGCCAGGCGACACCGCTGCGGCGCCGCAGGCAGGCAGGCTGGTCTCCAGCCGGAAGTGGCCGTTCCGGGGATGCCCGGTCGTGATGCTGCCGCCCAGGCCGGCCAGCCGCTCGCCGAGCCCGGCCAGCCCGTTACCGGCAGATCCGGCGTCCAGCGTGTGCACGCGGTCGTTGTCCATGCTGAGCGTTACCGCGCGCGGGGCGCCCGGGGAATCCAGGCGGTGAAGCTCGATCGTGCAGGCGGTGGCGTCGCTGTGGCGGATGATGTTGGTGGTGCCCTCGCGGACCACCCAGCCCAGGGCGGCCTGCACGTCAGGCGGAAGGCCCGCCGCGTCGCCGATGACGCGGCAGCTCACCCCCGCAGAACGCAGGACCTCCTGCGCGCCGGCCAGCTCGGTGCCGAGGTCCGCGGTGCGGTATCCGCTGACGACCGCGCGCATTTCCCGCAGCGACTCATGGGCCACCTGGCGCACCTGGAGCATCTGCCCGGCGGCGTCCTGGTCGCCCCGGCGCGCCAGCTCCGCGGCGAGCTCGCTCTGGACGGCTATCAGGGACAGGTTCCGGCCGAGCACGTCGTGCAGGTCGCGGGCGAAGCGCAGCCGCTCCTCGGCGACCGACAGGCGGGCGTGCGCGGTCCGGGACCGGTCAAGTTCCCACATGATCCGCAGCTGCCCCGGCGAGACGCGGCCGATGACCACAGCGAGGGCGCCGATGGAGAAGGCATAGATCAGAAATGACCCGGCGAGCGCCTGCCCGTGGGCGCCGACGCCGGCCCGGCCGATGCTCGCGGACATGCCGCTGGCCGCGGCCGCGCCCGCTAGCACCACGGCGAGCAGCGCGCGCGTCCTCAGCAGCGGCGCGAGCGCCACCGTCAGCGTGCCGCCGAGGAGCATGGCCACGAGCATGCTCACCGGGAACGCGGTGCCGGGGGGCCGGGTGAAGGCCGGGAATGCGGCAGCTCCCGCCAGCACGCCAGCCGCGGTCAGCGCGATGGCGGCGGCGACCAGCCATCGCCTCGGCGCTGGTCCCCTCGCCAGGTAGCGGGACACGCTAGCGTGCAGCAGCACGGCGCAGGCGCCCGCCTGCCCCGCGGACAGCAGCAGGAAGACGACCAGGCCGGGCACCCGCACCTGATACACCCGGGCTAGGGACAGGTCGTACAAGAGCGCCACAGCGAACGGCAGGTACAGGCCGGCCCGGGCCCAGAACTCGTATCGCTCGGGGCCGCTCAGCTCGTTCCACCGCCGCCACATCACCGTCATCCCTCCAGCCTGTCACGCTTGCTTAGCGCCGTGGTTCCCAGCGGAACCAGCGTCGCGCAGCCCATGCGCCCGCGATGGTCCATGCCGCGAGCACGAGGACCGGGGCTGCTGCCGCGCCGAAGCTCGCGGCAAGGCCGAGGTGATGACCGGCGGCGGCAGTAGTTCCGGTCAGGCCGAGCCGCAGCAGTTCCACCACCGGCGTCAGCGGCAGCGCCTCCGCGACCCATCGCAGCGGCCCGGGCAGCATCGCCAGCGGGAACAGCAGGCCGCTGAACACCAGCGGCAGCCACAGTGCCGGCATCGTCGTGACCTGCGCCAGCTGCACGGTGCGGGTCACCGCAGCGGTGACCGCGGCCACGGCGATCTGCGCCCAGGCGATCGCGATGGCGGGCGCGGCGGTCCCCGCGAGGATCTCGCCGTCGGTGGCCTCGCCCGTGCGCAGCCGCTTGAGCACGAGCTCCTCGCGGCGTGCCACCATCGCCGTCACCAGGTTGTAGTACACGGCAATCAGCAGCGCGAACGCCGTCAGCCCCGTCAGGAGCATTGCGCCGAAGTCATGGGCCCCGCTGGCGCCAAGACCACCGAAGGACTTCAGCGAGCCGGCCAGGGCGGCGGGCAGGATGACGGCGTTCAGCAGCGCGAGGCGATTGCGCCACAGCAGTATCCCCTCCGCCCTGGCCAGGGCCGCGACCCGGTACGACGACTGCCTCGAACTGCTCACTGTCACTGTCCTGGCGCTCATGCCGCCACGTCCTCTGGGGCGCCCAGCACGAGGTTCCGGGAGTTCGCCCACCCCAGGAGCGCGGTCAGCGTCGGCTGGAGGTCCGCTGTCTGTAGCAGCACGGTTCGCCCGGTGACGCTGGCCCGCGTCCCCGCTATGTCCGGAACTGGCTC
>JBKQSL010000065.1:0-3998 GCA_052143655.1 Streptosporangiaceae bacterium | reverse complement strand
GTTGTCATGATCCGCCGGAAGGCGTCCGTCGTCACGCAAAAGCCAGCCGGCACGCGAATGCCTTCGATCCGCGAAAGCTCCCCCAGGTGCGCGCCCTTGCCGCCAACGAGCGCGACCTGCGTCTTGTCGATCTCTTCGAGCCCCAGCACGTAGCGCTCGATCATCGCGATACCTCCAGGGTGGCCGTGCTCCGCTGCACTGCGACGGCCGACAGAGCCTGCGGCATGACAGACTCTGCCGGGTCATCCGCTTTGGCTCGCCTACAGGGTAAGGCGGCCGAGCGCTAAGCCCGTAACAGCTACTGGAGCCGACAAAAACTGTCAGGGTTCGCCGATTTCGTCCTGCTGCACGATGATGCCGTCGTTTTCCTCGCCGGCATCGCCGCTTCCAGTGTCGGCATCCTTTTCCAGTGCGGTGACGTCGTGTTTGAGACCGGCACCCTTCTCCAGATCGCCGCTTTCCAGATCGGCGCCATGTTCCCGTTCGTCGTCGCCGGTCTCGGGCTCGGCGCCGCCACTCAGGTCGGCGGCGCCCTTTTTCCTCCCGCCGTCGTCGTCCTGCACGTCAGCGGCGCCGTACTTAACATCGGCGCCCTTTTCGGCGGCGCTTTTCAGCTCGCTCCCGCCATCATCTGAGTCGCCATCATCTGAGTCGCCATCATCTGAGTCGCCATCATCTGAGTCGCCATCATCTGAGTCGCCATCATCTGAGTCGGCGTCGTCCGAGCCAGCGTCGCTTTCCAGGTCAGCGTCGCTTTCCAGATCAGCGAACGTGAACGGGTCGAGCTCATCCAGCCGCTCGGCCGCGTCGGTCTCGCCGGCCGTATCGGCGGCGGCGGCCCGGGCGAACCAGTCGCGGGCCTCGTCGTCGCGGCCGGCGTCCAGCAGCGCGTCGGCGTAGGCGTAGAACAATCGCGCGGAGCCAGCCTGGAGCCTGCCGTCGGTCAGCTCCGGGATCTGCAGGCTGACCACGGCCGCATCGGCCAGGCCCTGGTCGCGGCGGATACCGGATTCAACGATCCGCAGCTCGATCCGGAGATCCCGGCTGGCTCGCTGCGCGTCGGGGCCGGTCACCAGGTCCAGTGCCCGGTCGAGCCGGCCCAGGGCGCGCTCGGAGTCGGCCATCATCGGCAGGTAGCTGTCCCGGCCGGTCAGCCGCCGGGCGGCCCGCAGCTCGGCCAGGACGTCGCTCCAGCGGCCTGCCTGGTAGGCGGCAATGCCCGCGGTCTCGCGGACGATGCCGACCCGCGCGGCCAGCCCGCGGGCCGCCTGGGCGTACTGGTAGGCCCGGTCCGGGTCATCCTCGGTCCCGGCGGCGACCAGCAGGCGTGCCACCGCCTCGGCCAGATCGCCGGGCAGCGTGCGCAGCTCGGCCCGCGCCTCGGGATCTAGCTGGTCCGCCGCGATCTCGGCCGGGACTTCCAGCCGCTGGGCCCTGGCCTCGACCGGGCGCAGAGTGCCGGGACCGCGACGTTCAGGGGCGCGCCAGTCAGGGGCGGGGCGGCCGGCGCGCGCACCGCGGCCATCGCGCCCGCCCGGACGCGAGCCGCGGCTGTCCTGGCGCGCACTGCGCCAGTCCGCGCCAGGCCTGCTCGGACCCGCGCCGCCCCGCTGATCCGGACGGTCCGTGCCGGGCAGGCGGCCAGCTGACCGGGGATACTGCGGCCGCTCGCCAGAACGCGAGCCGCCCGCTGACGCAGGCCGTCCGTACCTGCCGGACTCCCGGTCACCACGGTCGTAGCCGCCGCGCTCGGCGCCGCCGCGCGCTCGGCCGCCGCGCTCAGGACGCCCGCGCTCAGAGTCGGCACGCTCCGCCCCGCCGCGCTCGGGACCGCCGCGCTCGGGACCGCCGCGCTCCGCCCCGCGGCGCTCAGGGCCGCCGTGCTCGCCGTGGCCGCCCGGCCGCCAGGACCGCGTTCCGCCAGAGAATGAGTCGGTGCCGCGGTCGCCGCGGGCCGGCCGGCCGGGGCCGACCTGGCGCCAGCTTCCGCCGTCACCGGCTGTCTCGGGGCGGCCGGGCCGGGACGAGGTTTCCCCGCCGGTCCGGTCGCGGTTCGTGCGCTGACCGCCGTAGCCGCGCGCCGCGCCAGGGCCGTCTGCCCGGCGGCCGCCGGCCGGCCCGCGGTCTTCGTCCCGCCCGGGACTGGGCCGTGACCGGCCTTCCCGCCCGTACTGCGCCGGGCTGTCCTGAGCTCCGCGAGCCCGGTCGCGGCCGGAGAACGTCCGGCTACCCGGTGGCTGGTCCGGCCAGCGCCGATCGGACCGTGGCCCGCCGGACCGAGCACTGGCACCCTCGGCGCCGTTGCGATATGCCCCGCCAGCACGGGACCGGCCGGGGCCGTAGTCACCCGACGCCCCGCCCGCCCGGGACCGGCCAGGGCGGTAGTCACCTGCCTCGGCCTCCCGCGGACCCCGGCGATCATGCCCAGAGCCGCCGGGACGCTGGAAGTCTGCGCCACGCGGCCGGCCTGCTCCGCTATAGCCGCCGTCCGGGCCGCCGTCAGCGTTACGCGGCGCCGGGCGGGCGTATCCCGCGCGCCCGCCGGCCGAGCCCTCCGGCCGGTCACGGCCAGTCCCTCGAGCGCCGCCTGCGGGCGCTCCGGGGCCTGCGCCACCGCGCCAGGGCCTCTCGCCGGTTCCGTGACGGCCACCGGGTGAGTCCGCACCGTCGTCCGGCCGGTCGCGGCCAGCCCGGCCGTCCCTGGCCGCGCCGGAGCCCGCGCCGCCCTCCGTCCAGCGACCGCGGCCGGAATCCCGGCTGCTCCTCGCAGCGCTGCCAGACCCGCCACCCGCAGTACTGCCGCCAGGGCGCGATCCGCCGGACCAGCCTGCGCCAGCGCCGCCGGAACGGCCTCGGCTACCCGGACGTCCGGCGGCCGCTCCGCCAGCACGGCCGCCGGATGGCCGACCGCTCACGGCGTCACCAGACCGGGCCCCGCCGGACCCCCCGCTACCCCCATCCCGGCCGCCGCTCCCCCGGCTACCGGCGATGCTGCCGCCGGACCGGGCCCCGTCCGACCAGCTTCCGGCACCGCCGCCGGAACGACCACGGCCACCAGCACTGGCACCGCCAGCCCGGCCGCCACCCGCAGCGCTGCCTCCGGAGCGCGGCCCGCCGGACCAGCCGCCCGGGCCGCCGCTTCCCGGCCGCTCACCCGAGGCGCCGCCAGAACGGCCGCCTCCCTGCCGGTTACCCGAGGCGCCGCCAGAACGCGGTCCGACCGGCCAGCCGCCGGACCGCCCGGCGGCTGGCCGGGCATCGCGAGCCCCGCCGCCGTCGGCTCCGCGCCCGGCGCTACCCGCCCGGCCGCGCCTGGCCTGACCACCCTTGGCCCGGTCACCGCTGGCCCGGCCGCCGCCAGCACTGCCGGAACGGCCGCCGCCGGACGCCGCGCTGCCCTGGGCACCGCGCGGACTCTCGGCCACTGCGGCCACCTCCCTGTATTGCCTGCTCGCCGGATAACACCTAGAACGCATAACGCGCTGAGGGCCGTTACCAGCACGGTAACGGCCCTCAGCGGAAAGATGTCCGGCGGCGTCCTACTCTCCCACGCAGTCCCCCACGCAGTACCATCGGCGCTGAAGGGCTTAACTTCCGGGTTCGGAATGGGACCGGGTGTTTCCCCTTCGCCATGGCCACCGAAACTCTATGGAGATGTCAGGAGCCACGCCGTCCTGGCCTGATTACCAGATCCGGCGCGGCCGACCGCACCTCGGGAACCGCACAGTGGACGCGAAGCACAAGCTCAGGATATGAGCAAAGTAGAAGCCAAGCCACTCGGCCTATTAGTACCGGTCAGCTGCACACGTTGCCGTGCTTCCACCTCCGGCCTATCAACCCAGTGGTCTAGCTGGGGGCCTTACCAGGTTATCCCTGAGGGAGTCCTAATCTTGAGGCGAGCTTCCCGCTTAGATGCTTTCAGCGGTTATCCCTTCCAAACGTAGCCAACCAGCCGTGCTCTTGGCAGAACAACTGGCACACCAGAGGTTTGTCCGTCC